>JBKBXN010000001.1:0-51511 GCA_046314055.1 Brevundimonas sp.
AACTGACGGCCGTCTAGAGCCGGAACGAAGAGGGCGGGACCGCAAGGCTCCGCCCTTTTTCAATTCTCCGCCCCGTCATCCCGACGGCTGTCGGTTACGGGCGTTTCGCGAAATGCCCGGCGCGCCAGGCCAGGACCATCACCGCCAACCCGACGGCGGTGCAGACGACCAGGGCCGGCAGCGAGGCCTCGGGGCCAAAGGCGCCGCCGGTCAACCATTCGGGCAGGCCCGGACGCGCCGTGCTGCTGGCGATGGCCGGCCCGAAGTCCCCGCCGCTGACAGCCGCCCCGAACAGATAGCCCTGGGTGAAGTTCCAGGCCGCGTGAACCCCGATCGACACCCACACCCGGCCGGTCAGGGCATAGAAGGCGCCCAGCATGATCCCGGCCTCCAGGGCGATGCAGATCGCCGCGAACACGGTGGCGTTGGGATTGGCGATATGGCCGAACCCGAACAGGGCGGCCGAGACGGCGAAGGCGATCCACGGCCCGAAGGCCCGCCACACCAGACGCAGCAGTATGGCGCGGATCATGATCTCCTCGACCACGCCCGACTGGACCGCGCGCCCGGCGGCGGTCCAGACCGAGGCGGCCCCCAGGCTGCGGATCTCATAGAGGTCGAACCCGGCCATGATCCCCATCACGGCGGCGAACATCGCCGCCCCGATCAGCAGGCCGACGCCCAGTTCCGGCAGCATGGGTTTCAGCGCGATCTCCGACGGCCTGCGTCCCTCGGCCAGCCACACCGCCAGGGCGTAGACGGCCAGCGCTACGAGGACGCCGGCCAGATTGGCCGCCAACTGGACGGCGCCGTTCTGCGGCGCCAGCCGGCCCAGAGCCTCGATCGTCGGCAGGGCGGCCAGGGCGACCAGGAAGAACAGGGCCACGGCCCAGCCCAGCGCCCGCAGCCAGCGTAAAGGCCCCGGATGCAGGAACCGCCGCTCGCCCAGCTCCAGGGGGCGGACCCCCTGACCGGCCGTCAGGATACGCGCCGCGCCGGCGACGGAAAACAGGGTCGAACGCATGGAAGCTCCTCGGGCGTCGATCGTCACGCCGGTTCAGTTCGGGTCTTGGCGGCATCGGCGATGCGCGCGCCAAAGGGGCGGCGGTGCAGGGCGTCGACGGCCTCGCGCAGCACCTCGGTCAGGGGCGTTGAAAGTTCGGCGTCCAGTTCCGCAGCGGCGGCGTTGGTCGCGGCCTGCTGGCGTTCCAGGGCCGGGATCATGGCCTCGGTCGCCGGCGTCAGCACCACGATCCGCTCGCGCGCATCGGCGCCGGGCGTCAGGGCGACCAGCCCCTCGCGCGCCATCTGCGACACCGTCTGGCTGGCCGCCGAATGGCTGACCCCCGCCTCGCGCGCGATGATCTTGATCGAGGCCGGCCCCAGCCGCCTCAGGGCGCGCAGCACCGGCGTATAGCGCGGCCGCCACGCCAATCCGGCCTCGGCATAGGCGGCCTCCACCTCCCCGTCGAGCAGGTCGATCAGGCTGCGCATCAGCGTGCCGAGGGTGGGAGCGGTCGAGGACATGAGGCCGATATATAAGCCCTGTTACATTTAGGCAAGCGCTGCGTTTCCCTACGCCTCCCAGCCCGGCGGCGAGATAGCGAGCCGCGCCGTGACGGAGGGGGTGGCCCACCCTTCTTTCGTCATTCCGGGCGCAGCGCAGCGGAGACCCGGAACCCCTCGTCATCCTCCGGCCCGCGAAGCGGGACCGGGGGAGGCGCCGCAGGCGAAATCCATCCTCCGCACAATGCTGTACCAGCGAGTCCGCGACAGGTTCGCGCTCACGCGCGCCGCTGGGTTCCGGGTCTTCGGGCCAAGCGGCCCTTCGCCCGGAATGACGAAAGAGAAGAGGCCAGCGGCCTAACGTCCATCAACCCCGTCTCCCCTCTGGAGGACGCAACGCGGCGCGCCTTCCGCGCCGTGACGAAGGGGGTGCCTCCGCAAGACCGGCGCAAATCAGGCGACCCGCCCGGAAAAGGCCATCTCGCGCAATTTCGCGCATGCTTCGTCGAACAGAACGAAGACGTCCACCTTCTCCGTGCGCTCAACTCGCTTCGAAATCGCTGTCAGAGGAAAGCTTAGTATGGAAGTGCCTGGCCAGTTCAGTGCTGCCGTTGCGCCAATTTCATCTTCCACAGACACCCAGTCGAGTACAAGCTCCTGTCCCAGCGCATCGCCGAACGCAGCGCCCAGGGCTTGAAGTTTCCATGTCTCGTTGGAAGCGACCCAGCCATTGACGAGTATGGCGTCGATGACACGGAGTTTTCCCGGGACCGGGGCGTATTTTTCCTCAACCTCGTCGGTGAAATGCTCCTTCACCCATGCTCTCGCGTTTTCGAGCCAATCGCGGTCCGCTTCCGTGAGGCGCATGTAGTCAGGCTTCTGGCTCATGCCGCCACCATGAACGCGGCGATGTCTGCTTTCCAGCCCCTGCCAACTTCCCCGACCGCCATTTCGCCCCGCCATTCCGCCCTCGACGCCTCTTACTCCCCCGCCCTCGACGACCCGCCCCCGTCCGCGCTAGGTCAGGCCCATGCCGACCGCCCTCTACATCGACGCCGACGCCTGCCCGGTGAAGGAGGAGGTCTATCGCGTCGCGCGGCGCTATGGGCTGAAGACCTATGTGGTCTCCAACGGCTGGATGCAGGTCCCGCGCGAGGCCCTGATCGAGCAGGTGGTGGTGGACGCCGGCCCCGACATCGCCGACGACTGGATCGCCGAACGGGCGGGCGTAGGCGATGTGGTCATCACCGCCGACATCCCCCTGGCCGACCGCTGTCTGAAGGCCGGCGCCCAGGCGCTGAAGTCCAACGGCCAGCCCTTCACCCCGGACTCCATAGGCTCGGCCCTGGCCGGGCGGATGGTGGGCGAGCATCTGCGGTCCATGGGCGTGGCCACCTCGGGCCCGCCGCCCTTCTCGGCCGCCGACCGCTCGCGGTTCCTCCAGGCCCTGGACCAGGCCGTGGTCAAGGCGCGCAGGGCGGCGACATGACCACGATCCCCGAGGACGAGCTGGAGTTCCACTTCTACCGCGCCGGCGGACCGGGCGGCCAGAACGTCAACAAGGTCTCGACCGCCGTCCAGATGCGGTTCGACGTCAAGAACTCCCCCTCCCTGACCGAGCCGGTCAAGGCGCGGCTGATGAAGCTGGCCGGCAGTCGGCTGACGCTGGAGGGGGTGATCCTGATCACCGCCGTCCGCCACCGCACCCAAGAGCGCAACCGCGCCGACGCGATGGAACGGCTTCAGGCCCTGGTGGACGAGGCCTCGATCCGCCCGGTCTTCCGCGTCCCCACCCGCCCGACCAAGGCCTCCAAGGAACGCCGGCTGAAGGCCAAGACGACCCGTTCGGCGATCAAGAGCGGCCGGGGCCGTCCCGCGCGCGACGACTGAGCCCTGCGCGAAAGGCCGGGAACGGCCCGCCCGCCGCCTCGTTGTCCTTGTCCACGGTGACGGTTGATGGAGATCGAGATGCGGCGGCTTCAGGCGATGAGCTTGGGATTGATTCTGACGGCGGGCGGCCTCGCCGCCTGTTCCCCCGGCGACCAGAGCGCGGCGCGCGACGACGCCGCCGATCCTGTCCCTGCGGCGGCGGCCGCCGTCCCGGCGCCGTCCGAACAGGACAAGGCGATCATCGCCGCGACGCCCCAGATCTCCCTGACCGAGGCGCAACGCAGGGAGTATCGCAGTGTGGCGCTCAACTATCTGAACGACGCCGCAAAGGAACTGGCCAAGGGCTTTTCGCCCGTCGTCGGCGTTCAGGACTCCATAAACGCCATGCAGCCGACCGAGGTCCAGGCCTGGCGCCTGACCTTGAAACGGGGGGAGACCTATCGGATCCTAGGCGCGTGCGACAACGAATGCTCCGACCTGGACCTGGAGCTGCTGGATCCGTCCGGAAAAATCATCGAGCGCGACACCCTTCCCGACTCGGCCCCCGTCATCAACATCCGGCCGGCGGCGGACGGCGTCTTCACCGCCCGCGTGGTGATGAAGACCTGCACACTGGCGCCCTGCTACGCCGCCGCCCGGCTTTATCACCAGACCGGGCCGGTTCCCGACGACGACGCGCCGCCGCCGGCCACGGCCTGATCGAGCGTCAGCGCGGGGGGCGCCCGCCGCCTCGCATCTGGCCGCGTCCGCCCTGAACCGCCGTCTTGGGCAGGCTTTCGAGGGTCAGCATCCCGTCGTGATCCTGGTCCAGCAGGACGAACCAGCGCTCGCCGGTCGCCGTCCATTCCTCGGGCGTGATCTTCTGGTCGGCGTTGCGGTCGGCCGCCCGCACCGGCTGGGGAACGGACAGCAGACCGGCGCGGGCCAGACGCTCGGTCCCGCCGCGATAGGGCTGGGCGCGCGGCTTGGACGGGGCGGCGGCGCCTTCCTGACCGCCCCCCATACCGCCTTGCTGACCGCCCATGCCCCCCATGGGGTCCTGCTGGTCGCCGTTCAGGTTCATCTGGCCGCCGCCGGGCGGCCCCCTTCGACCGGCGCCCCGACCACCACCCGGCGCGCCGCCCATTCCCCCGCCGATGGCGGCGAAGGTGGAATCGACCAGCCGTTCATAGGCGAAGATTTCCGACGGCCCGACCACCCCGTCGCCGTCCTGGTCCAGGGTCCCGAACCAGCGCCGGCCGTCGGCGGCGAACTCTTCGGCGGTCAGTCGGCCGTCGCCGTCGGCGTCGGCGTCGGCGAACCAGGCCGCGACCGGATAGGGCTCGCCCGGTCCCGACACGAACAGCTCGCCATAGGGGCTGACGAAGATCTCGGACCGCTGCGGCGGCGGGCCGCCTTCGGGGCCGCCCGGATGACCGGCGGGGCCGCTCGCGCAGGCGCAGAGAAGGGCCATCATGCCGAGGCCGGCGACGGAATATTTCATGTCTGACACCCCAGAGGACGGGAAAAGCGCCGTCATTCCAGGGCTTAGCGCATCAGCTTGGCCTTAGGATGGCCCCCAGGCCTTCGCATCAGCCTTCGACGGGTCTGAACCTCAGGCCGGCGATCCGGTCCTCGGGATCGAACAGGATCATCCACTCGGTCACCTTGTTGTCGAAGGTGACGCGGAACAGCTGGGCGTCGCCTTCGGCCTTCTGGAACTCGACCGTGCGGACGGCGCCGAAGCTCTTGATCAGGGGGCTGATCTCAGGCGACAGCTGCCGCATCCGGGTCGCCAGATCGGTGGTGAAGACCGAATAGTCGAAGCCGGCGCCCTGAACCGCCGCGATCACGCCGCGCAGGGCCGCCTCGGCCCGGGCGATGTCCGGCGCCTGGGCCGCAGTAGGAGCCGGGGCCTGTACAGGGGCGGGGGCGGGCGCGGGGGCGGCGTCGAAGGCGTTGGGCACCGAGCCGGCGGCCGCCTGGGCCAGGGCCGCCGAGGGCGCAGCAAACAGGGGGGGCGCCAACAGGGCTGCGGCGAGAACCGTCTTGATCAGGCTGGTCTTCATGCGAAGGCTCCGGTCAGTGCAGATAGGGCCACAGAGAAAGACCCAGGGCCGTCAGGGCCGCGACGACCGCGACCGTGATTGAAGCCGCCACCCAAGCGGGAGTTCCCGACTTTTCGATGACCACGGCCGCCGGACGCGGCGGCTCCTGCACCAGACGCGAGATGGCGCGGGCCGCCGCGATCATCTCGTTCAGGGCGTCGCGCGCCTGGGCCTGGGGCCCCAGCTCGCGGCGGATCCAGCGTTCGACCACCGGCTGGGCGGCCTTCCACAGGTCGTGGTCCGGCTGCAGCCGGCGCGCCACCCCCTCGACCGAGACCATGGTCTTTTGCAGCAGGATCAGTTCGGGCCTCAGCCGCATGTCGAACAGGGCCGTGATCTCGAACAACTGACCCAGCAGCCGGCCCATCGACACCTGGCTGGCGGCGCGGCCGATCACCGGCTCGCCCACCGCGCGCAGGGCCTGGGCGAAGGTCTCGACCGAGTGATGCGGCGGCACATAGCCGGCCTCGAAATGGACCCGGGCGATCCGGTCGTAGTCGCGGCTGATGAAGCCCCACAGGATTTCGGCCAGATAGCGCCGCTCGGCCGGACCCAGCCGCCCGACGATGCCGAAGTCGATGGCGGTCAGGTGCGCCGGGGCGCTGGCGAACAGATTGCCCTCGTGCAGGTCGGCGTGAAACACCCCGTGGTCCAGGGCCTGAACCAGGAAGGCGCGCACCACATTGTCGGCCAGCAGATCGGTGTCGAGGCCCGGCAGGTCCGCCAGGGCCGGGTCGGTCATGGGCACGCCCTTGGCCCATTCCAGCGTCAGCACCCGCTTGCCCACCCCGTCCCAGATGACGGCGGGGGCGGACATATAGCCGTCCTTGGCCAGGACATCGGCCATTTCGCTGGCCGCCGCCGCTTCCAGCCGCATGTCCAGCTCCAGGTCCATCGAATTGGCGATGGTCTCGACGAAGGCCTGGGGCTCCAGCCGGCGCGACAGGGGAACCAGCCGGTACACAAGGGCGGCGCCCAGCCGCATGGCGTCCAGCCCGTCGGCGACCCGGCGCTCGACCCCCGGCCGCAGCACCTTGACCGCCACCGCCCGGCCGTCCGCCAGGGTCGCGCGGTGCGCCTGGGCCAGGGAGGCGGCGGCGACCGGCGGGCTCAGGTCGATGAACAGGCTTTCGACCGACCGGCCCAGCGACTTCTCGATCTCGCGCCGCGCCTCCTCGATCGAAAACGGCGGCAGGGCGTCTTTCAGCCGGCCCAGATCGCGCGCGAACTGCAGGCCGAAGATGTCGGCGCGGGTGGCCAGGACCTGACCCAGCTTGATCGCCACCGGCCCCAGATGTTCGAAGGCCTTGCCCAGTCTCTGGCCCGGCCGGCCCTGGCGTCCATCGCGGCCGGACAGCATCTGCACCGCGCGGGCGAAGGGTCGGGCCCAGACGGGCAACAGGGGATTGGCCTCGCGCGGGATCAGGGCGTCGTGACGCGCCAGAACCCACAGCCAGCCCAGCAGGCGCAGAAAGGCCGCCACGGGATTGTGCACCGCCACGGTCGCGGGCGGCGGCGGGGCCGTGCGATAGACTCGGGTCAGATCGCCCACCCGTGATGGATGGCGGCGATCCCGCCCGACAGATTGGTCACCGAGACGCGCTTGAACCCGGCGTCCTCGATCAGGCCCTTGAAGGCCGTCTGGTCGGGGAAGCGGCGGATGCTCTCGACCAGATACTGATAGGAGTCACGATCCTTGGCCACCCAGCCGCCGATGCGCGGAATGGCGTGGAAGGACCAGGCGTCATAGAGCTTACGCACTGGCCCGGTCGTCGGGCGCGAGAACTCCAGGCACAGGAACCGGCCGCCCGGCTTCAGCACGCGCCGCGCCTCAGCCAGGGCCTTGTCGATATGGGCCACGTTGCGGATGCCGAAACTGATCGAATAGGCGTCGACCGAGGCGTCCGGCAGGGGCAGGTTCATCGCGTCCCCGACCGACCAGCTCATTTCCGGCTCGCCGCCCTTGTGCACCCCGGCCAGGATCATCTCGGCGTTGTAGTCCAGCACGATGACATTGGCGTCGTCCCCGCCCCGCCGCTCCTGGGCCGCGCGCGCCATCTTCGAATAGCGCCGGGCCATGTCGCCGGTGCCGCCGGCCACGTCCAGAATGGTCTCGCCGGGCCGGGGATTCAGCTTGGCGGCGGCGATGTCCTTCCAGACGCGGTGGACGCCGACGCTCATCAGGTCGTTCATCACGTCATAGCTGGAGGCGACGGAATCGAAGACCCCGCGCACCATCTTCACCTTCTCGCGCGCGTCCACGTCGCGGAAGCCGAAGGAGGAACGGTCGCCCGACGAATGCGGGCCATGGGAGGAGGCGTCAGTCATGCGCGCGGTCTAGCGCGTCGCGGCGCTTGCGTCACCCAGAAGTCCGACACCCGAACCTCAGGCGCCATCCGGCCCGGCTTCCGGCTGAGGCAGCTGCAGGTCCTTCATGACCTCGCGCATCAGGCCATAGCAACCGCACGAGGCCGCCTCCAGGCCGTCCCGATCCAGAACCTTGACCCAGCCCCGCCCGCGCTGGATCAGCTTCTTGCCCTCCAGCACGGTCCCGACCTCGGACACGGTTGCGCGCCGCACGCCCAGCATGCCGGCGATGTCGGCCTGGGTCAGATCGACGCGGTCGTCCTCGGCCCGGTCGTGCAGCATCAACAGCCAGCGCGCCAGCCGCTCGTCCAGCCGGTGCTGGGCGTTGCAGGCGGCGGCCTGCTGCACCTGGGCCATCAGGCCTTCGGTGAAGCGCGACAGGGCCTGGCGCAGGCTTTCGCTCGCATCCAGCGCCTCGCCGAAGACGGCGGCGGAACAGCAGGCGGCGACGCCGTCGCCCTGGGATATCGCGCGGCTGGCCGCCCGGGCGTTGAACGGGCCGCAGGTCACGCCGACCAGGCCCTCGCGGCCGATGGCGGCGGTCTCGACCATCTTGTCGTCGGGCAGGACGGTCATCAGCGACACCACCCCCTTGATCGGGAACCAGACCTGATCGACCGCCTCGCCGGCGTCGTACAGCATCTGGCCGCGCGCGACCTCGCGTGCCTCCAGATGGGGTTCGATCCGCTTGCGGTCGGCCGGATCGAGGGCGGCGATCCACAGATTGTCCATCATCCTCTTGTCCATATCCAACGGCCGCAGCGAAGCTTTGCGGTCATGAACAACGCCCAAGCTTCGCCCTGCGTTCCGCGACCATTTCGAGGTCATATCGCGGCGCCGGCGGCAGGCTTGCGGCGCCTTCTCAAACGCCCTACGCCTTGGAAAAAAGAGGAAGCTCCATGACCGACGTCCGCATCGAGGTTGCGAAAGCGCTCGAAACCCTGCCCGACTGGCGCGCCGCCGACGGCGACCGCCCGGCGATCGCGCGCTCGCTCAAGTTCGACGACTTCAACGACGCCTTCGGCTTCATGACCCGCGTCGCCCTGATGGCGGACAAGATGGATCACCATCCCGAATGGTCGAACGTCTACGACCGGGTCGAGGTGCTGCTGACCACCCATGACGCCGGCGGGGTGACGGACAAGGACGTGACCCTGGCGCGGTTCATCGACGACGTCGCCGCCAGGGGGGTCTCGTGAGTCCCTCCGCCCGTCCCGGCCGCGTCGCCGGCAAGACCGCCCTGATCACCGGCGCCGCCGGCGGCCTGGGCGAGGCCATGGCCTTCATGATGGCCCGCGAGGGCGCCCGCCTGGCCCTGACCGACATCGACGGCGGCCGCGTCGCCGCCGTTCCCCCCCGGAGTGGGAGGCCTACACCTATTGTCTCCTGTTTTGCGGGCGCCCCTCCGCCGACCTGGGCGGCCTGTCGGTCCTGGTCAACAACGCCGGCGTCGGCGGCCCCCTGGCCTTCGTCGAACAGGACACGGTCGACAACTGGCAGCGTCAGTACGAGATCAATCTGCGCTCGATCATGCTGGGCGCCAAATACGCCATGCCGCACCTGCGCGCCGCCGCCCCGGCCTCGATCATCAATATCTCGTCCATCGCGGGCCTGGTCGCCGCCCCCGGCATGGGCGCCTATAACGCCACCAAGGCCGCCGTCTGGATGTACACCAAGACCCTGGCGCTCGAGGCGGCCAAGGCCGACTGGAACGTGCGCTGCAACTCGGTCCATCCGGTCTTCATCAAGACCCCGATCCTCGACCCCTTCATCGCCATGGCCGGCGGCGACGAGGCCAAGGCCCACGAACGCCTCACCCGCGGCATCCCGCTGAAGCGGATCGGCGAACCCGACGACGTCGCCTACTGCGTCCTCTACCTCGCCTCCGACGAGTCCAAATTCGTCACCGGGTCCGAGTTCAAGATCGACGGCGGCATGACCGCGCAATAGGGCGTGCGCGCCCTATTGCTTTCTTCGGGGGGCCTACCGCGCTTCGCGCTGCTTGAGGCCGGGCGAGCGCGCGCGTTGCGCGCTCATCCGACCATCTTGCGCGTATTCGGGATTGAGACCGCCCGCCGCTTGCTGTAAGCGGCCTCTTCGGCGTCTCGCCGACCACGCACCCGTAGCTCAGCTGGATAGAGTACTGCCCTCCGAAGGCAGGGGTCACAGGTTCGAATCCTGTCGGGTGCGCCATTTCGGTTTGAAACCGAGAACTCCGCCAGCGGCGGCGTAACTCCCACCATCTCCAGACGCCAAGGCCCGCAGAAGCTCGGTTCGTGAGCCGATGACGCGCGCCTCGGTCTTGCTGATGACCTCCACCCGCTGCGTCAGGGCACGCAGGGATAATGGCGACAGTCAGACGCGGGTCCACCGTCGGCAGAGACTTTCTGGACCTCACCGCATGGCTTTGACGGAAAGTCCGTCTTCACTCATCGTCCTCCTGAAGGGGGAGAGCATTGGCATCGGGCGGAGTGGAATCTGAGCAGGCGCGGGTGCGGTGGCTGGCGCAGCAGGTGCTGCCTCATGAGCGGGATGTTCGCGTCTGGCTGAAGCGTTCGCTTGTGACATCCAACGACGTCGATGACGTCGTCCAGGAAGCCTATTGCCGACTGGCCAACCTGAAGGAGGTGGAGCGGATCGAAAGCCCGCGCGCCTATTTCTTCCAGACCGCGCGTTCGATCGTGCTGGAACAGATGCGTCGAGCTCGGATCGTCAGGATCGACGCCGTGACGGAACTGGACGCCCTGCGCATCGAATGGGACGAGCCGTCGCCCGAACGTATCGCCGGGGGACGCAAGGAACTCGAACGCGTCATGAAGATCGTCGCCACCTTGCCCGAACGCAGCCGGCGCATCTTTGAGATGCGGCGGATACTGGGCCTTTCGCAGCGCGAGATCGCGGCCCGGCTGGGCGTGACCGAGAATGTGGTGGAGAACGAAGCCAGTCGGGGGCTTAAGGTCTTGCTCGCCGCCCTGGCTCAGGACGAAACCAAGGGGCGGGCAGACGCCGCCGAAGAGCGTCGCGCATGATCCGCGACACTCCGTCCGAAATTGAAGAGATCGCAGCACGTTGGGCCGCTCGGCTGGACGCCGGGCCGATGACGGTCGGCGAGCAGGCCGCGCTCGACGACTGGCTGGACGACGATGTCCGGCGGCAGGGAGCCTTGTGGCGCGCGAGAGCGGCCTTGAGCCTGCTCGTGGCGCCGGTCGAAGCGTCACAAGCCCGAACGCCGCGCCCGCAACTGGACCGACGCATCTTGTTGGGCGGTCTGGGGCTCGCGGCGGCCGGCGTCGCGGGGGTCGTCCTGACGCCCCTGTTGTCGCGTCAGTTGTACCGCACCCAGGTCGGGGAAATTCGCCGCGTCCCGCTGGACGACGGCTCCATGGCGGCGATCAATACGGATACGACCGTCGAAGTGAACTTCGAGACGTCGGTGCGCAGGGTGAAGCTGGATCGTGGAGAGGCCTGGTTCCAGGTGGCCAAGGATCGGGCCCGCCCGTTCATCGTCGCCGCGGGGCCCGTTCGTATTCAGGCGATCGGAACCGCCTTCGCCGTGCGGCGCAAGGCCGTGGGCGCCGAGGTCATGGTGACTGAAGGGGTGGTCGAGGTCTGGACCGGCAAATCGGGCGCAAGCGCCCGTCGCAGGGTCTCCGCCGGTGAACAGGTCTTCGTCAGCGACGACGGGGGAGCGTCCCGCCCGGTCAAGCGGCCGTTGGAAATGGATCGCGCCCTGTCGTGGCGCGAAGGCGGCATCGTGCTCGACGGCGACACCGTCGCTGCGGCGGTCGCCGAATTCAATCGCTACAACAGTCGCAAGATCGTGGTCGTCGATCCCGATCTGGAGCGGCGAACCGTCATCGGTTGGTTCCGCACCAACGAGCCGGAAAGCTTCGCCGCCGCTGTCGCCGTGGCCCATGGCGTCCGCGTTCAAACCTCGGACGGCGTGATCATGCTGGGAGGGCCGGACTGATTATTTTCGCTCCGGCGACGGAAAGTCGGCGGTCGGACATCGAGTCTTCGGAACCCTCGTCAGAAGGGTCCGGGAACCAGGAAACAGAAGGGAGGGCCGCCGCATGCCCATTTCGCGGTACGAAGGCGCCAAGGCGTCAATGATGATCGCCGTCAGCACGCTGGCTCTGGCCAGCGCCGGCGCCGTGCAGGCGCAAGCGCGACAGTTCAATATTCCGGCCCAGCCGGCGTCGACCGGCGTGCCCGCCTTCGCACGTCAGGCGGATCTGCAGATCCTGGCCTCGACGGACGCGGTCGCCGGCCAACGGACGGCCGCCGTCCAAGGCGCCTATTCGGTCGATCAGGGACTGGGCCGTCTGCTTCAGGGCAGCAATCTGGTGGTGGCGTCGAACGACGGACGAACGGCGGTTCTCGCCGCCGGCGCCGTCCGGCCCCAGAGCGCGGCCCAGGGAAGCGAGGTCGAAGACCAGACGGCCGAAGTTGAAACCATTGTGGTAACCGGTTTCCGCGCCTCGCTGAGCAGCGCCCTGAGCACCAAGCGCCGGGCAAACGGCGTCGTCGATGTGATCAAGGCCGAAGACATGGCCGACTTCCCCGACGCCAACCTGGCGGAATCGATCCAACGGATTCCCGGCGTCTCCATCGCCCGCGACGCCGGGGAAGGACGCCAGATCACGGTGCGGGGCCTGGGGCCTCAATTCACCCGTGTCCGCATCAACGGCGTCGAGGGGCAGAGCACGGCGTCGGGCACCGACAGCTCGGGCGGCGCCAACCGCAATCGCGCCTTTGACTTCAACGTCTTCGCCTCCGAGCTGTTCAACAGCATCACGGTGCGTAAGACCGCCTCCGCCGAGACCGAGGAGGGTTCGCTGGGCGCCACGGTCGATCTGCAGACCGGCCGCCCGTTCGACTATTCCGGCGCCAATCTCGTTCTGTCGGGCCAGTACGGTTACAATGATCTGTCGCGGAAGTGGGACCCGCGTTTCGCGGCCCTGGCCAGCAACACCTGGATGGACGGCCGGTTGGGCGCCCTGGTTTCCGTCGCCTACACCAAGCGCCAGCTGCTGGAAGAAGGCCACGGCTCCGGCGGCTGGCTGAACGGGACGGAGGCGGGTGGATATAATGTCGCGTCGCCGTTCGCAGAGGCGCGTGACGCCGATGTCTATTCGCCGCGCTTCCCGCGTTACGGCCGGCTGACGCATGATCAGGAACGTCTGGGTCTGACCGGATCGGTCCAGTTCCGTCCGCAGGAAGACACCCTGATCAACCTCGATCTGCTCTATTCCGACTTCAAGGCGACCCGTCAGGAGAACTGGCTGGAGGCCCTTTCCTTCGCCCGCAACGCCTCGCAGGGCGGGCGTCCTGAAATCATCGTCCGCGACGGCGTCGTCGATGCGAACGGCGACATGGTCTACGGCCTGTTCGACGACGTCGATGTGGAGACCGAGACCCGCTACGACGAGCTTGAGACCAAATATACTCAGGGCACGCTGAGCCTCGAACATGACTTCAGCGACCGGTTCCGGGTCAAGGCGCTGGTCGGCTATTCGAAGTCCGATTTCGACAATCCGATCCAGACCACGGTCATCCTGAACCGGGAAAATTCCGACAACTATTCATACGACTATCGCGGCAACCGGAATGCGCCCCTGATCAGCTTCGGCTATGACGTCACCGATCCGCTGGCCTATAATTTCGGGGCGGCGCGGTCGGAAATCCGGCTGCGGCCGCAGGGGGTGACCAATACGATCAAGACGGCCCAGTTCGACGCCGGCTACGATCTCACCTCGTCGCTGACGCTGAAGGGCGGGCTAAACTACAAGGAATACGAGTTCGATTCCTGGGCGCTGGCGCGAGTCAACGAAGGCGTTGTGCCGCAACTGCCCGCCGGGGTGACCCTGGCCAGCCTGACCGAACTTGTCAGCGGCTTCGGTCGCAACCTGGACGCGCCGGCCGGGTCCATCACTAGCTGGATCGCACCGAATCTCAGCGCCTTCGCCGACCTCTTCGACATCTACAGCGGCACGGGTCTGTTCGAACTCAGCGGCGCGTCGAACGGCAATGCGCGCGGCAATATCCGCAGCGTCACCGAAAAGGACTCAGCCGCCTATCTGCAGCTGGACTTCAATACCGAGATCGGCGGCATGCCGATCCGGGGCGACGTCGGCGTCCGCTATGTAAAGACCGAACAGAGCTCGACCGGCTATCAGCTGGTCGCGGGCGCGGCACAGCAGACCACCGTTGATCGTGATTATGACGACGTCCTGCCGGCCCTGAACATCACGGCGGAGGTCACGCCAGACTTCCTGGTGCGTTTCGGCGCGGCCAAGGTGATGACCCGGCCCAATCTGGGCAGCGTCACGCCCGGCGGCAGCCTGAGCACGGTAGGCGTGTTCAGCGTCAGTTCCGGCAACCCGTATCTGGATCCCATCCGTGCGACGACCTACGACCTGTCGGCCGAATGGTATTTCGCGCCCGAAGCCCTGCTGTCGGTCGGTCTCTTCTACAAGGACATCGACAGCTATATTCAGACGTCGCGCATCTCCCAGCCCTTCAACCAATCGGGCCTGCCTCTGGACCTGCTGGATGGACTGGGGGTTTCGCCCACCGACGTCTTCCTGTTCAGCCAGCCGGTGAACACCGAAGGCGGTCCGCTGAAGGGCGTCGAAATCAGCTACCAGCAGCCGTTCAGCTTCCTGCCCGGGCCGTTCGACAATCTGGGCGCCATCTTCAACCTCACCCTGGTGGATTCGGAGATCAGCTACATCTCGTCCCGCTCGGCCACCGGCTTCGTCGACAACGACCTGATCGGACTGTCGAAGACCGCCTATAACGCCACCCTCTATTATGAGGACGACCGGTTCAGCGCCCGTGTCTCGGCCGCCTATCGCGACCGCTATCTGACGGCGGTGCCCAGCGGCACCAGCACCAATGACGTCGACGGGGTGCGTGAGATCGTGACGGTGGACGCCTCGGCCTCCTATGCCTTGAACGATCGCGTCAAGGTGACGTTCGAGGGGCTGAACCTGACCGACGCCTTCAACGAGCAATATACCGACAGCACGCGCGACAGCATCTACGTCTATTCGCACACCGGACGGCAGTACAACGTCGGCGTCCGCTACACCTTCTAGGAATCCTCTCCCTCCAGAGGATTGGCGTCGGCCGGTTTACCGGTCGGCGCCTTCTTTTCCATTCGGAGCCTCCATGACCCTGTCCTTCTCGCGTCGCCAGGCCCTGACGGCGGCGGCGGCCCTGCCCATGGCGCTCTCGACAAGGGCCTGGGCCGCGCCCAGCGGCTATGACGCCGTGGTCAGAAAGAATGAGACGAACCTGGCGCCCGGCGTCCCCGCCTATCCCAGCCTATCGGCTGCCGTCGCCGCCGCCCCCATCGACGGGCGCAAACCTTTCCGGATCCTGATCGGTCGGGGGATATGGGATCAGCAGGTCGTCATCGACAAACCCTTCGTCCATCTGATCGGCGAGGATCGGGCGGGGTCGGTGATCAACCATCTGGCCGCGTCAGGGCTGGCGGCGCCGGACGGCCGGATGTGGGGCACCTTCCGGACCCCGACCCTGTTCGTCCGCGCTCCGGATTTCCGGGCCGAACGGCTGACGATCAACAACGCCTTCGACGGTCTGGCCGAGATGACCAAGCCGAACGGCCTTCATTCTCACAATGGCGCAGGCCCCCAGGCCGTGGCTCTGATGATGGACAAGGGATCCGACCGGGCGGCCGTGGTCGATTGCGACATCCTCAGCTACCAGGACACGCTGTTCCCCGATGCCGGCGCGACCCTGTTCGAACGTTGCCTGATCGCCGGCAGCTATGACTTCATCTTCGGCGGCGGGCGCGCCTGGTTCGAACGGTGCGAGATCCGGTCCAGGCTTCGGCCGGCCGATCCGGTCGAAGGCTATATCACCGCCCCCAGCACGCCGATCGACCAGGCCTTCGGCTTTGTTTTTCATGAGTGTCGCCTGACCAAGGATCGGGGCGTCGCCCCCCAGTCGGTCTTCCTGGGGCGTCCGTGGCGGCCGTCGAGCGCCTTTCCCGACGGTCGCTACGGCGATCCGCGTTTCGTCGGGGCGGCCGCCTTCCTGGACTGCTGGATGGACGACCATATCGCCCCGGCCGGCTGGACCGAGATGTGGTACACGGGCCGCGACGGCAATCCGCGCACCATGCTTCAGCCTGAAGAGGTTCGGTTCGCCACGTTCGGCTCCCGCGGTCCCGGTCGAGCAAGCTTCCCGCGCGGCGCGCGCCTGACGGCTAGTCAGGCGCAGCGCGTCAGGCGGGACGCCGTCCTTACCCCCCATGGCGGCTAGCCGATCTGTGGGCAGAATGCCGACTCCGCAGCCCATCCGACGGTCGCTGAATAGTTCTCAGGATCGACCACGGCGGCGCGCCTACGCCAGAATCCGCCAAGACACTCTAGGGCGCGATTCCGCCGCCGACTTCGGGGCCTGAAACCGGACAGTCAGCCGGGCTGGAAATGGCGGAATTCAGCGTTTGGATTTCCCGCGAAAAGCGGACGTTAGGCGGCGATCGCGGGCCATCGAGAGGTCAATGCGAACGATAGCGTAGGCGCCGCCGCTCTGGATGAAACCGAGAACTATTTTGCGAGCGTCGCGCTGGCTATCGGTTGGACAAAAGTCGACGCGCAAAGCCCAAGCAGTCGATCTTAGGGCCGCCGCCCAATGGTCCAGTCGCCACCGCGCCGCCCCGGAGTCAGCTCCCAACCGGCCCTAAGCGTCAGCGTCCAACCCCTGCCTTTAAGGCCGTCTTCTGTGCGAACCGCGCCGGTGTGTTCGACGGACAGTCTCGACCAGTCGGTTGAAAGCAGCGCCGCGTCGTCGACCTCCAGGACACCCCAGTCCGCCGCTGCGCGAATGACGCCATACACGGTTCCCTCCGGCGGCAACGGCGTCACCTGGTTGGGATCGAAACTGAAATTCGCGCCCGACACAGGCGCAATCAGCACCGATCCTTCCACCAGAGCGGCCCTCAGAGTTGCGATCCGAACCGACTGCTCAAGCGCCCGTGCGGCTTCCTCAGCCTGGATGGCGCCCGCCCCATAACGTAGACCGCTTGCGGCGAACGCCTCATCGTCGGACGGGACCTCCAAGCCCAAGGTCGTCGCCAATCGCGAGGGCAGCCCCTCGTGTCGGTCCCATGTCTTCTTCCAATCGGGCGCGACCCCATCGAGCAATACGCCATAGGCCGGGCCCGTATAATAGGCGAAAGATCGTGCGTACTCTCGAACCTTGTCGCCACGGCCGAGGTGTTCCGCCAAATGTTGGATCATCTCATCGTCGCGCGACAGAATTCGTCCGGAGTATTCGGCGAGCCCCTCGTGCCGCTCCATGGCGTCCTCCGCCGCCTGCGCCTCGGGGAACCGGGCGTAGCGCCAGGCGCGGAAGGTCAGGGCATCGCGGATGGCGAGGTTTCTCTGAGTCGAATCCGTCGCAGCGACGGCCGTGGCCAGGGCCCGCAGTTCAAGGCGCAAGGACACACGCCCGGCTTCGGTCGCGAGCTGGGGCTGGTCAGCGTTGATCGCCCCTAGACCGATCTGATCCTGAACGCGATGCCAGGCCTCGTGCATCAGAAGGATGGAAAGCGCCGGCTCCTCCTTCGGCAAGGGCGAGAGCAGCATGGTCCAGATGCGACCGTTCCAACGCACGGCGGTATTGGCGATGGGCACGCTATCGGGAAGGCGTCCTTTGAAGACCTCGCCGTCCCTTTCAAGCGGCGCGTCCAAGCCGTCCATATTGGAGATGAACGCTCGCGTCGCCGGGTCGGCGACGAGCATCGGACCACACAGGCTGACACCCCATGCCCGTCCTTGGTCTGCTTCGCATAGAGACCGGGCGTGTTCGAAAGCCGACGCGGCCGGCATAGGATCCAGCCGCGACTGTGCGGCTGCGCCGGTCGCCGAAAGCAGCAACACGGAGGCTGCAGCGCAGCGGGCGTGGCGGCGGATGAAGCGGGACTTCATGCGGCTCTCCTCAAGGATCTTTTTCAGCCCTCCCCGAGGGCGCTCGGATCAGTATGGTGGAGCTTGTCGCGGCGATATTGGGGCAGGATGAAGTGCGGAATTCGACACCCACACAATCTGCGTGCGCCTCGTGTCGATCCTCGGACATCGCGGGGTAGCCGCCTGGCCCCTGCCGCGAATGCCCCCTCCTCTGCGCACTCCTTCCCAAGGACCTCGCAGGTCGCCGGCAGCGTAACAAGATCGGAAGCCCGAGGCCGGATTGACAACTGCTGCACAGCACGACACCTTGCATTGCAAGATGTCATCACATTCAAAACTACCCGGGCCTGACGCCTCTCGAAACTCCCAGTTCCTGAAGGGGCTGGTCGAACTGGCGACGCTGAGTCTCTTACAGGAGGCCCCCCAGTACGGCCTCGGCATTCTGGACGCGTTGCGGGACCGGTGCGGACTCGCGGTTGCGGAAGGCAGCATCTACCCCATGCTGCACCGGCTGGAGCGGAACGGACTCATCGCGTCCGAATGGCAGATCGACGCGACCGGCGGCCGGCCACGGCGATACTATCTTCTCACCGCCCAGGGGCAGGTCGACCTGAGCACAACGCTCGCGGAGTGGTCCAAGGTGAGCGCCTCGCTCAATCTTTTCCTCAACAGGAGTCTGTCCAAGTGACGGCTGAATCCGATTTGACCCGCCGCAACTGGATCCGGCGGCTGGGCTGGTCGCTGGGCGCACTGCCTCCGGTCGATCGATCCGAGATCCTCGCCGAGTATGACACCCACATCGACCACAGGCTCGCCGAAGGCATGAGCCTCGAAGCGGCCTTGGCGAGCCTCGGGGCGCCGGAGGCGATCGGGCGCCAGTTCGAGGATGATCATATCCTCGCCCGTGCGGTGTCGTCCGGGGGCTTCGCTCCCACGATGCGGGTCGCCGCGCGCTGGTTGAACCGGAGTGCGGCGGCGGTGGCGGCGCTCTTCGGCATCGGCCTTCTTGGAACCTTTGCAGGCGGGGTCCTCATAACCGCGTTCATGAAGTTCGCGGATCCGGCCAACTGGGGACTGTGGTCCGCACCAGGCCTGCTTCTTTTTGGCCGCGCCGATGACCCTGCAGCCAAGGAAATCCTCGGCGCCTGGATTTATCCGGCAGCCCTCCTGATCACGCTGACTTGCTGGAGCCTCGCCCGGGCCATTCTGGTCTGGGCGACCGCCCGGATCGCCGGCCATGCCCAAGTGGAAACTCACCAATGAAAATACCTTTGACCGCGATCTGGTCGCTGACCCTGACGGCCGTACTGTCGTCGACACCCCTTCACGCCAGTGCCCAGACGCCGCAAGAGCCTGCGGCGGCGAGCCGTCCACAGCAGCCGATCGCGCCCTTCCCTTATCAGTCTTCCGATGTGCATTTCGCCGGTGGTCAGACGGGCGTGAACCTGGCCGGCGTCCTGACCCTTCCGGTCACCGATGAACCGGTTCCCGCCGTGATCCTCCTTGCAGGATCCGGGCGCACGGATCGCGACGAGACGTTTCTGGACCACAAGCCAATGCTGGTCTGGTCCGACGCCCTGACGCGGGCCGGCTTCGCTGTCCTGAGATACGACAAGAGAGGCGTTGGCGAGTCGACGGGTGATTTCCGATCGGCGTCGCCCCTCGATTTCAAGGCCGACGCCCAGGCCGCCCTCGCCTTCCTGGCCGGCCGACCGGAGATCGACGGCCGACGGATCGCGGTGGTCGGTCATAGCGAAGGCGGAACCGTCGCCGCCCTTATGGCGGCCGACCCCCAGGCGCCAGCGGCGGTGGTCTCGCTGGCGGGCATGATCGCCCCTTTCGACGAGCAGATTGTCGTTCAGGAGCTCGTAACGGCTCGGGATGTCGGTGCGGACGCCGACTACGATACGGCGCTTCGTCAGGCCTACCAGAAGGTGTTCCAGGCGCTCTCGCTTGGCGGCGACGCCGAACGGCTCGAGGCCATGCAGCGAATTTCGACCGATTGGCTCGCCATCTTCAAGTCCGGTCCCAATGCGACAGCAGCACAGGATTCACTGCTCGCTCACCCTGGCCTCATCGCTTCCCGGTGGTTCCGCACCTTCGTCGGCCTCCGGGTGGAAGAAGCACTCGCGTCAAGCGCAGGTCCGGTGCTGCTCGTCAACGGCTCTACCGACCAGCAAGTCGACGCCAGCGCCAATCTCGCCGCGGCCCGCGAGGCGCTCGGTCGAGAGACGCAGATGCGGCGAACGGTCATTCTGCCGGGTCTCAATCACCTTTTTCAGGAGAGTGCGTCCGGATCGACCGGCGACTACGGCTCGATTAGCCAAACCGTGTCTCCGTCCGTCATCCGCGAAGTGATCGGCTTCCTGGCTGACGCCATGTGACGCCGGCTTCGTCGGGCCGGACGCCGTACGTAGGGCTGTCGCTCTCAAGCGGACATCACCAACGAGCGCTATGGGTGATGGGGTGGCTTGTGGCATGAAAAACGACCTTCAAGCTGCCCAGCCAACCACGGTGAAATAGTTCTCGGCTTCATCCACGGCGGCGCGCCATCCTTCAAACGAAAGATCAAACAGCCACATTTGGCGGACGGTCACCAAGGCGGTGCTGCAAGGCCTGGACCTGCGCGCCCTCCGGTTCTGACGAGCCCCCTAAACTTCTCCAGGAATGAACTGGCGTGGCGGCAACCCAGCTTCTACAACTTTTCTGGACTTTGTAGGGGAGGCGGGTTTGCGCGGTGAAGTTCTGACATTCGACGAGACGACGGGGTTGGGTTTCATCCTCGGCGATGACGGCGCGCGATATTCGTTCGCGAAGGACGATGTGCAGCCGCCGTCGGTTCTGGAACCCAGCCAGAGGGTCGATTTCGTCTCTGCCGAGAACTGGCGCGCCCAGCAGATCATCGCTATGCGCCCCCCGCTGATGACGAGCGCGACGCCGGGCGGTCGGAGCGGCGTCGGCGTCTTCGACCTGGGACAGGTCGTGCAGCGCACCTTTGGCGCGATCAAGCAGAACGCCGCCATCTTCTTCGGCGCCGCCGTGATCCTGGTGGGCGTGCCCAGCACACTCGCGGCGGTGGGTCAGAGCGCCCTGCAGGGCGACGACTATGGCTTGGGCGTATTGATCGGCGCCTTGGGCTCAGTGCTGAACGCCGTCGGTCTGTATCTGCTGCAGGGTATGGTGGTGAAGGCGGCGGTGAACGGTTTCAGCGGCAAGACGACCGCCTTCGGCGACGCTTTCAGCGCCGGGATCCAGAATTTTCTGCCGCTGCTCGGCCTGGCCATCATCGCCTCCATAGGCGCGACGATCGGGGTGATCCTGCTGATCGTGCCGGGCGTGATCCTGGCTGTGATGTGGTCCGTCGGCGCGCCGGTGGTGGTCGCGGAGAAACGCGGTGTATTCGCCGCCCTGCAACGCAGCCGTGAACTGACCAAGGGCCACCGTTGGCCGGTCTTCGGCCTGCTGGTCATCTACTTCATCCTGTCCTGGGTCATCGGCGCCGCAATTGGCGGCCTGAGCGTGGCGTCCGGCGGAACCTTCACCGGCGGCTCGGCGAACCTGGCCGTCGCCCTGATCACCGGGCCTCTCGTCAACATCCTGTCCGGCGTCGTCGCCTCGGCGGGCGTGGCTTCGCTCTATTACGAGCTGCGCTCGGCCAAGGAGGGCGTCGGGTCGGAGGAACTGGCCTCCGTCTTCGACTGATGCGGCGCGACGTCAGACGTCGTGCTTGTCGCGACGTCTGACGCCCATCAGCAGCTTCTGTTCCAATCGGCCGCGCAGGGCGGCGTAATAGGCGCTGAGGAAATCGCGGTCGGTGTCATGGGGGCCGCGCGTCCAGTCGATCTTCTTGGCGATGCGGTCGGCGACGTCGCGCAGGGTCTTGCGGTCGCCCTGGCGCAGCACAGTCTCCAGCACGTGCAATTCCTTGGCTCCATAGGCGTCCACCTGAGCAGGCGTAAAGTCGTAGGCGGCCATCCGCCCGGCGCCGTCGTCGGCCATGTCGCGGATCAGCTTGCGGCGCGGCGTGCGCACCACCCAGGTTCCTCCGACCAGGTCGCCGACGCGAAGCCGGTCCTTGTTGAACAGGGGGAAGAAGACGAAGATCGCCGCCCAGACGAAGCCCAGCAGATACATCCAGCTCTCGACGCCGCCCTCCTGGCTGCGGGCGAACAGGAGGGACAGAGGCAGGAAGACCTCCAGTTCGCGCATGGCGTTGCGCGCGAACACGGCTTCGGCCCTCAGCCGTCCGCCGTCGCGCGACGCCACCCGGAGGCCCATCGCCCTCTTGCCCGGCGTCGCCGCAGCCGCCGACAGTTCGAAGGCGGTGAAGTAGAAGTTGCGCATCAGGAAGAAGACGATCAGCCACACGACGGCGACCATTTCCGCCCCCGTCACCCCGAACGAGGCCCCCGCGCCAAACGCGAAGGCCGAGGCGATGGTGAAGACGATCAGCACGCCGATGATGATGGCGGCGTCCAGCAGGAAGGCGGCCGCTCTCTGGCCCGCGTCGCCGATATTCAGGCGCAGGTCCACGCCCTCGGGCGTGACGAAGGCGCGTTCGGTGCGGGGCGTCAGGGGTTCAGCGGACATGGATCGACTTCGTCTGGGCGGGGCGGGGCGCATAGAAGTACAGCCCCCAGATCAGGACGGTTCCACCCGCCACGGCGTAACGCAGTCCGGTGTCGACGATCAGTTGGCGGCCAAATCCTTCCAGCAGGCCGGCGAACATCAGCATCACGACCACCCCGCCCATGGCGATGCCGGCGGTGCGTCCCGCCTCGACCGCCGCGTCAAGCCGACGCCTCTGGCCCGGGAAGGCGACGGCCAAGCCGATCCGCAGTCCCGCCGCGCCCGCCAGGATGATGGCGAACAGTTCGGTCACGCCGTGGATCAGCAGCCAACCGCCCAGTTCGAACCCCAGGCCTCGCGAAGCGAACAGGGCGAAGAAGGCTCCCAGGGTCGCGCCGTTGTAGAGGACCAGAAGGGCGGTCGGCAGACAGAGGGCGAACCCCAGGGCGAAAGCCAGCAGGGCCACCTGGGCGTTGTGGGTGAATAGAAAGGCCGCAAAGACCGAAAGGCCTTGCGCCCCGTCGGCGCCGTCCAGGGTGGCCCGGAGGGTCTCGGTCGAGGCTGCGGGATCGCGTCCGCCGCTGAGCCCCGGCGGTACGAAGGCGTAGAACCACTCGGGCTCCTGCGTCACCAGCCAGGCTCCGACCAGGGCGCCGACCAGCATCAACGCCGCCGCGATCAGGGTCTCGCGCCACAGGCCCCGAACTGCGGCAGGCCAGTCGCTGCGGAAGAAGGCGACCAGACGATCCTGGATGGTCGCCCGCGAGCCATAGACAAAGAAATAGGCCCGCGCCGACAGGGTCTCCAGATAGTCTATCAGCCCCTGGTCCAGCGAGGTTTCGCGCGCCACGGACAGGGCCGACAGGGTCGAACGATACAGCACCGGTATGGCCAGGATATCAGCGTCGGTCAGTTTGGACGCAGAGCCTTTTTCGGCCTTGTCCATCAGCCGTTCGAGGCGACGCCAGTCCTCTTCGCGCGCTTGGCGGAAGCGCTGGCTCTTGAGCAGGCCGGAGGGGCGCACGTCGGTCACAGCAGGTCCCTCCGCTTCAGGTCCAGATAGGCGTTGACCACTTCGGTCCCGATCCGTTCGGCGGGGGCGTCGACGATATGGGCCCCCATGCGCCGTAATCGCCCGATCACCGTCTCACGCTCGCGCAGCAGGGTTCCGGCGACGACGGCGCGGGACACGTCATCGGGCGTCTCAGGGTCGGCGGTGGTCAGGCCCTCCAGCTCGTCGTCGCGCAGAACGACGAACAAGATGAGGTGGCGGCGCAGGAGTCGTCCCAAGGATTCGATCATCAACTCGGCGGCTGTGGAATCGGTGAAGTCGGTGAAGACGACGATCAACGAGCGGCGTTGAAGCTGGCCCGACAAGGTCGCCAGGGCCAGGGTGTAGTTGGTCTCGTGCGTCGAATAGTCGATGCGGCCCACAACGGCCTGAAGGGTGCGGAAGGCGTCCAGTCCGCTCACTGCGCCAGTGGTCACGCGGGGTTGGGAGTCGAAGGCGAAGACTCCCGTTCGGTCACCCGACCGCAGGCAGGCGTAGGACAGGAGCAGGGCCGCATGGATGAAGCGGTCGACCCGGGGCATGCCGCCGACCGGCTCGCAGGCCGCGCGGCCGCAATCCAGAGCCATTATGACATTGTGGTTGCGCTCGGTGCGGAACTCCTTGGCCAGCAGGGCGGCGTGGCGGGCCGACTGTTTCCAGTCGATCGAGCGGCGGTCCATGCCGGCCTGAAAGTCGCGCAGAGCCTGAAACTCCGAGCCCTCGCCGATCTCCAGTTGGGTCTTTGCGCCGAACAGGGCGTCGCGGGCGAACAGACGCACTGCCTGATCCCGCACCCATCGTAAGTCGGTCAGGACGGGGGCGGCGAGGTCAAGGGCGAAGGTCTTCTGCTTCCAGACCAGCCCCATGGGGCCGCGCCAGCGCACCCATAAAGCCTTCAGGCTGGCGGCGCCGCGGCGGTTCGGGGTGAAGGGAAAGGCCAGGGCCGCGCTGCGGTCCGACACCGTCGCCTGGCGCGTTGCGTCGTCCAGCCCTAGCCGGGCCTCGCCTGACAAGGCCGCTTCGACGGTCTTGGGAACGGGCCCCCTCTCGCCGAACCGTACCCTCAGGCCCGCCGTGTCGGACCGACCGACCGCCGCGCGCACGGGCCTGGGCTCCTCCAGCTCCAGCCTGCGTCTCGATCCGCCGGAAAGGGCGTCCAGGGCGACGAGCAGCAGCAGGCCCGCGATCCAGATCGGACCCGCGATCCAGCCCAGAGGCGTCAGGACGCCGGCCAGCAGGGCCACGGGCACGCCCGCCGCCATCGCCGTCACCGCGCGTCGGGTGGGATAGATCACCGGGGCGCCGCCACCTGATCCACCAGGCCGGCCAGCACCTGTTCGACGCGGCGGCCTTCGATTTCGGCCGCCGGCGACAGGACCAGCCGGTGACGCAACGCGGGGATGGCCAGGGCCTTCACGTCGTCGGGAATGACATAGTCGCGGCCATCCAGCGCCGCGCGCGCCCGCGCCGCAACGGCCAGCATGGCCCCGGCGCGCGGGGACGCCCCGGTTTCGACATCGGCCGAAGTCCGGGTCGCGCGCACCAAGCCGGTGATGTAGCCGATCACCTCGTCTGTCAGGCGCACGTCGGCGACCGTGTCCACGGCCGCATTGATGACGGCGGCGTCGGCGACGACCTCCACCCCGAGCGCGATGGGATCCATCTGGCCGGTGCGCGCGCCATGGGCGGCGACGATGGCGCGTTCCTGCTCCAGGCTGGGATAGTCAAGCACGTGCTTGAACAGGAAGCGATCCAGCTGGGCCTCTGGCAGGGGATAGGTGCCTTGCTGCTCGATGGGGTTCTGGGTGGCGACGACGGTGAAGCGCGCGCCGAGGGCGTGGGCCTCGCCGTCGATGGTGATCTGGCGTTCCTGCATGGCCTCCAGCAGGGCGGCCTGGGTCTTGGGCGGGGTGCGGTTGATCTCGTCCGCCAGCAGCAGTTCGCAGAAGATCGGCCCGCGCGTCAGGGTGAAGCTGGACGTCTGGAAGTTGAACAGGTTGGAGCCGATGATGTCGCCGGGCATCAGGTCGGGCGTGAACTGGATGCGCCCGTAATCGAGGCCTACCGAGCGCGCGAACGTCTGGGCCAGCAGGGTCTTGGCCGTTCCGGGCGGACCTTCCAGCAGGACATGGCCGCCGGCGAAAAGGGCCGTCAGCAGCGTATCGACGGCATCCTCTTGGCCGACCACGGCCTTGGCGATCTCGGCGCGAATCCGCTCGGCGATCGTCCTCACCTCATTGACGTGCACGGGTCAGCTCCTGGTTCCAGCGATGAAGGGCGCCGGCGACCCGCATCAGGTCTGCCGGCGACTTGGCCGCCCGGGCCTGTTCGGCCAGGGCTGTGTAGGATTCGGTCGTGCCGATGGTTCGGCCGACCCGGTCAAGGAAGGCGTTCAGCGCCGCCTCGTCCAGATTTCGGGGCGCGCCGATGGCGCGGGTCACAGCGGCGCGCACCAGAAGAGCGTAAGGCGCAGCCATGCGATGCTCGCGCCCGGCCAATCTGATCAGGCCGGCGGTATTGTCCGCCAGTCCGCGTTTGCCCAGAGCGATGACGCGCCCTTTTTCGCGCGCTGGCCCGAACCGGACGGCGGCTTGGAAGCCGGCGAAGGCGGCCAGGGCGACCAGCACCAGGGTCATGCCGACCAGAGGCGGCTCTAGCATGAGCCGCAACAGGTTCCGTGTCCGCTGGAAACCATGAAGCGTCAGGTCGAACACCACCGGGGCGTCGCCCACGCGTATCAGATCGATCAAGGCGACCGCCGTGGTCGCGCCGTTCAGGCTTTTCAGCGCCGCAGTGTCGATCAGGTCGGGATCGGCCAGCACATAGGTGCGGTGTTCGCGGTGCATCGCCAGCACGGCGCGGCCTCGATCATCGATCACGACCGGAATCCAGGCGGGGCCTTCCAGGGTGCGCAAGGCCTCGATCTGGACGGGCTTGCCGAACGCGGCGCCATCGGGGCGACGCAGGGCGATGGTCGCGCGTCCCTTGCGCTCCGTCATCCCCAGATCTTCGCGCAGATCCTTCGGCAGGGCGGCCAGGACCATCTGCGGCGGCTGGGCCCCCAGGGTGCGCACCCAGCCGGGGTGGTCTTCGTCGGGCATCGAGGCCCATTTGGGCAGGACGATCAGGGTCGCGCCATAATGTTCGATGTCGTCGATCTTTTCGGGCTTGGTCTGGGCCGAAGGGGTCAGGATCAACAGGCTGTCGTCCGACGCTTCGGTCAGCACGCCCCGGTTCAGCACCACCGGCACGCCCAGGCCGCGAAGCAGTGAAGGCAGGCCGCCGAAGCCGGTGGATGAGCGCGACAGGGCGTGTCCGCCGCCGTCGTTGCCGGATCTTAATTCGGGGGCATAGGCGGACAGGACGCCCAGCCCGGCCAGAGCCACCACGCTGATCAGGACGACGACGATCATGGCGATGGGCGAAAAGCCGTCGCCGCCGGGCTTGCTTGATCGACTCATGCGCGCCAGCCCTCCGGCAGGGCGAAGGCTTCATAAGCCTGTCGGCAAGCGGCGAAGTCCTGGGCGCCGACGGGCGCGCCGCCGAACAGGCTGCGCTCAACCATCCGGCCGATCAGGTCGAACGCCGGTCGGGCCGCCTCGGGCAGCGCCTTCAGCCGTGCGATCTCCCGTGTGGTCAGGGAGACGCGCACCGCGCGCGGCTGGCGTTGTTCGATGTCCTGCACGCTGCGCAGCAGCAGCAGATGCGCGGCTTCGGCGTAGAGGCCTCGCGCGGCCAGCTCGTCGGCGTCCGCCAGCAGATTCCGCGCAGTCCGTGCGTCCGGCCGCCATTGCCCGTCGGCGACGACCTTGGGCTTCACGGGCTTGGCGGGGGGGATCCGCATCCGCAGGATTTCACGGACTATGGCGTAGAGGATTAAGGCCGCGACCATGGCCAGGCCAATCCAGAACACCCACTGCAGCGCCGGCGCGATGAACCTTAGAGCATCGCTGATCCAGTGCAGCCAGTCGGGCGGCTTGATCTCCATACGATCAAAGCCGGTACGGTCGAATTGGAGGGAATCGTCCTTCAGGAGACGCGCATGCGCCCGGGCCAGGGCCTCATCTGTGGGCGAAGCCCTTTCCTGCATCTTTCCCAACGCACCTTACTGAACAGCCAAGCCATACCGACCCGAGAGGCCGAGTCAACCGCAGGCGCCCTCCCGGGGGCTCCTGTACTCTGATCGAATGCGGACGTCGCTTGGCGCAAGCTGGGGCTCCGCAGGTCTGCTGCGGGCTGGGCTGTGTTCTGGCTGCTGGCAAAATCAGATGATCCGGCGGCTTCATGCCCCCTGCCGGCCGAGCCCACTGGCATCGACTGCGATTTCACTGAACACTTGATCACGAGCGCCTAAACCCATTTCGGGTAACGCGGCGCTCCAGCTCTACCGCGTTGCAGCAATTTGAATCGCCCTGTTGGCGAGACCTTGGTATACGAGGTCTTGCAGCCCAGGGGTTGGCTGCCGTCGGGGGATCCATGGCTATTGAATCGAACGGTAAAGTCGCGCTGATCACAGGCGTGACGGGGCAGGACGGCGCTTATCTGTCTGAGCTCCTTCTGGAAAAGGGCTATACCGTCCATGGCGTGAAGCGCCGGTCTTCGTCGTTCAATACGGGCCGGATCGACCATATCTATCAGGACCCGCACGAACAGCATCCGCGCTTCGTCCTACACTACGGCGACATGACGGATTCGACGAACCTGATCCGCATCGTCCAACAGACCCAGCCTGACGAAATCTATAATCTGGCGGCCCAAAGCCACGTGCAGGTGTCGTTCGAGACGCCTGAATACACCGGCAACGCCGACGCGGTGGGCACGCTGCGCCTTCTGGAGGCGATCCGCATCCTGGGGCTGGAGAAGAAGACTCGCTTCTATCAGGCCTCGACCTCGGAGTTGTACGGCAAGGTGCAGGAAGTGCCGCAGTCGGAGACGACGCCCTTCTACCCCCGCAGCCCCTACGCCGCCGCCAAACTGTATGGCTACTGGATCGTGGTGAACTACCGCGAGGCCTATGGCATTCACGCCTCGAACGGCATTCTGTTCAACCACGAGAGCCCGCTGCGGGGCGAGACCTTCGTGACGCGCAAGATCACGCGCGCCGCCGCGGCCATCAAGCTGGGCTATCAGGACAAGCTGTTCCTGGGCAATATCGACGCCAAGCGTGACTGGGGCCACGCCCGCGAATATGTGCGCGGCATGTGGCTGATGATGCAGCAGGACGAGCCGGACGATTACGTCCTGGCCACTGGCGAGACCACCATCATCCGCGATTTCGTCACCGAAGCCTTCAAACAGGTCGACATCTCCCTGCGGTGGGAAGGCAAGGGCGTGGACGAGAAGGGCATCTGCGCCGATACCGGCCGAGTCTATATCGAGATCGATCCGCGCTACTTCCGGCCCACCGAGGTTGAACTGCTGATCGGCGATCCGACCAAGGCCAAGAACAAGCTTGGTTGGGTGCACGAGACGAAGTGGCAAGCCCTTTGCGCCGAAATGGTCGCCGCTGATCTGGTTGGCGTCGCTAAGGAGCAGCGGCGCAATGCCGAGTGAAATCCTGTTCTCCCTGGCGGGTAAGCGCGTCTGGGTCGCCGGCCATCGTGGGATGGTCGGCTCAGCTATCGTGCGCCGACTGGCCAGCGAGAATTGCGAGGTCGTCACCGCCACCCGCGCCGAAGTCGATCTGAAGAACCCCGCCCAGGTCCACGCCTTTGTCGCCGACAAGAAACCGGACGCCATCTTCATGGCGGCGGCCAAGGTCGGCGGCATCCTGGCCAACGACACCTATCCGGCCGATTTCCTGTACGACAATCTGATGATCGCGGCGAACGTCACCGAGGCGGCCTATCGCAACGGCGTCGGCAAGATGCTGTTCCTAGGCTCCAGCTGCATCTACCCCAAGCTGGCGCCCCAGCCGATCCCGGAAGACGCCCTGCTGACCGGCCCGCTGGAGCCGACCAACGAATGGTATGCGATCGCCAAGATCGCCGGCATCAAACTGGCCCAGGCCTATCGCAGACAGCACGGCTGCGACTTCATCAGCGCCATGCCGACCAATCTGTACGGCCCCGGCGACAATTTCGACCTGAACACCAGCCACGTCCTGCCCGCCCTGATCCGCAAGGCGCACGAAGCCAAGGTCGCCGGCGCCGATCACATCACCATCTGGGGCACGGGCGCGCCCCGGCGCGAGTTCCTGCACGCCGACGACTGCGCCGACGCCTGCGTCTTCCTGATGAAACACTATTCGGACTTTGAGCACGTCAACGTCGGCTCGGGCGAAGACATCGCCATCCTCGACCTGGCCAAGCTGGTCTGCGACGTCGTGGGCTTTGAAGGTGAGATCCGCACCGACCCGACCAAGCCGGACGGGACCATGCGCAAGCTGATGAGCGGAGAGAAGCTTAAAGCGATGGGATGGGGGGCGAAGATTGGACTTCAGGATGGAGTCGCGAGTTGCTACTCCGCCGAGAGCTGGGCCCTACTCTAATGCGCCTGATATACTAGCATGGGAGCGTCCACACCGCCGCCCCGCATGTTGAAGCGAGCAGTTCTAGGAGCCTCCGCATCGGCAGCTTCGTCCGTCGCTCAACTGGCCGTCCAGATTTTGGCTATTGCGGTAATATCACGACTGCTCAGCCCAGCCGAATTTGGGCTAGTTGCTCCTATGATTGCATTATCCACGTTGATCGCAACTATTGCGGAAGGCGGTTTCGGCGCATCAATCATCAATGCTGGTGACGATTTCGATCAAGTCCGAGATGTTGTTTTGACTGGCTTGATAGGAACAAGTGTTGTCGGTGTTGTTCTGTTTCAAGTAGCTCTTACACTAGCTCCCGGTCTGCTTAATTTCGACGACGCTAAAATGGCAGCGCTCGTTCTTTCCTCGATTGTCATTCTCGTTCCATTTTCTTCGTACCTTGAGTGTCATTTATTGAGAAACCTCAATTTTGGTCGGGTCTCATCGATTGATTTTGTGGCAGTATTTTTGGGCGTCCTGGTAGGGCCGTTAGCCCTGGCCTTCGCTGGCTTTGGGGTTTGGTCTCTGATCTGGGGCCCAGTAATCCGCTATTTCGTCAAGACCGTTCTCTACATAATTTATGCTGGAGCTAGGTTCAGGCCAAATCTTAGCGGAGCAGGGCTTTTTCGAATTTTAGAGTTCTCCGGCTATATGTCGGCCGCCAAAGTGTCGGCTTTGATTGCTCTACAGGGCGATAGAGTTGTTATGGCTGGAACGCTCCCTCCGGCGACCCTAGGCGCTTATGCCCGAGCCCAGAACTTGATTCAGATTTCGCTCGATTCGACGACGGCTGCTATGGATAGAGTTCTTTTTCCTGTCTTTGCTCGCAGCGATAAACTTCAACTCGCGAGGCGCTATCATTTTGTACTTGCTGTCGTCTCAGCTTTGACGCTCCCTATGGTAGTGGTTGTGGTCCACGCATCGGACTTCTTAGTCCGACTACTGTTAGGTCCGCAGTGGAATTTTGCCGTCGTGTTTGCCCAATTATTGGCACCGCTGATATTCTTTCGTGCGGTAGATAGAAGCTCGGCCGCAATACTTCGACGTGGTTCATGGATAAAGTTCCGTGCGTTTACTCAGTTCATTGTAGCCGCACTGACAATTTTCTGTGCAGTTGCACTGGTTAAGATTGACATGAGATTATACATTTCATCCGTTGTGGTTATTGCTTTCGTCAATCTAATAGTGAACCAGATAATTGTCGCTCGCGCGATCGGATCAACATTTGTTGATGGATTCAAATCCTTTCGGGCAGGCACCATCACGGGTGTGATCACTGTATTCTGTTTTTTATGTTTTGGAGCGAGAGAAGAGTTGTCCATGCGGCTTCCCGCCCTGGCTGCCGGGGTTGCGTCGGGTGCGGTTGTCCTGGGATCTCTCATGCTTTTCTGGCCGCAGGTTATTTTTGGTAAGGTTGACGGCGCCCGGATCCGCGAGATCCGAGATGGCGTGCTGATCCGTTTCGGGGTGCGGAAACATGACTAGGCCACTAGCGCTTCACGGATGGGTTTGGTCCCGCAATTACGGCGACCTATTGATGCTCGACCTCGCGAAGGGCTGGGTACTGAACGCTGCTGAAGGGGGCGTCACTGTGCCGCTGGCGAATGCTGAAGTGGCGGCTGACCTCAATCTAAGGATAGGAAGGGGGGTGTCCGATCTTCTCGAGTCCCGCAGCCTTATTATTCCGGGGGGCGGCGCCTTCGGGATGCGACCACATGGCGGATTGAGGCAACGAGTGCGCATGATGCGAAGGTTTGCGAGTCCACTCGGACTGCAATGGCTTACGCGCAAGCCGTTCTCTCTTGTTGCCATTGGCGCTGGACCGTTCGGCGGCGGCTCAGATGGCCGGTTGATCGGGGCGCTGTTTGACCGTGCTGCGTTCATCAGCGTGAGGGACGAAGAAAGCATGCATCTTCTTCGGAAGGCCGGCTTGAAACGGTCTGACGCAGAAGTGACGGCAGATATCGTCCTTTCGTTGACGCGCGCAGACATCCCTCCCGCCGCTACGATCCGCGCGCGTGATCTGCTCATGAGTCTCGGCAATGAGCCGATTATCGGCATTCATCTCTCAGGTTCACCTGAGGATGAAGACTATGAAGGCGTTCACGCGGGTGTCCTGCAAGCGGCGGCTGACCACCCTTATGCCAACTTCGCCTTAATCATAGACCACCCGGCGCGAGATGGTGTCTCCAGTCAGCAGCGGGCTGCAGCTTACCTACTTTCGCAGCTGCCTGGGCGCAGCAAAGTCATCGAGTACTCAGATCATTGGACGTTGGCGGCGCTGCTGGGAGAGCTCGGTGGGGTAATTACAAACAAGCTGCATGTCGCAATTACCAGCATGGCCCTAGGCAATCCAGCGGGCGCCATAGCGCAGCACCCCAAAAACCATCGACTGTTCCGTCAGCTTAGCCTGTCAGATCGCTGCGTGGATCTGCACGGCGTTGAGGCCAAAACTGTTAGAAGGCTATTCAACGAAATCATAGAAAGCGGTGCCGGCTCATGTGACGTGCCAGCTAGTGTCCGATCAGCCTCGCTTTCGAACCGTATGACCATTGCCCGCCTGGCGACGCTCAATGTCTGAGATATTCAAGAAACCGACCAAGGGTCCCATCCTCGGCTTGATCGCTGGAGGCGAGGACTACGGTGTACGACGCGCTTGGATGGGAATCCTCACAGCGCTGCGTGACTGCGGGGAGCCTGTTGTGATGGTGGCGCTTGCGGACGGCGGCTTGCGGGCTGCTTTCGAAGAGAATGGATTTGTTGTCCATGTCGCCGATCATCGTCCATTGCCAAAGGTTACGGGAGGTCAGGGCAAAATTCGGCAGATGCTGACGCGAACTTTGGCGCAACTCGGGCGGTTGGGGGCCATTCAAGCGTGTATTAACGAGCATCGACCCCGCGCGCTGCTCGTGCGCAGTCCATTGGAAGCGCCACTGGCCGCGTTGGCTGCCCGTCGTGCCGGAATTCCGGCATACTGGCTATTGCCCAACGGCCTGAGCGACCAATATCCGCTGGATATTAACCGAAAGCTCTATCGGCTGGCGTTTCGCTATTTGAATCTCATTCCCGTTGCCAACAGCCATTATACTGCGACCACTCTGGGGCGCGGCAATTTCAAGCGCCACGTAGTCCACTTGGGCGTCGATCCAGCAGAGTTCTTAAGCCCGGTTAAGGTCCATTCCCGTGGGGATTTGGGGCTGCCGGAAGAAGCCATCGTCATTGGGATATTTGCGCGTCTCGTGCCTGAAAAAGGCCAGTTGCAAATGATACAGGCGATTGAGCGACTGGGCGAAAGCGCATCAAGCGTACACCTCGCAGTCTTTGGCGGGCCGTTGGAAACGATCTATGCTGACGAGCTTAGGCGAGTTGCAGCGCCACTAGGAAATCGCGTGCGGTTCTTTGGACCGGTGACCGAGGTTTCGCGCTACTACGACATGTGTGACATCATCGCCAATACGCGTCTCGACCCGGAGCCTTTCGGCCTCTCCGTGATCGAAGCGATGATGACAGGCAAGCCAGTGTTGGCTCACAAGGCTGGGGGACCAGGAGAAACAGTCATCGACGATGTGACAGGCTGGCATATCCGGGCACCGAGCGTGGAGGCCTTTATGGATGGCGTGTCCCGAATGCTGAATGACCGACAACGATGGCCAGCGATGTCGGAGGCCGCCAGACAAAGAGCACTCTCTAACTTCACGCATACGGCAATGGTGGGGCGCTTGTTGAGCGTAATCGACTCAACTGGTCCGGAAGGCGCATGAATCAGCTATGATCGCTACTATCCTTGTTATCGCCTCGCTCCTTGCTGGCTTCCGATGGCCGGGAGTGCTGATAGCGGGTGCCCTGCTCACTTATCAGGCGGGGGCTCTAAGTGGCATAGCGAACTTGTCTACGCTTTATGTCGTGGCGGCGCTCATGATTTCAATCTACGTGGGGCGCCGATCATTGAGGCGCTTGCGAGTAGGGGCAATCGACGCAGCTTTCCTGGCGTTCCTCTCGATCTACGTGATGACGGTTCTCTATAGTCCCGCAGCGGCTGACGGATTTTCTGAAGTATTCCAAATCCTGCTTCCTGCAGTATCCCTTTATGTTTTGGGTCGCCTTTGCACAAGCAGTGTAGATCTACGGGTCCTGGTTGTGCAAGTCGTGGGGGGGGTGCTTGTTCTTGGCGCTCTGTACGGGATTTTGTTATACTTCAACCGCGGACTCGCTGTGTCTGGACGCCTCGGGATCGGTGATTCTAACGCCGTGGGCATATCACAGGCATTCCCGCTTATGCTAGTGGCGGGAGTGGTGGCTGTTTACAATCTATCGAACCGCAAGAAATTTTTGCTAGCCTCCCTCGCCCTTATGAGTACAGCAATCATATTTTACGTGAGCCTTATCAGCGCCACGCGCTCTGTATATATCGCGACCGTAGCCTCTCTCATATTGCTGCTCACCATATCGGCGGCGCGTATGAGAGTGTGGACCTTCGTGGGAGTTGTGACCTTGGTCGGTGTTATATTGGCACCGTTCCTGGGCGCCGCGATTGGCAGCAGCGATGCTCAGGGTGGCATTAATCGACTATTGATGAACTTCCGGTCAGGAGATTTTCGGCTCGATTTGTCCGGACGCCTACGACTTCAGCAACAGGAGCTTGGTTGGGAACTCTTCCAGGACCACCCGGTGTTTGGAACGGGGCTTGGCGGATACGATGAAATTACGCAACGCGGCTATCCCCATAACATGTTGCTAGAAGTGGGCTCACAATCAGGAATAGTCGGACTTTCTCTACTCGCGATCTATATATCGACTTTGTATTGGGTGGGCCTCCAAATTTCGAAGGCAAGACCATATGCATGGCTTCTATTAGCATTTTTAACTGCTGCGCTTGTTCACATGCAGCTGAGCTTTGCTCTGTTTATGGCCAAGCCCTTGTTCTTGATCACCGGTGTATTGGCCGCCTACAGCACGATTTATCTTACAAAGATTGGCAAACGATCTGTTCCGAAAGGAAACGAAATTAGGGCTCGTAGCGCATTTCCCGCTAAACCGTGATCGCTATTTTGGCTTTGGGCCACGGGCAAATTGGCGGCGCCGGAGGGCTGTCTCGTGAGCTTCAAGGTCATCGATCTTTCGGCGGCCGATGACTTTTGCAGGATTGCCGGCAGCTACCCCATAGTTCGGGACGTCCTTACTAACCACGGCACCCGCCGCAATCATTGCGCCGCGGCCGATGGTGACGCCGCTTAATATGGTCGCGTTGAACCCGATCCAAACGTCATCGCCGATATGAACCTCATCTCGTGCATCGCGAGGTCTTGAGTTTGGGCTTCCGAGCGTTGAAGCGCGCGAGATCGGCACTCCTACTTGACTGGCGTCATGCTCGTACCGACTGACGATCCCGACTTGGCTGGCGATCAGCACGCCGGATCCGATGGTGCCGTTACAAGAAATCCATACGTTTGTGCCGATCGCCACCTCCCGACCAATAGTCAGATTGTCGGCGGCGTTGATGAAGCTGCCGGCTCCAACTTGCAGATCGTTTGTGAAATTCACATTCCGGCGCACGGCCAAGCGGCGCATCAAGCGCCTATAAACAGGTCTAAGGATGGACCGAATCACTGCGATCTTCCGCGAAGTGTCTGCTTTATCAAACGCTTGATCATCCCCAGTCGAGCCAGAAAGACCTGAACTCGAGCGTCTCGACTGCGACACATGAAATCTATGGCGGCAAAATCTATTTCGACGGCAGGTGGCCAGTCGCCGACGCTAGGGTTGGTCGGGAGACTTGTTCCAAGGAGCAGCTTGTAGGGGTTGAGGGCGCTGGCATGTGTGCCCCCCTTGCCAACGCCGATGTTGGTCACATACCGCCGGGTCGGGAATATGGACACGCCCCCATCAGCAAATATTTTCTGATGCCAGCGGATGAACCAGCTATCGACCAATCCTCTTTGAGCGAGGTCCAACAGTTCAGACGCGCTGCTTAGCCCGTTAATATCAAAGAAACGCCGGAAGCTTCGAGACCGCAAGGTAGCTTCGGGAATGACGGGTTGGTCGAAATCGAATAAGTCCCATGCTCGCTTCCAGGTAGCCCACCCCCAAGGGTGTGCGAAGGGAACGAAAAATGACCGGTTTTGGCGCATCAGTTCGGGGTGCTGATAACTGTAGCCGCAGATGCTCCACACGCGTGGCTCATCGACATAGCGGGCGATCCCGTCAAGGAAGTAAGTCAGGGCTGTGGGGGCCAACACGAGATCGTCCTCTAGCACAATGGCATGACCATGACGCGCACACACGTCTGAGACCCCGGCAAAGATCGAGCGCCGAAGGCCTCGATTCGCTTCGGCGGCGACGATCCTCCAATTGGGAGTCGCGGCCTCCCGCGCGATTCGCAAGGTCTCAGCCACGATCTCCGCTTCGGCCGGGGATCGGGGGCCATCAACAAAGATGGTGACATCGGCTTGGGTGAACTCCGGGCAAGCAGATAGGCTGTCAAGCAGCCGCGAGAGACTGGCCGGCCGATTGAACGCAAATATGGCGAGGGCTGCCTTCATTGCGTTTCTCCTAACGTGAGCGAGGGGGATCCCTTGGTCGCTCTGCGGCGGATGAGAGTGAGCGGGGTTCCCGCGTACACACCGTACGGCTCCGTGTTATGGCGCACGACGCTTTTAGCAGCGACAACCGAGCCCCGAGCCACAGTTACTCCAGGATGCACAAACACACCGGCTGCAACCCAAGCCTCATCTTCCACAGTGATTGGTTCTGCGTAAATATCAAAGGTGGCGGCCGTCATGTCGTGGGAGCCGGTGCAGAGGTAGCAGTACTGGGACACCACGGCGTTGCGACCGATTTCGATCGGTCCCAGAGTATAAAGTTCTACGAAGTCTCCGACCCAGCTGTGGTCGCCGATTACCAGCTTCCACGGATAGGTGATCCTCACGCTAGGCCGGATTAGGACGCCCTTACCGATCCTGGCTCCAAACAGCCGCAGCAGCCAGCGCCGCCAACCGTAGAGAAACTGGGGCGAAAGAGCGAATAACGTGCTCTGCACCAGCCACCATAGCTGAACGAAGACCGTCGAGCGGCCACGAAAGCCCGGCGGCATGCGAAAGCGTGCGAGGTCCTGGACGAGGGGCTGATCGGTCACGCTGTCTGTCCTGAAGCTATCTCTGCCGCAGCTCGCTCAAACCCGTCGATGATCGCGCTCTTCTTCCAGCGCGTCTCTGCACGCTGGCGACCGGCGGCACCCAGGGTCCGGCGCAGGTCGGGGTCGGCGGCCAGACGCAGGAGGCCGGCGGTCATGGCTGGGGCGGTCGGTTCAACGGCTAGGCCGCAGCCCTCGACCTCGGCGGCCAGTCCGGAACCGGGGGCGGCCATGGCGACGACCGGCCGTCCCGAGGCCAGCATGCCCGTCAGCTTGGACGGCAGGACCAGATCCGCCGCCTCGGGCCGCTGGGGCAGCAGGTGGATGTCGGCCGTGCCCAGCAGTTCGCCCAGCCGCTGCATCGGCTGAAGCGGCAGGAAACGCACCGTGTCCATGCCCTGGCAGGCCGCCTCCAGCGCCGCCCGGGCGGGGCCGTCGCCGCACAGCAGCAGGGTGACCGGCGCCTGGGCCGCCCGCAACTCGGCCGCGACCTGCCCCAGGGCCTCCAACCCCTGTTTGCCGGCCATGTTGCCGGAATAGAGGGCCACGATCCGCTCGGGGTCTATGTTCAGTTCGCGCCGATAGTCCGTGTTTGTGGAAGCGAACACCGGGACGGCGTCGACGTCGACCCAGTTGCGGAACTCGACCGTCCGTTCGGCCGCCACGCCTTTTGCGCCCAGACGCTGAACCATGGCGGGCGAGATGCTGGACACCCGGCTGAACCGACGCAGCAGTCCGGCCTCCAGTCCCAGGGCGGCGCGTCGTGCGAACCGGTTGCTGAGCAGGCCCAGGTCAAAAGCGGCGTCCACCTCGAAATCCTGGATGTGCAGCCAACTGGCCGCGCCGGCGACCTTGGCCGCCATCCAGGCCGTCGCGGCGGCGGTCAGGGTGGGGGCGACGGCGAAGACCAGGTCCGGCTTGAAACGGCGCGCCACGCCGATCGCGGCCGGAGCGGCGGCCGCCCCGAAAGACGCCAGATGGGTGACCCGCTTCAGGCCCGAGGGCTCAGGCGGCACATAGAGGGGCGTGCGATGGATCGCCACGCCGTTCAGCGTCCCACGTGTCCAGCGTGCGCCGGAATAGCCGGGCGCGACCTTCCAGGCCGGATAATAGGGCGGCCCGGTCACGACCTCGACCGCATGGCCGCGCGCCACCAAGTCTTCAGCCAATTCCGTGGTGTACTTAGCACACCCGACAAGTTCGGGCGCGTAGTTCAGGGCGACGATCAGAATACGGAGGCTCGGCAAGGCGGTCCCTGTGTCGGTACGCTCGCCGTCGGACGACAAGTGATCGATCCCCGACTGGGGCGTGTCAGCGATAGCTGCACCGTTGTCGAGGACCGCCGTTTCCATCAGCCCCGTCCGATGCCGCTGTACTTGAACCCGCGATTGATCATGTCTTCGGCGCGATAGACGTTACGCAGATCCACCAGCACCGGCTGTTTCATCAGACCCTTGACCCGGTCCAGGTCCAGCGCCCGGAACTGGTCCCATTCGGTGATGATGACCACGGCGTCGGCGCCTTCGACGGCCTCATAGGCGTTGGCCTTCATTTCAACGCCGGGCAGCAGCTTGCCGGCCTCGTGCATGCCCTCGGGGTCGAAGGCCTGGACCTTGGCGCCGGCGGCGATCAGGGCGGGGGCGATGTCCAGCGAGGGAGCGTCGCGCATGTCGTCGGTGTTGGGCTTGAAGGTCAGACCCAGCAGGGCGACCGTCTTGCCGGCGACGCTCTCGCCCAGGGTCGTCTCGACCCGGCCGGCCATGGCCTTCTTGCGGGCGTCGTTGACCTCGACCGTGGTCTCGATCAGGCGGACGGGCGCGCCGTATTGCTGAGCGGTGCGGACCAGAGCGATGGTGTCCTTGGGGAAGCAGGAGCCGCCGTAGCCGGGGCCGGCGTGCAGGAACTTCGACCCAATCCGCTTGTCGAGGCCGATGCCGCGCGCCACCTGCTGCACATCGGCGCCGACGGCTTCGCACAGATCGGCCATCTCGTTGATGAAGGTGATCTTCATCGCCAGGAAGGCGTTGGCGGCGTATTTGATCAGTTCCGAGGTGCGGCGGCCGACGAACTGAAGCGGGCTCTCGTTTAGGTTCAGGGGGCGGTACAGCTCGCTCATCACGGCCTTGGCGCGCGCGCCGGTGTCGCTGTCGATGTCGTTGACGCCGATCACGACGCGGTCAGGACGTTTGAAGTCGCCGATGGCGGCGCCCTCGCGCAGGAACTCGGGGTTGGAGACCACGGCGAAGTCGGCGTTCGGATTGGCCTTGCGGATGATGGCCTCGACCTCGTCGCCGGTGCCGACGGGCACGGTGGACTTGGTCACCACCACGGTGAAGCCGTCGATCAGGCCGGCGATCTCTTCCGCCGCCGCATAGACGTAGGAGAGGTCCGCATGGCCGTCGCCGCGGCGGGTGGGCGTGCCGACGGCGATGAAGACGGCGTCGGCGTTGCGAATGGCCTCAGCGCCCTCGAGCGTAAAGAACAGGCGGCCTTCCTTGACGTTGGTCGCGACTAGGTCGTCCAGACCGGGCTCGAAGATCGGGATCTCGCCCTTCTGAAGACGCTCGATCTTCGACGGGTCCTTGTCGATGCAGGTCACCACATGACCGAAATCGGCGAAACAGGCCCCAGACACTAGGCCGACATAGCCGGTGCCGATCATCGCGACGCGCATAGTTCAATCCCCATAGTTCTAGGCTGACATTGCATATTGCATTGCAGCATATCAATGTGTTTCTAACCAAGTCGCAGTTGTACGCGCGCCCAGATTGGGCGGTGCAATAGCTTGATTGCGAGCCTCGTCATACTAGGGAACGTGCATGCTCAAGCCACGACAAGACCTGAAGCCGAACACGGCGGCCTATGAGACCCAGGCGCTGGTCAAGCCGACGGGGTTTCGGGAGTATGACGCCCGCTGGATTCTGGAAAAGGAGATCAATCTCCTCGGCATCCAGGCCCTGGGTCTGGGCCTGGCCACCTATGTCCACGAGATTGGCGTCGCGCCCAAGATCGTCACCGGCCATGATTTCCGCGGCTACAGCCTCAGCGTCAAACAGGCGCTGATCCTGGGCCTGCTGGAAGGCGGGATGGAGGTGCTGGACGTCGGCCTGGCCCTGTCGCCCATGGCCTATTTCGGTCAGTTCGAGCTGGACGCGCCCTGCGTGGCCATGGTCACCGCCAGCCATAACGAGAATGGCTGGACCGGGGTGAAGATGGGGGCGAACAAGCCCCTGACCTTCGGCCCCGAGGAGATGGGCCGGCTGAAACAGATCGTGCTGAACGGCGAGGGCGTGGCTCGGCCAGGCGGCAAGCTGGTCCGGGTCGAGGGCTTCCGCGAGACCTATGTCGCCGACGTCGCCGCCAAGGTGCAGATCAAACGTCCGCTGAAGGTGGTCTGCGCCTGCGGCAACGGCACGGCCGGCGCCTTCGCTCCCGACGCACTGCGGCGGATGGGCGTCGAGGTGATCGAGATGGACACCGACCTCGACTACAATTTCCCCAAGTACAATCCGAACCCGGAAGATCACGCCATGCTGGTGCAGATGGCCCAGCGGGTGCGCGAGACGGGCGCCGACCTGGCCCTGGGCTTCGACGGCGATGGCGACCGTTGCGGGGTGGTGGACGACACCGGCGAGGAGATCTTCGCCGACAAGATCGGCCTGATGCTGGCCCGCGACCTGTCCAAGGTCTATCCGGATAGCACCTTCGTGGTCGATGTGAAGTCGACCGGCCTCTACAAGACCGATGAGGTCCTCAAGGCCAACGGCGCCGAGGTGGTCTATTGGAAGACCGGCCATTCCTACATCAAGCGCAAGACCGCCGAACTGGGCGCCCTGGCCGGGTTCGAGAAGTCAGGCCACTTCTTCATGGCCGGCGATCTGGGCCACGGCTACGACGACGGCCTGGTCGCGGCCGGGGCGGTTCTGGCCATGCTGGACCGCAATCCGGGCAAGAAGCTCAGTGAACTGAAAGCCGCCCTGCCGGACGCCTGGACCAGCCTGACCATGTCGCCCCATTGCGACGACGAGCTGAAGTATGGCGTGCTGGAGCGGATCGTGAAGGAATATTCGGATCTGGCCGCCGCCGGCGGCGAGATCCTGGGTCGCAAGATCCTCGAGGCCATCACCGTCAACGGCGTGCGGGTGCACCTGGAAGATGGATCCTGGGTCCTGGTCCGCGCCTCGTCGAACAAGCCGGAATTGGTGGTGGTGGTCGAGAGCATGCGCTCAGAAGATGACATGCGCGACCTGTTCCGCAGGGAGATCAAACCGCGCCTGGCCGCCTATCCCGAGATCGGCGCCTTCAATCAGGAAATCTGATAGCGGCGATTGACGTCCCGTCACCTTGGCGTGGTTGAGCTGAAGACGGCCTGTGCCTGCGGAATGCCTTTGGGGGGAACGATGAATCTGTATCCGGTGATCATGTGCGGCGGCGCCGGCACCCGGCTTTGGCCGGCGTCACGCCCGTCGCGGCCCAAACAGTTCATTCCGCTGTCGGGCAACCGGTCGCTGTTTCAAGAGACGGTGCTGCGGGTGGCGCCGCTGGCGGATGCAGGCGGACGCCTGATCGTCGTCGGGGGCGTGGCGCACCGCGAGGCCATCCTCGCGCAACTGGCTGAACTGGGCGTGACCGCCCAGATCCTTCTAGAGCCGGAAGCGCGAGATTCCGCTGCGGCCATGGCTGTCGCTGCGGCCTGGACGGCGCGGCGCGACCCGAAAGGCGTCAATGTGTTCGTCGCATCCGATCACCACATTCCGGATCATCAAGCCTTCCGTATCGCCGCTGAGCGGGCAGCCGAGGCGGCGCAGGACGGCTTGATCGTGACCCTTGGCGTCACGCCGACCGAACCGTCGTCCGCCTACGGCTATATTGCGGCGGAGGGCCAAGGCCTGTCCGCCGTAAAAGCCTTCGTCGAAAAGCCGGACCGCGAGACCGCTGAACGTTACATCGCCGACGGCTATCTGTGGAACAGCGGCAATTTCATCGTCTCGGCCGCCACCCTGCTGGGCGAGTTGCAGGCCGCCGCACCTGCGGTGGAGGCCGCCGCGCGCGAGGCCCTGCCGGAGGAAGGCGACGGCGACCTCGCTGTTTTGGGTGAGGCGTTCCGGAGCGCGCCCAAGATATCGATCGACTACGCCGTCATGGAAAAGACCAAACGCGCCTCGGTCCTGGCCGTGGATTTCGAATGGTCTGATCTCGGCGCGTGGGACGCCGTCGCCGCCACAGGCGAGGGCGACCTCGGCAGTTTCGTCTTCGAGGACGCAGAAGGCTGTATGGCGCGAGCGCCGGAAGGCATGGTCGTCGCGGCCATCGGCGTACGAAACCTGGCCATTGTCGTTGAACATGACGCCGTTCTGGTGTGCGACCTCAACCGCAGCCAGGACGTGAAAAAAGTCGTCGAACGATTGAAGCTGTCGTCGCCTCAGCATCTGGATTTCCCACCTCCTGCCTTGGAGTCCTTGCTGGTCGGCGGCGCGCGGTTCACCCGGTGGCTGAACATGCGCGCCTTGCCGATCTGGAGTTCGCTGGGGCAGGCTTCCGATGGCGCGTTCGCGGAACTGCTCGGCCTCGACGGGCGGCAGGTCGAAAGCCAACGGCGCGCCCGTGTTCAGGCGCGGCAGGTTCAGGTGTTCGCCGACGCAGGTCGTATGGGTTGGCGCGGCCCGTGGCGCGAGATCGTGCAAAACGGTCTGATGCGGATCGAGGCGGCCTATCTCCGGCCCGACGGATTGATGCGGACCGTGCTGGCCGCCGACGGATCGCCGCTCGACGATACGCCGATGCTGTATGATCAGGCCTTCCACCTCTTCGCGCTGGCCGCCGCCGTGCAGGCAGGCCTGGAGGGCGGGCATGAAGCGCGGGCCAAGGCGATCCGAGACCGTCTCCTCGCCGATGCTCCGCCGACCGGCGGGTTGATCGAGAACGGCGCCTATCCATTCCAGTCCAACTGCCACATGCACCTGCTTGAAGCGGCCTTGGCCTGGGAGGCTGTCAGCGAAGACGCGGGCTGGAGCGCGTTCAGCGACCGGATTGTCAGCTTGGCGCGTCAGCACTTCATCGACGCCGAGGGCGGCTTCCTGCGCGAGTTCTTCGCCGAAGACTGGTCGCCGGCGGCGGGCGATGACGGCCGACTGGTCGAGCCGGGTCATCAGTTCGAATGGGCCTGGCTGCTGGCCCGCTACGGCCGCGCGCGTGGCGATGCGTCCGTGATCGAAGCGGCGCGCAAGCTTTACGCCTTCGGTCTGCGCGGCGTCGGGCCGCGTCGTCAGGTCGCCGTAGACGCCATGGATCAGGACGGCGTCGTCCTCAGCCGCCGGGCCCGCCTGTGGCCGCAGACGGAGTGGATGAAAGCCTCGCTGATACTCGCGGAACTTTCCGATGACGGCGACCGGTCGGGACTGCTCGAACAGGCCGCCATGGCGCAACGGGCCGTGTGGCGTTACCTAACCGACGATGGCCTGTGGCGGGACAAGCTGCTGGAGAACGGCCAGTTCATCGACGAGCCCGCGCCCGCCAGTTCCTTCTACCACATCATGGCGGCCTGGGTTCAGCTGCGGTCCACTGCCGAGGCCGTCGGGTTGCAAGGCCAGGACTCGCTCAAACTCGGTTAAGTCTCGCAAAGCTTTGCGGCGTAGGAGCTGGTACATCCGACCGGCGCCGTAAACGGCCCGATTCATGCCCGTGCTGGAGCAGCGGCAGGGCTTTAAGATCGACTGCCCCGAGGAAGTCGTCCTCAAGGATGGGCTTTTTAAACTTTGCGAGGTTGGATCGCCTCGCCGACTTCGTCATTTGGCGTGGTCTGCCTCTAGATGCTATGGCAATCATAGATTGCCAATGTGGCATCCGGGGGGTGTTTGTGGGTGGCATGGTCCTTGTCGCCGGCGGGGCCGGCTACGTTGGCTCGCATGTCTGTCTGGCTCTGTCGCAGGCGGGGTTCCGGCCGGTCGTCTATGACAATCTGTCGAACGGTCACGCCGCTTTCGTCCAGTGGGGGGAGCTGGAGACCGGCGACATCCGTGACGGAGCTCGATTGGACGCGGTCATCGCCAAGCACAAACCCGTCGCCGTCCTGCATTTCGCCGCCCTGATCGAGGTCGGGGAATCGGTCAAGGAGCCCGGCCGCTTCTATGAGAACAACGTCGCCGGGGCGATAACCCTGATCGAGGCGGCGCGGCGCGGCGGGATCGAGGTCATGGTCTTCTCCTCGACCTGCGCCACCTATGGCGACCCGGTGCGGCTGCCGATGGACGAGAGCCATCCTCAGGCGCCGCTGAACCCCTATGGCCGGACAAAGCTGATGGTCGAACAGGCCCTTGCCGACTATTCGACCTACGCCGGCTTCCGTTCGGTCTGCCTGCGCTATTTCAACGCCGCAGGGGCGGACGAAGAGGGCCGGATCGGCGAACGCCACCACCCGGAAACCCACGCCATCCCCCTGGCCTTGCAGACCGCCCTGGGCCAGCGTCAGGGCTTCAAACTGTTCGGCGACGACTACGACACTCGCGACGGCACGGCGGTGCGCGACTACATCCACGTCATGGATCTGGCCGACGCCCATGTGCGGGCGCTGAAATATCTGCTCGATGGCGGCGAGACGACGGTCTTCAATCTGGGGACCGGCACGGGCACGACGGTCAAGGAACTGATCGACACCATCCGCCGCACCACCAACCAGCCCTTCCCGGTCGAGACCACGCCGCGCCGGCCCGGCGACGCCCCCTGCCTGGTGGCGAACAACAGGCGGGCGCGCGAGGTGCTGGGCTGGGCCCCGACCCGGACGCTGGACGACATTGTCCGCACCGCCTGGCGTTGGCATGCGGCCGAGCGGGATCGTCTGCCGACCTGATCGCGTTTGCGGCTACCGCCGTATGGGGCGCGGGTCGTTCCGAGCCGGAGACGTCGAGCCGCGGCCCAATCCGAAGCCCCCCAGCCGCTGAGAGGCAGGCTGTCGCGTCTTGCGCCCTTCCTCTTCTCGACCCTGGGCTGTAGCTCTGGGCCGGTGCGCCGGCGGGCTTAATTTCGGGTAAGGGTATTAGAACTTAACGATATTTCGTTAGGTACACTTCCTTATCCGGCGCTTGAGGCCGGTTTAACCGTCCCCGGTAATGATGAGCATTGGTTGTGGGGCGATGCGTCCTGCGGATGGGCTCAGACGATGATGTGCGCGTCGAACGAAGAGGCTTGCGGTTTGAACCGTCGCCGACCCACGTCCCAGCCGAAATTTCAGACCATTTTCTATTCATGCCCGGTCGTCGCTCGGCCGGTCGTTTGCGTCATTCGTCATTGATCGTTTGCTCGGGGAGATAGGCCATGCGTTTCACCATCAAGGCCAAGTTGATCGTGACCTTCGGGTTGCTGATCGTGGCGATCGCCGTCTTGGTCGGCGTCTCTCTCAGTCACCTGTCGTCGCTTCACGCCGCGATCCATGACGTGGTCGCGGGGCCGGCCGCACAGTTGAGCAGGGCTCAGAGCGTGCAGACTGAATTCAGCAGCTATGTGAGACGCGAGCGCGGCATGCTGCTGACCGCGGATCCCGAGGCGGTGCGGGAGTTTTCCGACGAAGTCAGTCAAGGGCGAGCCGCGCTGGAGGAAATGTTGGCGCAAGGCCAGGCCGCCGCATCGGGCGACGCCAAGGCTGAGTGGGTCGCACTGGCGAGCGCCTGGTCGGAGTACAAGCCGATCAGCGAAGAAATCCATCGGCTGGCCCTGGAGGGCGACAATGCCGGCGCCAGGGCGGTGATGATGACCGAGGCGCGGGCCAGCCTGTCCAAGATCGAGGAGACGTCGCACAGTATCGTCGCCACCGACAAGGCGATGATGGCTCAGGCCGAAGAAGGCGCCAGGGCGGTGTTCGAGGAGGCGCGTATCGGCCTGATCGTCGCCGCAGTCGTCGCCCTGATCGGGGCGGTGGTCGGCTGCATCGGCATCACCCTGATCGTCCGCAAAGGCCTGCAACGCGCGTCCGAAGCTGTCCGTTCTGTCGCTGAGGGCGACCTGACCCGCACTGTGGTCATCACCAGCAAGGACGAGATCGGCGACATGCTGGGCGACCTCAACAGTATGATCGAGCGCCTGCGCGGCGTGGTCGGCGACGCGCTGACGGCGGCCGATAATGTCTCCTCGGGCAGCCAGGAACTGTCGTCCTCTTCCGAGCAGATGAGCCAGGGCGCGACCGAACAGGCCGCCGCCGCCGAACAGGCCTCGGCCTCGATGGAAGAAATGGCCGCCAATATCAAACAGAACGCCGACAACGCCGCCCAGACCGAGAAGATCTCGCGCCAGTCGTCCAAGGACGCTGAAGTCAGCGGCGAGGCCGTGCACCGCGCCGTCGAGGCCATGCGCACCATCGTCGCCAAGATCGGCATCGTGCAGGAAATCGCCCGTCAGACCGACCTGCTGGCCCTGAACGCGGCGGTCGAGGCCGCCCGCGCCGGGGAACACGGCAAGGGCTTCGCCGTCGTCGCCTCGGAAGTGCGCAAACTGGCTGAACGCAGCCAGACGGCCGCCGCCGAAATCGGCGCCGTGTCGGGCGATACGGTCAAGGCGGCTCAGGAAGCCGGCGAAATGTTGCAACGCCTGGTGCCGGACATCCGCAAGACGGCCGAACTGGTGTCCGAGATCAGCGCCGCCTGCCGCGAGCAGGACGTCGGCGCAAGCCAGATCAACGAGGCGATCCAGCAACTGGACAAGGTGATCCAGCAGAACGCCGGCGCGGCCGAGGAAATGTCGGCCACCTCCGAGGAACTGGCGGCCCAGGCCGAGGAACTGCAGACCTCGATCGCCTTCTTCCGCACCGATACGGCGGGAACGCCCGCTCGGGCTCCGGTCCGGGTGCGCGCGCGTCCTACGGCTTTCAAGGCTGCGCGGCCGGTGTCTCCCTTGATCGCGAGGCCGAATGTCCATGCCCAGCAGGCTAGGGCCAAGGGCTTTGCTCTCGACATGACCACGGGCGGCGCGGACGCCGAGGACATGGACTTCCGGGAAAGCGCCTGATGTCCGGGGCCGCCGAGGGCCAGTATGTCGCGTTCGGCCTGGGCGACGAGGTCTTCGCCGCCCCGGTCGGCCTGGTGCGGGAAATCCTGACCTATCAGGCCCCCTCGCGCATCCCCAACGGTCCCGACTATCTGCTGGGCCTGACGGACGTGCGGGGCCGGGGCGTGCCGACGGCGGATCTGCGGATCCGCCTGGGCATGGCGCCGGTCGAGCCGACGCTGAACACCCGCATCCTGGTGCTGGACATTCCGCTGGAGGATCGGATGCTTAGCCTGGGCCTAGTCGCCGATCGGGTGTCCGAAGTCGCCGCCTTCACCGCTGACGAGATCGAGCCGTCGCCCGACATCGGCGTCAACTGGCGCTCGGACTATATCTCGGGCGTCGTGCGTCGTGACGACGGCTTCGTGGTGCTGATTGACCTCGTGGGCCTTCTGTCGACGACCGAGGTCGCCGCCCTGGACTCCGTCTCGCGCGCGGCCTGAACGGCCGGCTCCTGTCCTGGGCGTTGGAAGTGCGGGATTGCGGCTTGGGGACCCGCGTCTGAATCGGTCGTTGCAACGTAAATGAGGCGCGGAAGGCTTTCCCTTCTCCGCCTCGCATCGCTATTAGGCCCGCAATGACCGACGCTCCTCCCACCGCCCCCGCCGCCCGATTGACCCAGGCCGACGCCGAGGCTGCTGTCCGCACCCTGATTGAGTGGGCGGGCGATAATCCTGACCGCGAGGGCTTGCTGGAGACGCCGGCGCGGGTTGCGCGCAGCTATCGCGAGCTGTTTTCCGGCTATGAGACCGATCCCCTTTCCTATCTCGAAAAGACCTTTGAGGAGACGGGCGGCTACGACCAACTGGTGGTGCTGAAGGACATCCGTTTCGTCAGCTTCTGCGAACATCACATGTTGCCGGTCGTGGGGCGGGCGCATGTGGCCTATCTGCCGACCGACCGCGTCGTCGGCATCTCCAAGCTGGCGCGGGTGGTGCGCGGCTTCGCCCGGCGCCTGCAGATTCAGGAGAAGATGACGGCCGAGATCGCCGAGGCCATCCAGACCGTGCTGAAACCCCAGGGCGTCGGCGTGGTGATCGAGGCCGAGCACAGCTGCATGACCCTGCGTGGGGTCAACGCCCCCGGCGCCAGTCTGACGACAAGTCATCTGATCGGCGTGGTCCGCGACGACCCACGCACGCGCGAGGAATTTCTGCGTCTCGTGCGCGGCTGAGGCGCTTCCGGCCTGCGGCCCGGCTCTTGCGAGGTCGGGGTCTTAGGAGGCGTTTCCCGTGCCCTGGACCCTGATTTCGACCCGAAACGAAACAACCCCGATCGCGCGGGGCGGCTGGTTGGACGCCCTGCGTTTCATCGTGGCCTTCCTGATCATCCTGCACCACTATCAGGCTGCGGGACCGGTCCCTCTGGCCGAGGCCGTCCATCCGGTGTTCGAACGGGGCGGCTTCCTGCTGACCAACTTCTTCCTGATCGATTCCGGCTATGTGCTGATGCGGGTCTATGGCGCGGCGGTGGGGCAGGGGCGGATGTCGCCGGGCGACTTCTTCCTGAAGCGGTTCCTGCGCGTCGTTCCGGCCCATCTGATCCTGGGTCTGGCGTTGGTCGCTCTAGTGGTGCTGGGTACGGCGCTGGGCGCCGCGCCGCGTAATCCGGAGTGGTTCCGCTGGGATCAACTGCCGGCTCAACTGTTGCTGCTTCAGGCTTATGGGGTGCATGGCGGCCTGGGCTGGAACGCGCCGACCTGGTCGATCTCCGCCTTGATCGGCTGCTATCTGTGCTTTCCCTGGATCCTGCGCGGGCTGACCCGGCTGGGCCCCTGGGCGGCTTTGGGCATGGGGATCGGCGCCTATCTGGTCGCCAATCAGCTGTGCTGGAGCCTGCTGGGCTATCCTGTCTATCAGATGCCCATGGGCTATGGCTTCGTGCGGGCCCTGCCGCTGTTCTTCCTCGGCATGAGCCTGGCATGGTTCGCCCAGAAGGTCTGGATCGACCCCCGCTTCGCCGGCTGGGCCGGCGTCGCTGCCTTTTGCGGTCTGGCGATCGCCCAGGCCTCCGACAAGAACGCCCTGATCTCCCTGGCCATGATCTCGATCATCATCCTGGCCGCCGGGGCTGTGCCGGTGCGTCGGCCGTCGAAATGGGTCGAGACCGCGGCTATGGTCTCCTTCTCCATGTTCATTTCGAATGAGGTGGTTCGCATCGCCTGGTTCGGCGTGTCCAATGTCGCGGTCTCCCGCTTCGCCTTGTCGGAGCCGGTTCAGTGGGCCCTGTGGGGCGGCGGCGTTCTGGCGGCGGTCGCCTTCGCCTTCGCCTTCCACTTCGTGGTTGATGACCGGATACAGTCGCAGATCCGGGGCGGGTTGAAGCGGCGCCAGGTGCGGGCCACAGGGCCGGCGCCCAAAGTGGGGCCAATCCAGCCGCTCCAAGGCTAGGCCTTGGGCAGCGGGTTCATTAAAGCTTGGGATTGATGTTGCCCTCGGGTAACAGAACAATGTTCTGATCGTTGCCGCAGCATTTTATCTTGCGTTGCAACATTACTCGCCGCTTAACTATTCGCGGGCCTGTGGCGAGGGAGGGGAAAAGGATGTTTGACAGCTTGTCCAATCCGTCGCTGGCTGCGGCTCCGGCGATCTCGCCTCACGCAACGCCACCCGAAAAAGTCTGGACTCCTACGTTCCGCCGCGGCTCCGGCTCCGCCGCCTGCAAGCGCGCTATGGATTTGATCTTGGCGGGGGGCGCCCTGCTTGTTCTTTTGCCGGCTCTTTTGATGATCGCCTTGGCGGTCGTCGTCGAAAGCCGCGGCCCGGTCTTGTTCCGTCAGCGCCGCACGGGTCGCGACGGCAAGGTCTTCACCATCCTCAAGTTCCGCAGCATGACGGTGACCGAGGACGGGGACAAGATCGCCCACGCGTCCAAGAACGACAAGCGGGTCACCCGCGTCGGCGCCTTCATCCGCGCCACCAGCCTGGACGAACTGCCGCAACTGCTGAACGTCGTCATGGGCGACATGTCCCTGGTCGGGCCGCGTCCGCACGCCCTGGCGCACGACAATCACTACGGCGCCCTGCTGCCGCGCTACGCCGAGCGGTTCGCCGTGCGTCCCGGTTTGACAGGGCTGGCCCAGATCCTGGGCCTGCGTGGCGAGATCCATCAGCTCAGCTGCATGGCGCGCCGCGTCGAGGCCGATGTCGAATACGCGATCGGCTGGACCTTCCGCGACGACCTGCTGATCATCTGGCGCACGGTTCCGATGATCCTGAAGCGCGTCAACGCCTACTGATCGCAGCGGGCTGTTGTGGCCCGCCGCATTTTCAAACCGATCTGCACGTCAGGCCTCTAGGCCTCAGTCCTCGTCGTCGTCCTCGGACGGCTCTGGGATTTCGGGCGTGACCACCGTGGGGGCGATGGTCTTGATCTCGCCCAGCTTGGCGCCGGGGAAGGCCAGCAGCACCGCCTTGATGAAGGGGTCGGCCTCGACCTTCTCGCGTTCGGCGGCCCGCTCCTTCTTTTGACGTTCGATCAGGGTCTCGCCGCCGCCCTGGCCGTTGGCGGCGATCAGCCAGGTGCGGCCAGTCCATTCCCGCAGTCGGCCGGCCAGACGCCGCGCCAGTTCGACCGGCGCGCCCTCGACGCTTTCATAGACGATGGCGCCGGGCTTGAACGAGACGGGTTTGACGAACCGTTCGACGTCCATCTGCAGCCCGACTTCGCGTTTCTCGCCGATCAGGGCGACGACCTGTTCGAAGCTCTGTGGGTCGGGCAGGGCGGGGGCCATGACGGGACGGGCGGCCAGCTGAGCGGAGCTTCCGCCACCGCTGCTGCCTCCGCCACCGCCGCGCGGGGCCGAACCGCCGCCGAAGGGTTCGCCCGACTGGAGCCGTTTCAGCGCCTCCTCCGGTCCGGGCAGGTCGGCGGCATAGGCCAGGCGGACAATGGCCATTTCTACGGCGTCGGCCGGATTGGGGGCGCGTCTCACCTCGTCCAGCGCCTTCAGCAGCATCTGCCAGGTGCGCGACAGGGTGGCCGCGGGAATGGCGGCGCCCAGGGCGGCCAGCTTCTGCGCCTGGTCATTGGGCAGGCGGGTGGCGTTCGGGCCCAGCATCTTGGCGACCGAGGCGGCATGGCAGTGTTCCAGCAGGTCGTTGGTCACCTGCACCGGATCGGCGCCGAAGCCGTACAGGGTGCGGAAATTCTCCAGCGCCTCGGGCGTGCGGCCGGCCATTACGGATTCGAACAGGGCGATGGTCTGGCTACGGTCGGCAAGGCCCAGCATGTCGCGCACGGTCTCGGTCTTGACCATCTGACCGCGCTCAGCCTGGACCAGGGCCTGGTCCAGCAGGGACAGGCCGTCCCGTACCGACCCTTCGGCGGCGCGCGAGATCAGGGCCAGGGCGTCCTGTTCGATCTTCATGCCCTCGCGTTCGGCGATCCGGCCCAGGTGATCGACCAGGATCTCGG
>JBKBXN010000002.1:0-46626 GCA_046314055.1 Brevundimonas sp.
CTTTTCCTCCCGCGCCGCCAGCGCAGCGAAGATCGCCTGACGACGCAGGGGGGCCGCCGTCAGAGTTCGGGCGATGAGGCCCGGAACTTCGTCGTCCAACCTCACGAGCGCAGCCGTGGCCCACCCCAGCAGACCGCCCTCACGCATTCAGACGCTCCCAAGGGAAGCGGCCTTGGCCTTGCTGATTGGGCGCGACTTGGAATGCCACCCATCGCCATTTTCGCGCCTCGGCGGGCGTGACCTGATGATCGAAGAGGATGCGCTGCGGCTCGTTGGTCAGGTCGGCAAGCACGGCTTTAATCGCGATAGTTTCGGGGACAACCACGGGCACGGAGAGCTTTCCGCCAGCCTCCACCGGCGGCTCTACAAACAGCCATTCGGTCGTCGAGAGCCACTGGTGGCGGCCGACGCAATCGTTGAGAAAGGCTTCGAGTTCGAGACCATTGATCTCGCCCGCCTCGTCAACGACAGCGCGGACAGCAAGACATCGCAGCGGGGCTTCGAGCGGCGCCATTCAACCTCCTTTGTGGTGGAGGTGTTAGCGTCTCACGGAAGCTGAGTCCGTCAACCAAATCGGCGACCGTTGATCCGGTTGCGTTGAGCGGCGGACCTCAAGACCGGACTAACCCTAGTGTCTGGCGTAGGCTTTCAGTGCATCTCGTTGGATGTCCAATTCGTGCAGACGCGCCAGCGCGGCTTGCTGCTGATGCTGGATGATCCGAAGCGCCGCACCACGAACGCGAGCGGGTTGAGAGTCGATCCAGTCGTAGTCGGCCATGTTGTGACCGAATTAGCGGCCGATGGCTTTTAGTCCTTCGATATCGGGAACGGGTCCGGCCATCAGAACCACGGGTAAGGCTGAAGGTTAACCCGAACCTCTTCGGCGTCGTGAAGATGCGTTTCTACGTCATCGCGGAAGTAGCGGACGTTGAGCAGATATTGCTGGCCGTCGATGTCGTAGATGTCGTCGCCCTCATCAGTAACATCGGAATGTCTGACCGACTTAGCGCCCGCGTCTCGGCAAACCGCCTCGAAATACGGAACGATGATTTCATCCTGAACGCCGGTCGTCAGGGCGCACGGATAGGACATGGGTTCGCCAAAGAGGCTCGTGATAGCTGACATAGTTTAGGCTCCAACATCCGACGAGACGATCTCGTCAGTTCTACCGATGCAATAGATTGGAATATCGGTAGGCACGGTGGGTGCCCGGCGCGGAACGACCCGCGAGCCATCTGCATAGCGCTGACAAACGGGCGTCGGAAGCCTCAAGACATCTTACCGGCGAATTTAATCCCGCGCCGAAACCAAGACGTCGGTTGCAGTGCTGAAGGCCCTTGATCGGCCGTCTTCTCGTAATCCGCAGTCGGGGTAGACGGTGGGCTTGCAGCCCTTGTCTCCCCCGGCTGATGGACGAACCGCTCACTGGCGTTCGCTCTTTCGTCTCATCAGCTTGTTCAAAGCTCGTAGACCTGATGTTTGGATCATCATCCGAAGAGCGATGAAGCTTTTCTCCCCCCTGACCGACGACCATCAAAAAGATGGTGCCGGTCGGGGAGAAGACGATTGGTTCTCCGCACTCGGATGGACCCGGAGGGCCTACTTTCTGATTAGTCACTCTGCCGTTCTACCGGCGTCAGGCGATCTGCATTTTCCTGATCATTGCGACTGGTCTCCTTCCCTACGACACGCGGGTCTAGGCCGGGTTGGGAGGGTAGCTGATACGCTTCTGTCGGCATCGCCTTTCGGGTCATCGCCATTTACACAGTCAGCATCCTGCCCGGCAGGTTCGCTTCGGGTTCAGATGGTCAGGGGCCGAAGCCCCAACACCCTCGACATCGGCCAATCAGACGACCGGCGAGGGCAGGAGGCACGGCATGCTTGCACTCGGTAGTTAACCCCGAAATTGCCTCCATCTTTTTCGTAGTCTTTTTGACGGGCTTTGATCGCCCGTCCGAGGAACCGTTGCTCGCCTAACCTGCCGCATATTGCCAGTCGCAGGGCGATGTCCGCCTCTTTGGCCTCTCGTAGCCGCCTACCCGCTCTACATGTCCACGGTTCAGCTTGTCGGCGGGATCGCCACTGCGACTGTTTCCAGCCATCCCTGAGAGCGCTTCGGGATTTAACGTCGCCCGGCCGACGTGAATAGAGTTATTATTTAGCACGGCTAGTCTGGGGTTAACATATCTTTCGGCGCTGGCCCCAGTCGCGCGTCAGATTCGATCAAATCGACATCTCCTAGAAGGTATACTTCTGGGAGATGTCAGGTGAGGTGGGTGGAAGTCTCGCGTTAATTATCAGATATGGATGACAGACTCTCCGAATACCGTATCCTGAAATCTATCTCCGACAACGCGGGGCTTTCAGGGGTTTTCGGAAACGGATGCTTATTGGATATTCGAGGTGCTCGGCTCGCGGGCAAAATCATGAGTCGCAGATCGACGCTCTGGAGAAGGCGGGGTGCGAACGCATCTTCATCGAGACTGCTTCCGGCACGCGATCTGATCGGCCGCAGCTAACCGAGCTTCTCGACTTCGCGCGCGCCGGAGACACCGTAGTAGTCCTCCGGCTCGACCGTCTCGCCCGCGATGTCCGTCAAATCCTTGATCTCGTCGATCAGTTCACCCGCCGAGACATTGGCCTGAAGTCTCTCAGCGAGGCTATCGACAGCACGACGCCTTCCGGGCGGCTGGCCGTGCATACCCTCGCGGCCCTCGGTCAGTATGAAGTCGAGCAGAAGCGTCTGGCCTGTGAGGCGGGACGGCGCGCGGCCGTGGCCCGTGGTCGCCTCGGCGGCCGACCCAAGGCGATGGACGAGACGAAGCTGAAGATCGCCAAGGCGCTGATGGCCGACGATCAGCTTTCGATGTCAGAGATCGCCCGACAGGTGGGTGTGGCACCGAGCACGTTGTATCGGACGGTGCCGGGTGGACGTGGGTCGCTGTAAGCTGGCACATCAAAGGTTGAGCCGGTTGCACTCAAGCATCGCCCAGAAGGTCGTGGTCTTGCCGTTCAGGCTTCCATCCATTGTCGGGCTATCGCTGGAGAGGCAATAGAGCTGTGAGGCATCCCCATCTTTGGTGGGGGATCGCTTATGCCTTGCTCGATAAACTTCATTGCAGACATCAAACCCGACCGTGAGAACGGCTTCGGAATAACACCATGCGCTCCTACGAAATCCTCTGGAATCATCATGGGATTTGCCGTCACAAACACGACCGCAGTTTGCGGCCATTGCTCTTTCAAGCTTTTGCAAACATCCAACCCATTGGAGTTGTCAGCAAGCTGAATATCCACGAACGCAACGTCGGGCATGAGGCTCTCCGGTAAAGCCTTAAATTCAGACATGGATGCTGCCTCACCGACCACTGAGTGACCGGCATCCTCGACCATCCCCTCAAGGTCCATCACGAGGAGGACTTCATCCTCGACGATCAATATACTGAAGGGACTTTGTGGCCGCTGCATTTAACCGCTCACGGGAAACTCAACCTCGACACGAGTGCCGGGGTTGGCGGGGAGCCATCGCGTTTCACCGCCAATCTGTCTCGCGAGTTTGCCTATCAAGGTTCTGCCTAAGCCGGTGTTGGCCGTCGCTGTGATGCCCGGTCCATCGTCTTCAATAATGATCCGGCCCCGTTGTTCCGATTTTTCCGCGATCACCCTTAGCTTGCCGCTGCGACCATCTGTGAATCCATGTTTGACGGCATTCGTTAGCAACTCATTGACCACGAGGCCGACTGCCGAGGCGTGTGCCGAAGGGATCATGATCGTCTCGGCGGTCACCTCAACATCAATGTCGTCTCGACCTGTCGAGCCGATGACGTCAGCGGCAAGAGTTTCAACCAGTGCGCCAGCGTCGAACTTCGTGATGTCCGTCGATTGGTAGAGTCGGCGATGAACTGTGGCCAGTGCATCCACCCGCTCAAGCATCGAGTTTAGGGTTTCGCCAAGTGCCGGATCGGCTAATGAGCGCGCTTGCAATCTGAGCAGCGAGCCAATCATCGTCAGATTGTTTTTGACCCGATGATCCACTTCGTGAAGCAATAGGGTCTTGGCGGCGAGAGCTTCTTCCAAATCGGAGGTGCGAAGAGCCACTTCGCGATCCACGAGGGCTTTCTGCTTTTCGACAAATTCCTTCGCCTCCACTCGATCTGTCACATCGAGTTGCGAAGCAAAGAAATAGTCAACCTGACCTTCTTTATTTCGCACGGGACTCATGAAGAGAGCGTTCCAGAATTTTGATCCATCTTTCCGGTAGTTCAGAAGATCGACCTGAACGTCGCGCTCTTCGGAAAGCGCGCGTCTGATTTCTCGCACTGTCTCGTGCGAGGTGTCCGGGCCTTGGAGGAAGCGACAGTTCTGCCCGATGATTTCATCGCGCTCGTAGCCGGTTAAGTCTTGGAATGCCTTGTTTGCAAAAACGATTGGGTTGTCAGGAAGCCGAGGATTGGTGATGACCATCGCCATCCTTGTGCCCCGGATCGCCGCTGCGAACGGATCACCTCTGCCGATTTCATGTTCTACGACATCAGTGAGATGCCAGTCGTCTTTTTGCTTCATAGACTTTCGCTCGATGACCGAGCAGAACGCCCCCGGCTGCGACCCTTGTTTGAGAATTGACGTTTTAGCGGCCCTTGGCTTAGCCGAACGCTCAAGCTCCGTATACGATCCAGCCCACAGCTAAAATGAAAGCTCGGTAGCGAGAGACACGATCCCGCTTCCCTCCATACAGAATGTTCTTCATACGTTCTCATTATGGGCGAGAGGGCATACAGAGGTGACGAGACGACGGGGTTCCAATCTCCGGCGCAAGATCACATCGAGGCTGTGCCCGATCTGGCCGAGCTATTGGAGCTACGTCGGCCGCAGCGTTTCGCCGTCCGTGTGAAGGGCGAGGGGTTGCGGAAACGGGGCATCCACGGCGGCGACATCCTCGTGGTCAACACCGATGCGGAGCCAAGGTCTGGAAAGGTCTGCGTGGCTTTTCTGCATGGCGATGTCGTGCTGGCCGTCCTGTCGGAGAAGGACGGCCAATGGTGGCTGGAGCCGTCCAACCAAGCAGCCCAACCCGTGTCGGATGACACGGAAGTCTGGGCGATGATCGCGGCTCTGGTCCGAACCGAAGTCTGACGATGTTCGGCCTGATCGACGGCAACAACTTCTATGTCTCGTGCGAGCGGGCCCTTGATCCACGGCTCGTTGGCAAGCCGGTCATCGTCCTGTCGAACAACGACGGGTGTGCCATCGCGCGATCTGCCGAAGCCAAGGCTCTCGGCGTGAAGATGGGCGAGGTATGGCACTTGTCGAAGCGCAAGCCGGAGTTCCGCAACGTCATCGCCAAGAGCAGCAACTACGCTCTCTACGGCGACATGAGCCGCCGCGTGTTTGAGGTTCTGTCCGACCATTTTCAGAGAGTCGAACCCTACAGCATCGACGAGATGTTCTTGGACCTGACGCAGTTCGCGCGGGTGGACTACTGCCGCCGCGTTCGAGATCGCGTCCGCCAAATCACCAAGATACCAACCTGCATCGGCATCGGGCCGACGAAGACCCTAGCCAAGCTTGCGAACAAGCACGCCAAGGGCGGGCCGACCGGCGTGTCTGATTTCAGCAACCTCGCCGTCCGCCGTCAGGCGTTTGCCGAAATGCCTATCGGCGAAATCTGGGGCGTCGGCGGCGCCAGCCAACTGAAGCTGAACAACCTCGGCATCCACACGGTCGAGCAGTTTGCAGCGCTCTCGTCTGCGAGCGTCAGGAAACTCATGACCGTCACCGGGCAGCGGACCCATGCCGAGTTGAACGGAGTGTCCTGTATGCCGCTGACCCTCGCTCCCGATCAGAAGCAGACGGTGGCGGTGACGCGGATGTTCGGGCGCCCGGTCGAGACTTGGGAGGACATGCGCGAGGCACTAGCAGCCCACGCTGCACGCGCTGCGGAGAAGTGTAGGAAGCATGGGCTAGTGGCGAACGCGATGCAGGTGTTCTTCCATACGCATCCGCACAACGGCGACCCTTGGTATCATGGCCAGCGGTCGTTCGAGATTGAGCTAACTGCGGACAGTCTCGCGATCATCGGTCAGGCCGTCGCGGCGGGCCGGTCGATGTGGAAGCCTAACACCCGCTACGCCAAGGCAGGTGTGATCTTGTTGGATTTACAGGCCGAAGACGATTTGCCGCGCGATCTGTTGCCGACGACTGACCCGGTGCGATCCAAAAAGCTGATGTCCGCGCTCGACGCGGTGAACGCTCGCTTCGGTAGAGGGACATTGCGGCCGGGCGGGATACGTCAGGTGACGCCGTGGTCCACGCGGTCGAACAATCGGTCCCCCCGATACACGACGCGGTTCAGCGACCTGATGGAGGTGCGGGCATGAAATTTTGGAAATGATCGAACCGGATGGAATGCGACGTGTTCGCAAATCATGTCGTTCGCCTCAAAAGCCCTTCGTGACCAAGCAGTTCGCGTCCGCGCACTGTCGAAGTTCACAAGTGACTCTCGCGCCCTGAAAGCCATTGAAGAGCATTCTGCGGAGTTGGTCGCCCGTGCTGACGAGATGGATCGGCTCAAGGCAGAGGATGAAGAAGCGAGGCGTGATCCCAGTCCCGGTGAATGAACCCCACGTTGGCTCAAATTTGAATTTGTTCGGATAACGTGGATTCATATCGGTGCAGAAGTTAACCAGCACCGATTTAGCCTTTCCGTTGATGATGTCATTGGGGGTGACTTTGCCACGCTATCGACTGCTACTCCACGACGGTCCAACCACTACGCCTGAATCGCGCGACCTCGATGTAAAGAGTGACGGCGATGCCCAAGACCTTGCTCAAATTACTTTGCTAGGCACGAGTGACTTTACTCATGTCCAACTCTGGAAGGACGAGGAAATGGTCGAGGAATACCAGCGCGACGGCCACTCCAGTCTAGGCTAGGTCAGCAGGAACCGTTCAGGACGCACCGCCGCGAACAAGTCGCGAGCGTCAACGGACGGGTCCAGCCATGCTTCCCAATCGCGGGGGTCGAGGATCACCGGCGCCCGCGTGTGGTAATCGCCCAGCCATCCGCTGGATGGTCCGGTGAGAATCGTGAACGATCCGAACTCCCCCGCATCAGGGGTGATGACGTGATCCCATAGCCCGGCGAACCATAGGAGATCGCCATCGGCCCGAGCGAAGCGGTGCTTGATCTTCGCTCCCTTCTCGCCAGTCCATTCGAACCATGCGCTGGCAGGGATGATGCAGCGGCGTTTGGCATACGCCTCACGGAAGGTGGATGTCCCAGCGCAGGTCTCGGATCGTGCATTGAAGGTCGGAGAGCTTGAAGCCGTCGTCTTTGCCCTTCTCCGTGTCCTTGAGGGGCTTGCCCGTCCGCCAGTAGGGCACGAGGCCCCATCGCATCCTTTCGAGCACCCAGCCGTCGCTCTCCAGCCGTGCAGTGGCTTGCATGGTTGTCGGACGAACATCGTCGTCAGGTTGGAGGTTCAGAGGTGGGGTGGTGACGGGCGCGATGGTCGAAAGGGCCTCATGGATTTCTGCCCATGTGAACTTCCCAGTTGTCTCGAACCGCCCGCACATTACCGCTTCACGAACTCTCGGATCATCGCGACGACCGCATCGCGTTCAGCCTCTCGAAGCTGCCCCCAGAGTTTGAGGATGGTGCGTTCGGATACGCTGCTGCCGCTTGGGTCGGGATCGTCGTAGAGGTCTGCGACGCTGCACTTGAGAGCGTGGGCGACCCTCATCATGGCAGCGGCCGACACCCGGTTCGTGCCCCGCTCATACTTCTGAACTTGCTGGAAGGTGACACCTATCGCGCGACCGAGATCGGCCTGAGTCAGCCCGGCCTTTTCGCGACGAGCGCGGATGGTCTTTCCGATCTGGAGATCGATATCTGATACGACGTTCGTGGCCATGTCTCGACTATAGGGCGACGCTTCGTTTCAACCAATCCGCGAGTTGCGATCAGGGCCGAAGACGGTCAAGCCACGAGGAATGCAAGGTGTGGCCTTTCACTCAAGCGTGCCCGAATGAACGAGGTGAGGTCAGCTTCGCTCTCCGACATCTGCTCCGGCGTGATAGCACCACGGAAGAGTTCGTAGCGGAGCCAAACGCGGCAGGTGTTCACGACATCAGTCTCGCCGTAGTCGGCGCATTCTTGAATGCGACCTGCCCGGACGTGCTCCCAGACCTTTGAACCATCAATCCCATCGGGCTTGCCGGGCAATCCCATCATTTTGCACAGGTCATCCAGCGATGCCTTGGCGTTCGACTGGAAGCTGGCAAGTTCGTCACACAGATCGACGTGGGCCTGATCATAGCGCTTGAAGTAGGGGCGGGAGGTCAGACCCGATGCAGCGATCCCGTTGACCATCGCCCGATATCGCAAGACAGGCAGATCGAAACCGTTTCCGTTGAAGGTGACGAGCGTCGGCCGGAGGGTGTCCACGCGGGCGGCAAAAGCCGAGATCAGATCGATCTCGGCCCGCTCCCCAATATGTGGGGCGCCGAGTGATTTGACGCGCCAGACGCCATCGACGCGCTCGGCCACGAGGGCGGCAAGCACGGCAACCTTGTGGAGCGGAAGCTTGGGGAATTTGTCGCCAAGGATTTCGACCGCCTCATCGTCGGTGAGGGCTTCGCGGCCGTGAAGGCGGGCGAGCGTGTCCGTGCAGGGAACAGTTTCAAGGTCGAAGACGATGGTGTGCTGGCTCAAGAGACCTCCTGACGAACGGAGCTATTGTCTCTCCAAACGGCAGAATGTCACCCAAAGTTGGATCGTTGACGTGTCGGTCCAAATCAGTCGATACAAAGTCGGCACAAAGTGGTATCTCACCGCCGAGTTTAGGTATTGATTTCGCTGGTCTTTTGGATGGGTGGCCCGTTTCCTAGTTCCCCAGCCATCCGCTTCAATCCTCCTGAAATCATTGGAAGTCCCTGGTCCGTCGGGATTTCCGCCGCGTGCGCGATCCGAAAGATCGGTGCGAAACGGGAAGAAGGCTGAAGCCCGCAGAGTGATTGCGGCCGGTCTTCAGAAAGAGCCAATGAGCAGCAAGGGCGGAACGCCCGCGAAGGGGCGGAAGCGATCCGCCTTGGAAGGCCTTTTTGCGCGCGCTGGAGGAGGCAGGCGGATGGGATCCGGCCGATGGCGGCGTCGGCCGTCACAGGGCCTCCAGAGAGGCGGAATCGACCGTTCGGCGCGCGTGGGCGCGGATGAGGTCTTCGCACAGTGAGACGCCCCCGCCCATCGGGTGATGGACGGGGGCGATGTCAGGCTTTCGATAGGCTGGGACCGCCCGTGCAGGCGGTGTTCAGACGGTTCCCGCGCGGCGACTCAGGGCTTGAAGCCGCCGACGCCGGCGATGGCGAGGCGGGCGGCGGGGACGGCGGTCTGGTCGAAGTGGAACCGCATGTAGCGGGCCGAGCGGGGACCGGCGAAGGCGACCCTCTGGGTGGAGAGGGCGTAGGCGATGTTGGACAGTTCGCCGGTCGTCTCGGGCGTCCAGCGGGTTCCGTCGGTGCTGAGCTCGACGCGGTAGCCGCGCGGAGGCGCCGCGCCCTGGATGGGGTGGCGGGCCGGGGTCAGGCTGAAGCCGCCCAGATCCTGAACCGCGCCCAGGTCGAGGGTGACGGTCGCCGGTTGCGACGGCGTCGGCGCAGGCAGGACCCAGGCGGTGGAGACCTCAGAATCCAGCAGGGCCTCGGCGCCTGGGGCGCTCGATTCGACGATCCGCCAGCCGGAGGTGGACAGGACCTTCGTATCGCTGGAGGCCACCGGCGGGACGGCGACGGGCGCGACCGAGCGGAAGACGGCGAATTCGGTGATGGCGGGGCAGGCCGGCGCCTCCAGCACGCGCAGCCGCAGACGACGGGCGCTGATGGGCTGGTCCAGGCGGATGATGCGCTGGGCCGAGATGCACTCATGCTCGGCCAGGACGCGCCAGGCGCCGTCCACCTCGGCCTCGACGGCGAAACGGGTGACGCGCACGCCGAGCGGCAGATATTCGCGCAGGCGGATCAGGTCGAAGCTCTGTTCCGAGGCCAGGTCCAGCGTCAGGGTGGGGGTGACGACATCGTCGGGCGTCGACCAGTAGGTTTCGCGGTCGCCGTCCAGCACGCGGGCGGGCTCATAGCCGGGACCGCGCACATGGCTGGCCGAGACGGCGGCGCCGTCCGCCAGATTGACGGCGAAACTGGCCCGGATCGCGTCGCCGAAGCTTTTCAGAATGCGGACGTCCTGATCCGGGATGCGGCCGCGCCGGTCGGGCGGGATGTTCAGGTTCATATTGGTGCCGCGCCCGACCGAGGTGTCGAAATAGCGGACCAGATTGGCGGGGCTGCGGACCTTGGCGTCCTCGTCGGCGTGGAAGAACCAGCCGGGGCGGATCGAGGTATTGGTCTCGGCCGGCCACCACAAGGGGGCGCCGCGAACGCCGGAATTGCCCTCGCTCTGGACATAGGGGTGGTTGGGCATGGTTGGCCAGCAGGGATCGCCGGCGATCCCGTCCTCGTTGCCCACCCAGCGGATGTCGGCGCCCAGGGGGTCGAAGGTGCAGGCCATCGGCTGATGGCTGTGGACCAGGGCGACGATCGAGGGCCAGTTGTAATAGGCGGGGGCGTCGATCTGGCGCGTCTCGCGCGCGCCGCCGTAGTAACCGTCGCCGCCGTTGGCGCCGTCGAACCAGAACTCGAACAGCTCGCCGTAGCGGGTGCAGAGCTCGACCACGTGCTTACGGAAGTACTCGATATAGGCGGGGCGGCCGTATTCGGCGTGGTTGCGATCCCACGGCGACAGATAGATGCCGAAGCCCATGCCGGCCCGGCGACAGGCGGCCGCAACCTCGCCGACGATGTCGCCCTTGCCGTCCTTGTAGGGGCTGTTGCGGATGCAATGTTCGGTCAGCATCGTCGGCCACAGGCAGAAGCCGTCGTGGTGTTTGGCGACCAGGATGACGCCCTTCAGATTGCCGGCCTGGGCGGCGCCGACGATCTGGTCCGCATCGAAATCGGTGGGGTTGAACATCGAGGGGGATTCGTCGCCATAGCCCCATTCCTTGTCCGTGAAGGTGTTCATGGCGAAGTGGACGAAGGCGTATTGCTCGCGCTGGTGCCACTGCCACTGCCGCGCCGAGGGGACTGCGCCCCACGGTGCGGGCGGGGGTGCGGACGGTCGATTTGCGGCGAGCGCCGGCAGGGCCGGCAGCGTCGATGCGAGCACGCCCGAGGCGATCAGGGTTCGGCGGGAAATCTCGGTCATTTGAGGCTCCGGATCAGGCAGGCGTGCGGCCGTTGGAGGGGGGGCGGTCGGCCAGGGCGCGGCCAAAGGCGGGGTTCGGCGTGGCGGCCATGGTGAAGTGCAGCGTGCCGCCCCGGGCCAGCTCAGCGTGGGAAATCCAGCTCTTGGTCCAAGGCCGGCCATTCCAGGCGACGGCGGCGACATAGGGGGTGTCCGGCCGGTTGCCCGGCGCGTCGATGATCAGGGTGCGCCCCTCGCCGAGGCGCAACTCGGCCCGCTCAAACAACGGCGACCCGAAGACATAGGCGGCCTCGACCGGATCCACAGGATAGAAGCCCAGGGCTGAGAAGATGAACCATGCGCTCATCTGGCCGCAGTCGTCATTGCCGATGATGCCGTCGGGATCGTTCTTGTACATCTCGGTGCACAGCCGACGAACCATGGCCTGGGTCTTCCACGGCGCGCCGACATAGGCATACAGATAGGCGGCATGCTGATCGGGCTCATTGCCATGAGCATACTGGCCGACCAGACCGGAGATGTCGGGCGGAGCATTGTCGGGAAGAGTGGACGGGGCGTTGAACAGGGCGTCGAGCTTGGCCTCATAGCGAGCGTCGCCACCCATATGGTCGATCATGCCGTACAGGTCGTGCTGGTTCAGGAAGGTGGCCTGCCAGCCGTTCGCCTCGGTATAGTCGCGCCACCACGGCTTGGGCATATGGCCGAGCTGGATCGGATCATAGGGAGCCCACCAGCTGCCGTTCTCGAAGCGTGGACGGGCGAAGCCGATGTCGCCGTCGATGACGTTGCGCCAGTTGCCCGACCGTTTGGCGAGCCGCTGTGCGTCGTCCGCCCGGCCCGCCGCCAGGGCGAGGCGGGAGGCCGCCCAGTCGTCATAGGCGTATTCCTGGGTGCGGCTGACGCTTTCGAACACCTTGTCGGCCGGCACATAGCCCAGGCGGTCGTAGGGCTCGCGGCCCAGACTGTTGTCCTTGTCCGGGGCGGAGAAATCAAAACTGCGCTTGGCGATGGCGGGCCAGGCGGCGGCGTAGTCGGCGGGTATCCCCTTGGCCAGAGCTTCGGCCAGCACCGGGACGGCGTGCCAGCCGATCATCGTGCCGGTCTCCTTGCCCTGCAGCGGCCAGACAGGCGGTCCGTAAGGCGACTGAATCGTCTGGCGGATCAGGTCGTCGACGAACTGTTTCGTTCGCGCCGGCGCGATCAGCGTCAGCAGCGGGTGCAGGGCGCGATAGGTGTCCCACAGCGAATAGGTGCTGAACGCGCCCTCGCCGGAGGCCACGGCGTGCGTCCGTCCGTCCAGTCCGACGTAACGCCCGTCGACGTCCGAAAACAGGGTCGGCGCCAGCTGGGCGTGATAGAGGGCGGTCGTCAGGATGACGCGTTGATCCTCGGTCCCGCCCCGCACCTTCACGGTGTCCAGATGCTCATGCCAAAGGTTTGCGGCCTTGCGGCGGACCTGATCGAAGTCCCACGCCTGGGCCTCGGCCGCCAGGTTCGCGCGTGCTCCAGCCGCATCGACGGCGGACAGGCCGCAGCGCACCAGCAGCGGCGCGGAACCGGCGTCGTCAAAATGGAGCACGGCTTTCAGCCGCTTGCCTGCCACGCCGTCGCTGCCGGCCGGCTGGGGGGCGTCGTCGTCGCCGTAGAAGTCGATCCGATCCGGCGCGCGTGAGAATTGCATCGCAAAGAAGATGCGTCTGCCCTTGGCCCAACGGAACACGCGTCGCGTTCCCGTCAGCGTCCCGTCAGCCTCCAAACTCAGTAACGCCTCGTCGATCAGCGGCTGGGTGTCGGACGAGTCGAGCACGAGGTGCGAGAGGTCCAGGAGAAGATGACCCGGACCCGCAGGGAAGCGATAGCGGTGCCAGCCGACGCGATGGGTGGCGGTCAGCTCGGCTTCGACGCCGGACTCCAGCAAGACGCGATAATAGCCGGGTTCGGCCTTTTCGCCGCTGAAGTGCTGACGATAACCCGATGCGGGATCATTCTCGGCGCCCGGCAGCAATTTGACCGGGCCGACGCGCGGCGTCACCAGGACGTCGAGCATGTCGCCGATGCCGGTCCCCGACAGGTGGGTGTGCGAGAAGCCCAGGATGGTCTTGTCGTCGCGATGGTAGCCGGAACAGGTCTCCCATCGTTCGACGCCGGTGTCAGGGCTGAGCTGGACCATGCCGAAGGGCAGGGTGGCGCCAGGATAGGTGTGGCCGGTCCCGCCGGTGCCGATGAACAGGTTGGCGACAGAACGGGAGGGGCGGTCGCCGGCTGCGGCCGGTAGGGCGGCCAAGGCGAGGCCTGCGCCGGTGGTGGCGAGGAGTTGGCGGCGCGAGGGGGTCATAGCGACTCCGACAACAGCTGGGGGTGGGCGTCGGCGAGGTGGACGATCAGTTCGCCGAACAGGCCGTTGGCCCAGGCGAACCAGGACCGGGTGAAACGGGTCGGGTCGTCCTGGTCGAAGGCCTCGTGCATGAAACCGGTGGCGGCGTCGGTGTCGCGCAACTGGCGCAGACAGGCCCGGATCACGGCGGGATCGTCGGACGACAGGGCGCGGATGATCAGGGACATGGGCCAGACCTGGCCCAGGCCGACATGGGGTCCGCCTATGCCCTCGCCCACGCGGCCCTTGAAGAACCAGGGATTGTCCGGGCTCCAGGCCGCATCGCGGGTGCGACGCCACAGCGGGTCGGCGGGACTGACGCAGCCCAGATAGGCGAGGCTGGACAGGGAGGGGGCGTTGGCGTCGTCCATGAAGACGGCGTTGCCGAAGCCGTCGACCTCGTAGGCCCAGACCTCGCGCCCGTCGCGCAGACGCATCGTGCCCCATTGGCGCAGGGCGGCCTCGACCTCGTCGGCCAGGGCCGTGGCCTCGGCGGCCAATGCCGGATCGGGACGGGCCTCGACCGCCAGGACGGCCAACTCGCGCAGGGTGGCGACGACGAACAGGTTGGCGGGGATCAGGAAGGGATAGAGGCAGGCGTCGTCCGAGGGGCGGAAGGCCGAATGGATCAGCCCGACCGGACGGGTCGGATTGCCCTGGCCCCAGAGCAGAGTCTCGGTCGGCTGGTTGGCCTTGCGTCGGAACCGATAGGGGCCGGGACCGTCTTTGCGCTGCTGTTCGCGCAAGGTCCGGACGGACGCCGCCGCCGCCGCCGCCCAGGCGGCGTCGAAGGGGCGCGGGTCGCGGGTCTGGCGCCAATAGCCGTAGGCGAGACGGATCGGATAGCAGAGGGAATCGATCTCCCATTTCCGCTCGGCCACGCCGGGCTTCATCTCCGTCTCGTCGGACAGGGCCCACTCCAGATTGGAGGCGGCCGACGGGTCTTCCATGAAGGCGTTGGCGTAGGGGTCGATCAGGATCGAGCGCGCCTGGCGGGCGATCAGTCCGCGGAAGACGTCGGCCAAGGCGGGGTCGCGGTTCGCCAGATGCAGATAGGGCTTCAGCTGCGCCGCCGAGTCCCGCAGCCACAGGCAGGGGATGTCGCCGGTGATCACGAAGGCGTCGGGCGCGCCGTCGATCTGTGACATCCGCACGGTGGTGTCGAGGGTGTTCGGATAGCAGTTGGCGAACATCCACCGCAGCTTCGGATCGGCGATCCGGGCCGAGACGCGCTGGATTTCCGCCTCGACGGCGACGCTGGTGAAGCGGCGATCCGACACGGCGGGACGGCGGCTGATCAAGGGGGCGGCGCCCGCTGCTGCGAACGAAGGCGTGGCGGCCAAGGCGGCGCCCGTGGCGAGAAGGGCGCGTCGGGTCGGGATCATTTCGGCAACTCCACGGGTTGGCCGGTGACGACGAACTGGGTCCAGACGCCGTCGGCGTCGCCCGGCTGACCGCCGCCCAGCCACAAGCGATAGGCGCCCGGCAGCACGCGGCGTGTTCCCGTCCGATCGACGCTGCTCATTGTGCGCGGGTCGATGGTCAGTTTGACCTCGTGGGTCCGGCCCGGCGCGGTGGACACCCGCACGAAACCGGCTAGCTGACGTTGCAGCACCGGGTCGGTCAGATTGCCTGCGCGGCCGGCGTCCGGCGGGAGGAGATAGGCCTGAACCACCTCCTCGCCCGGGCGCGCGCCGATGTTGCGGACGGAGACGGCGACCTCGACCGGCTGGCCCGCAGCGATGGTGGCGGGCAGGCGGGGGGCGGCGTAGGCGAAGCGGGTGTAGCTGAGGCCGTGACCGAAGGGCCAGGCAGGCGTGCCCGTGAAGTAGCGGTAGGTCCGTTCCTTCATGCCATAGTCGGTGAAAGCCGGCAGGTCGGCGCTGGAGGCGTAGATCGTCACCGGCAGGCGGCCGGACGGATTGACGTCGCCGCTGAGCACGGCGGCCAGTGCGGCGCCGCCTTCGACGCCGGGGTACCAGAGTTGCACCACCGCCTCTGGCTTGAGGTCGCCCAGGGAGACGGCGCTGCCCGAGGCGATCACCACGACTAGAGGCTTGCCGGTCGCGGCCAGCGCCTTCAGCAGGTCGATCTGGGGCTCGGGCAGGATCACCTCGGAGCGGTCGCCGCCGACGAAGCCGGGCGCCGAGACGCGCAGGGCCTCGCCCTCCAGATCGGGCGACAGGCCGACCACGGCGACCACGACGTCGGCCGCCGCCGCTGCGGCCACGGCTTCGGCGCGTTGAACCTCGGCGGGGGCGATCCAGCGCAGCCGGATCCCTTCGTCGCCGCCGTTGTGATCCAGCTCCAGCCGGATTTCGGAGGGCCGGTCGCCGGCGACTTCGACCTCAAGGCCGGAGCCGCCGATGATGCTGTCGATCTGTTTGACGCCGTCGATCCAGAGCCGCACCGCGTCATGGGCGGGGCAGGCGTGCCAGCAGGCCGGGCCGTCGATCATCAGGCGATAGCGGCCGGGCGCAGGGGGCGTGAACAGGCCGGTCCAGCGCGCCTTGAACGGCGCCGTCTTGGTCAGGTTCAGGTCGATGCGGCGGTCGCGGCCGCTGCGGATCACATGGCCGTCGGCGTCGCGGACCTCGACCTCCAGGCCGGGCCGGCCGCCGCTGGTCAGCGCCGTTTCGGGCACGACCACCGGGGTGTTCTCGGCCAGCGGACCGCCCTGGGCGTAAGAGATCCGCGCCGCGCCGAAGCGCGCTCGCAGACCCTCCAGCGGCGTGACCGGATCGATGGCCGCGCCGTGATAATTGCCTTCGAGCACGCTCAGGTCGTCGGCATTGGCGCCGATGACCGCGATCTTCGGGTTTTTCAGGGGCAGAAGGTCCGTGCTGTTTTCGAGCAGGACGATGGATTTTTCGGCGGCTTCGCGCGCCAGGGCGCGGTGTTCCGCCGTGCCCACGGCGGTCGCGGGGATCGAGTCCCAGGGCGAGCGGCCGTCGACGACGGCGCCCAGGGCGCGGCGGGCGGCGAGGGCGCGATCCAGGGCGGCGTCCACCACGGCTTCATCGACCAGACCCGCGCGCACGGCGGCGGGCAGGGCGCGATAGGCGCCGCCGCAGTTGATGTCGGTGCCGCCCTTCAGGGCCGCGGCGGCGGCGTGGGCGGCGTCGGGCTGGCTGTAATGAAACAGATAGATGTTGGCCACGGCGTCGCAGTCCGACACCGTCACGCCGGTAAAGCCCCAGTCGCCCCGCAGCCGGTCGACCATAAGGGCCGAGGAGGCGCAGACCGGCGTGCCGTGGATGGCGTTGTAGGCGCACATCAGGGACTGGGCCTTGCCGTCCACCACCGAGGCGCGGAACGCGGGCAGATAGGTGGCCTCGAGGTCATGCGGCGAGACATTGACCGAGAAGCTGTCGCGCCCCGCCTCCGGGCCTGAGTGGACCGCCAGATGTTTGGGCGCGGCGATGACTTTCGGATGGTCCGGGTCCGGGCCCTGTAGCCCCTGGACGAAGGCGACGCCGAGGCGGCCGGTCAGATAGGGGTCTTCGCCATAGGTCTCCTGGCCCCGACCCCAGCGCGGATCGCGGAAGATGTTGATGTTGGGGGACCAGATTGTCAGGCCCTCGAACAGGTCGCGGGCGGCGTTGGTCGGGCGGGCGTTCCACTTGGCGCGGGCCTCGGTCGAGGTGACGTCGCCGACGCGCTGCACCAGATCGACGTCCCAGGTCGCGGCCAGGCCGATGGCCTGGGGGAAGACCGTGGCCTGGCCGTTGCGGGCCAGGCCGTGCAGGCCCTCGTTCCACCAGTCATAGGCGGGCAGGCCCAGAAGGGGCTCGGCCGGGGCGGCGTTCATCAGCTGGGCCGCCTTGCGCTCCAGCGTCAGGCCTTCGGCTGAGGCTGTCTGAGCCGGGGCGTCCGAGGGGGCGCAGGCGGCGCAGTTGACCGATTGGGCCGCTGCGGGGGCGGCGAGGCCAGCCGCCATCAGCAAGGCCAGAACTGCGGTGCTGTGTCTCATGGTTGGGCCAGGGTGCGAAGGGTGAGGGCCTGGCGCAGAGCCTGCGGATCTGCGGCGCTGTCCACCGTCACCGTCACGCTTTCGCCGGGCAGGAGATCGAAGCCGTTGTCGGACGGGGTGGCCGCGACGACGCCGAAGTCGATCATGACCGCACGCGCCAGATTGGCGGCGGTGACGGTCAGGCGGTCGCCGTCCCAGCGGGTCGAAAGACCGGGATCGGGATAGGCCATGTCCTTGGGCTCGGCCCGTTCGATGACGGCGCGGCTGACGCGGCGTCCGTCCAGGCTCAGTTCGGCGACGGCGTAGCTGCTCTGGGCCGGGGCGGCGCCGAACAGCTCGGCGTCGTCAATATTGACGACATCGACGGCCGACAGCGGATCCAGGGTCACGGCGCCGCCGCGCTCGGCCAGAACCTGGCCGTCCATGCTCAGGGTGCGCAGGGTCCAGCGGCCGGCGACCGGGGTTGTGGCGTCGGACACCAGGGCGATCCGCGTCTGTTCGGCGCGGCGTTCGGCGACGATGGCCTGGGGCGCGAAGAAGCGGCGGGCGGCGTGGTGCAGCAGCTTGGGCCGGCCGTACCAGTCGATGCTGGACCAGGAGACGGCGGGCCAGGTGTCGTTCAGCTGCCAGTACAGCGAGCCCATGGTCACGGGGCGGCAGGCGCGATGGTGCAGGGCCGCCGTGCGGATGGCGTCGGCCTGCATCACCTGGCTGAGATAGACCAGATCGGCGAAGTCGCGCGGCGTGCGGTGGTGCTGGGCCAGATAGAAGAGGATGCGGGCGTTGCCTTCACCCGAGAGGAATTTCTGGTGCGCCTTCATCACCGGACTGTCGGCGGTCAGGTCTGTGGTCCCGGCGAAGGCGGCGATGGTGGCCAGGCCCGGCATGGCCTGGAAGCCGTATTCCGACATGAAGCGCGGGCAGCTGTCGGTATAGCGCTCGATGGGCTTGGAGCCCGACCAGACGTCCCAGAAGTGGCGGTCGCCGTCACGGTCGGTGTCGGTGGGGGTCTCGTAGTCGGTCGAGGGCGAACCCGGCCAATAGGGCACGTCGGCGTCGCCGCGCGTCACCGCCTCACGCAGGACCCGGTCGAACAGAACCGCCATATGGGTTCCGATCCGTTCCTGCTCGTCCGGGCCGACAACCTGTTTGAACGCCTTGCGGTCGGACCAGTTCTCCCAGCCGGACAGGACCTCGTTGTTGCCGGCCCAGATGACCAGGGACGGGTGGGCCTGCAGCCGTTCGACCTGTTCCGTCGCCTCGACCGCCACATTGTCGCGGAAGTCGGCGCCGGGGGGCGTGACGGCGCCGCCGAACATGAAGTCCTGCCAGACCATCAGGCCCAGCTCGTCGGCGACCTCGTAGAAGGCCTCGTCGGGATAATAGCCGCCGCCCCAGACGCGGATCATGTTCATATTGGCGTCGGCGGCCATGCGCAGCACGTGCGCCTGGTCCTGGCGGCTGACCCGGGCGGGGAAGTTGTCGAAGGGGATCAGATTGGCGCCCTTCATGAAGATGGGCACGCCGTTGATCTTGAGCCCGAAGCCGCCGTCCTCACGCATCAGTTCGACGGTGCGAAGGCCGGTTCGCTTCGACGCGCGGTCGCTATCGCGGCCGTCTTCGACCAGGGTCGCCGTGACGGTGTAGAGCGGCTGGTCGCCATAGCCGATCGGCTGCCAGCGACGCGGGGCCGAGATGCTCACAGGGACCGAAAGCCGGTTGGCGCCGGGGGCGAGTGCGGCGGGGCGGGTCTGGGTCTGGGTGCGGCCGTCGGGGCCGGTCAGATCGACGCGGACCAGCACCGAGGTCGGAGTGTCCGCCGTGATGTCGAGGCGGGCGTTGATCCGCGCCTCGGCGTCGGTCACGGCCTCCTGGTCGATGGTCAGGGTGTCGATCCGGGCGTCGTCCCAGGCGTCCAGCGACACCGGCCGCCACAGGCCGATGTTGACGATCCGCGGGCCCCAGTCCCAGCCGTAATGATATTTGGGCTTGCGGATATAGGGGGAGGTCTGGCGACCCTTGGGTTCGTCGCCGAAGGCGCTGTCATACTCGCCGGGCAGGGGATGGGCCTCGGCCAGGACCATGGGCTGAAGCGTGTCGATCGGCGAGGCGAAGGTCACAGTGATCGTATTGGCGCCCAGCTTCAGCAGGGGCTTGGCGTCGGCGCGCCAGCGCCGATGGGCGTTGTCCGCCGACAGCAGAACCGTGCCGTTGACGCGAACCGTGGCGAAGGTGTCGAGCCCGTCGAACACCAGATCGAGATGGCCGCGCGCCATCATCTCGGGCGTGACCTCAAGCGTGCGTCGGTATTCCCAATCGGTCAGTCCTGCCCACTGGATGTCCGCCTCGTTCAGCCCGACGAAGGGGTCGGTGACGAGACCGGCGGCGATCAGGTCCTGCTGCACGCTGCCCGGCGTCCGGGCCGGCAGCCAGCGGGCGGCGCGGGGGTGGGCGCGGACGGCCTCGACGTCGGCCGGATCGATCCGGAACGACCAGCCGCTGTCGAGCGCGGTGGTCTGGCGTTCACCGGCGAAGACGGGAGCCGTGATGGCCCAGGACAGGGCGATGCTGAGGGCGAGTGCGCTGACGCGATGCGATCTCACTGGGCCGCCTCCAGGGTGACGCCGCCGACAGCGTAGAAATAGTCGCCGATGGGGGAGGTGAAGGTCATGCACAGGTCGCTGTCAGCCAGGCCGCTGGGCAGGGTTCCAGCGAAACGCATCTGCACAGGGGCGGCGGCGGGGTCGGGCAGGGGGAAGGTTCCGACCGGGGTTCCTTCGCATCCGCCGGCGCGGACGATCAGTTCGCCGAACTGGGTCGCGGCGAAATAGTGTTTCATCCGCTTGAAATCATTGGCGATGCCGAAGTTGTAGGGCAGGCGCGCCACGTCGATGTCAAAGCCCTTGGCGACCGAGAGCGGGGCGTTTCGCCAGTTCATGCAGTCGTCGAAGATATTGGCGTTATAGGCCGGGGCCACCGCGCCCGAGTCCGGATCCAGAGGCAGGCGCAGTTCGATCCCGCCCATACAGGCGGACAGGGCGTTGACGTCGGCGGTGAGCAGGGCCGCAGGGCGGGCTTCATAGGAGCGGGGCGCGGCCAGGGCCTGGTCGCCGGCGCCGAAGGAAGTCGCGCGGATGGTCACGCCCAGGGGCGTGGTCAGGGGCTGGGCATAGGCCGCCGAGGTCGGCGAGGGTTCGGAGCCGTCCAGGGTGTAGCGGATCACGCCCTGTCCGGTCTGGCTGGCCAGGGCGACGGTCGCCTGGCCGGTGCGGACGGCGTCGGAGCGGGCGCCTTGAAGCGTGTAGCCGACGGCGAAGGCGCTGTCGGCGGCGGGCACGCCAGCCCGTTTCCAGCGGGCCATCTGGGGCTCCAGCCGGTCGAGGAAGCCGGGGAAGTCGCGGGTCGGGGCGCCGGACCAGATATTGTCGGCGAAGGCGGCCAGGCGCGGGAAGGTGGCGTGCCACACCAGGGCCGGGGTCGAGAGATATTCCGACCAGGCGTTCATCTGGGCGCCCAGCACATGATGGCGGTCGGCGGGGGCGATGGCCTGGGGCATGGGGTCGTAGCCATAGACCCGTTCCAGGGTCATGGCCGGATTGGCCGGCCGCATCGGCGGTTCGCCCGGCAGCCAGGACTGGAGATTGTCCAGGTACAGGATGGGCGCCGGCGACAGGACGACGTCATGCCCCTCGGCCGAGGCTTCGATCGCGCCCTTCTCGCCCTGCCAGGACATGACGGCTGCGGACTGCGGCAGGCCGCCGCCCTCGAGGATTTCGTCCCAGCCGATCAGCACCCGGTCATGGGCGCGCAGATAGGCGTCGAACTCGCGGATCAGCGCGGATTGAAGCGCGTTCTCGGTAGCGATCCCTTGCTCGCGCATCAGGGCCTGGACCCGGGGCGAGCTTTTCCACTGGTCCTTGATCGCTTCGTCGCCGCCCAGATGGATGTACTGGCCGGGGAAGATGTCCATGATCTCGTCCAGCACCGCCTTGACGAAGGCGATCCCCTCCGGACCGGGGTCGAGGAGATAGGGATTGACGCCCCAGTCACCCGACACCTGCGGACGGTCGCCGAACACGCCCAGCTCGGGATAGGAGGCGACGATGGCCTGGGCGTGGCCCGGCAGGTCGATCTCGGGGACGATAGTTATGCCGCGCGCGGCGGCGTAGGCGACCAGATCGCGCATCTCGTCCTGGGTGTAGAAGCCGCCATAGCGTTTGGGCGGTTCGTTTCCGGCCGAAGGCGTGGTGCGCCAGGCGCCGATCCGCGTCAGCTCGGGATAGCGTTTGATTTCGATGCGCCAGCCCTGGTCGTCGGACAGGTGCAGGTGGAGGACGTTCAGCTTCAGCGCCGCCATCTGGTCGATGGAGGTCTTCAGCGCCGAGACCGGTTGGAAGTGGCGCGCCACGTCGGCCATATAGCCGCGCCAGCGGTAGGCGGGACGATCCTCGATGACCATGGCCGGGACGGCGACGGGCTGTCCGAAGGCGATGTCGGGCGACAGCAGTTGAGCCAGGGTCATGGCGCCATACAGCAGGCCCGAATCCGTCGAGGCGGTGATGCGCACCCCGGCGTCCGAAACCTCGAGCCGATAGGCGCCCTCGCCGACGACGCTCGCGTCGCGGTCAAGACGCACCGCGCCGCTGGCGGCGGTGCGAAGCTCAAGTCCCCGCGTGGTTCGAACCTGATCGATCAGCAGTCGCGCCACGGCGGTCGCGCCCGCGTCCGAACCGACGACGCCGGCGCCGTTCGTGATGGAAAAACCGCCCGCCGTCCGCGTGACCGACGCCGGCATGGGAATCAGCGGCAGGGGGGAGGCGGTCTCGGCAGCGGCCGAGGCTGACGATGCGTGAAGAAGGGCCCCCGCCCAAACCGCCGCAATCATGGCTTTCTGCATCATCCCACCCTCTTTGGTCCGATTTTGGTACTGTCGCACGATGGCGCCCTCTCAACGGGTCGTCCAGCCCTATCCGGTGTGACGAATCGTCGTTTTCCAGCCGCTATGCCGCTTAATGGTATTGTGAATTCCCTATTCTCCATGCGAGGACGAACATGGATCGGTTCTGAACCGGTGGCAGGAAGATCGAGAGGGGCATGTCTTTTTCGCAACGGATCGGCGCGCTGTCGCCGAGCAATGTGGCGCCACTTTACATCCAATTGCGCCAGCTGATCCGGGACGCCATCACCGCCGGAACCCTGGCGGAAGGCGACGCCCTGCCGGCGGAGCGGGATTTGGCGACCGAATATGACGTGTCGCGCATCACCGTACGGCGTGCGATCGGCGATCTGGTGGAGGACGGGCTGCTGAGCCGCCGTCGCGGCGCGGGCACCTTCGTCGCCGGCCGGGTCGAGAAGAACTTCTCCAAACTGTCCTCCTTCTCGGAAGACATGGTGGCGCGGGGCCGCGTGCCGAGCAGCCGTTGGGTGGCGCGCGCCTCGGGCACGGTGACGCCGGAAGAGGCCATCGCGTTCGGCGTGTCGCCCGGTGTTCCGGTCCATCGGTTCCAGCGCATCCGGTTCGCGGACGAGACGCCGATGGCGCTGGAGTTCTCGACCATTCTCGGCACGGCCCTGCCGTCGCTGGAGGCCGTGGAGGATTCGCTTTACGCCGCGCTTGAAGCCAACGGTATGCGTCCCGTCCGCGCCCTTCAGCGGCTGCGGGCCGTGCCGTTCGGCGGCGAACATTCGAAAATGCTGGGCGTCTCGGTGGGCAGTCCGGGGCTGTTGATCGAGCGGCGCGCCTTTCTGCGCGACGGGCGCACCGTCGAACTGACGCGATCCTATTATCGCGGCGACGCCTACGACTTCGTCGCCGAGCTTTCGGACATCTGATCCCTTCTCGCCGGCGCGTTGCGGCGGCCCAGTCTTCGCGTGGAGCCGCCATGATCGTCGACCGCCGCAACCTGTTGATCGGCAGCGCGAGCACGGCGGGACTTATGCTCCCCGGCGTCGCGTCCGCGAACGCCGCCGGCGAGGCCGGACGGGCCACCGGGGCGGGCGCCTTGCCGATGCCGGCGTCCCAGACCACCTTGCCCGAGGCTCTGCCGGTCGAGGACCCGTCCCGCATCAGTCTGGATCTGGGGTGGCTGTTTCACGAAGGCGACATCGTGCCGCCGCCCCCGGCCGACCATCACGCCACCTATCTGAACGCCAAGGCCGGCAATGCGCGCGGCGCGGCGGCCATGGATTATGACGACAGCGACTGGAGCCGCGTGCGCCTGCCGCACGACTGGGCGGCGTCCCAGCCCTTCGTCGAGACGGCCAACATCTCTCAGGGCTTTCGGCCGCGCGGGATCGGCTGGTATCGGCGGACGATCCGGCTGGATCCGGCCGATCGCGGCAAGACCATACTGCTGCAGTTCGGCGCCATCGCCACCCACGCCACCATCTGGGCCAACGGCAGCATCGTGGCCCACAACTGGTCCGGCTATAACAGCGTCGAGGTCGATCTGACGCCGTTCGCCCGGTACGGCGACGAGCTGAATGTGATCGCCATCCGCGTCGACGCCGAGGCGATGGAGGGATGGTGGTACGAGGGTGCGGGCCTGTATCGCCACGCCTGGCTGACGGTGCGCGCGCCGGTCGCCCTGATCACCGACGGGGTCCACTGCGATCCGCGTCAGGACGCGGACGGCGGGTGGCGCGTGCCGGTCGAGGCGACCCTGTTCAACGTCGGTCGCGACCCGGCCCAGGTCGAGGTGCAGGCCAGCCTGCTGGACCCTCAGGGCCGGGCCCTGGCGACGCGGCGGGCGCCGCTGGCGGTTCCCGCCCTGGAGCGGGCCGTGACCTCGGTGTCGATTCCCGTCGCCGATCCGGGGCTTTGGTCCGTCGATCAGCCGACGCTCTACACGGTCCTGACCCAGGTGCTGGTCGATGGGCGCGTGGCCGATGAGCGGCGCATCGCGGTCGGTTTCCGCACCCTGAGATTCGATGCGGACCAGGGCTTCTTCCTCAACGGCCAGCCGCTGAAGCTGAAGGGCGTCTGTATTCACCAGGATCATGCGGGCGTCGGGGTGGCTCTGCCGGACGCCCTGGTGCGCTGGCGGCTGGAGCGGCTGAAGGCGATGGGCTGCAACGCCATTCGTAGCGCCCACAATGCGCCTGCGGTCGAGTTCCTGGACCTGTGCGACCGGATGGGCTTCCTGGTCATGAACGAGAACCGGGTGTTCAACCCGGCGCCCGACTATATGGCGCAGCTGGAGTGGCTGGTCCGTCGCGACCGCAACCATCCCAGCGTGATCCTGTGGTCGGTGTTCAACGAGGAGCCGATGCAGGGCTCTGAAGCCGGGGTCGAGATGGTGCGCCGCATGGCCCATGCGGTGAAGGCGCTGGACGATGCGCGGCCCGTGACGGCGGCGATGAACGGGGCCTTCTTCGAACCGGTCAATGTGTCGAGCGTCGTCGATGTGACCGGCTTCAACTATTACCAAGGCGACTATGATCGCTTTCACGCGCTTCATCCGACGCGGCCGATCACCAGTTCGGAGGACACCAGCGCCTTTGAGACGCGAGGCGCCTTCGCCAGCGATCCGCGGGCCAATGTGATCACCTCGTATGACACCGAGGCGGCGAGCTGGGGCGATACGCATCGCAAGACCTGGAAGGCGATCATGGATCGGCCCTTCGTCGCCGGCGGCTTCGTCTGGACCGGGTTCGACTATCATGGCGAGCCGACGCCGCACGCCTGGCCCACCATCGCCAGCTTCTTCGGCATCATGGACCTGTGCGGCTTCCCCAAGACGGCCTTCGATATTCACCGCGCGCACTGGGTCGATGACCAGCCCGTGGTGTCGATCACGCCGCACTGGACCTGGCCGGGCCGCGAGGGACAGCCGGTCCCGGTGCTGGTCATGTCGAACGCCGAGCAGGTCGAACTGAGACTGAATGGACGCTCGCTGGGCGTCGTGGCCTGCGACCGGATCATGGGGGCTGAATGGACGGTTCCCTATGAGGCGGGTCGGATCGAGGCTGTCGCCCGGCGGGCCGGACGGATTGTCGCCACGGCCGCGCACGAGACGACGGGGGCACCCGTTCGGTTGCGGCTGACGCCGGCGCGGACGGTGATGGCGGGCGACGGAGAGGATGTGCAGCCGATCACGGTCGATGCGGTGGACGCCGCCGGACGCCATGTGCCGATCGCCAACCTGCCCGTGACCTTCGACGTGGCGGGGGCGGAGATCATCGGTCTGGGTAATGGCGACCCCAACAGCCACGAGCCGGAAAAGGGCGAGGCGCGGTCGCTGTTCAACGGGCTGGCGCAGGTGATCGTCCAGGCGGCGGCGGGGTAGGGGCGGATCGTCGTGACCGCCTCCGCGCCCGGACTGCGGCCTGCGCGGCTGGCGGTCGAACGGCTGGATCGGGCGGCGCCCCGGTACGCGCCCGTTCTGGTTCCCGCGCAGCCGATCCTGGGATGGCGGCGGTCGCCGGCCCTGGCGCAGCGGCCCGAGCCGAGCCTGGCCCCGGCCGACGGCGACAACAACAGCTGGGCCTTCGTGCGCAGCGGCGTGACGACCGGCGCAGAGCCGACGCGGAACTGGCGGGTCTATCGCACGGCGGTGAAGCCCTGGCGCGCCGTCGCCCAGGAGGGCGGGGTGTTGCAGTTCGAAGGCCTGTCCGGCGCGGCGTCGTTGTGGATCGACGGGCAGGCGACGCCCCTGAGGGACGGCGTCGCCGCGTTCGGTCCCGGCGCCGGCGAACGGCGTATCACGCTGATCATCGAGGCCGGACCGGGCGAAGCGTCGGGCGTGACCGGTCCGGTCAAGCTGAAAGCCCTTCGCTGACGATCGACCTGACGGCGGCCCTTGCGGGCGCCGTCAGGCTTGCTGCGATCTAGCCCAGCAGATGCACGATTGTGGGCGAGGGGCGGCAGGCGCCGCGCGGTCCCGCCGTCGCCAGAGCCTGGTCGTCGATCAGACCTGGCTGGGCCACGACCACACGGACGCGTCCATGGTGCCGGGTCGTGGACAGGATATTCTCGATGCCGCCCAAGGCCGTGACCAGACCGGCGGACAGAACCGGCGCGTCGAGGGGCGACGCGGGCGCTGAGACGGGAGCAGTCGCCGCCTGGTCGCCGGCCGCGGCGGTCGGACGCGCCAGGGCGTCGCGGATCTCGACGGCCACAATGTCCGCCACCGGGCCGAGGACGACCTGAAGGGCGTGGTCCGACGGGCGTACGATCCCGAGCGCGCCCAGGGCTTTCAGCGCCGCCGCATCGACGGCGTCCTGATGCGCCACGATCAGACGCAGGCGGGTGGCGCAGGCGTCGACCTTGGTGATGTTGGCCGCGCCGCCCAGGGCGGAGATGAAGGCGGCGCCGCGGTCGGTCAGGGCTGAGTCCTGGGTCGGGGCGGTCGGCTCGTCCTTCTCGCGTCCGGGCGTGGGCAGGTCGAAACGCTCGATGACCAGGCGGAACAGGCCGTAGTAGACGGCGAAATAGACCAGGCCGACGGGGATCAGCAGCAGGGGGCGCGTCGCCTTGCCGAAGCTGAGCACATAGTCGAACAGGCCGGCCGAGAAGCCGAAGCCCAGCTTCACGTTAAGCAGGTCCATCACCGCCATGGACACGCCCGTCAGCACCGCGTGGATGACATAGAGGGCCGGCGCCAGGAACATGAAGGTGAACTCGATCGGCTCGGTCACCCCTGTCAGGGCCGAGGTCAGGGCCAGGCTGAACAGCAGGCCGGCGACCGCGCGACGCCGTTCGGGACGGGCGGCGTGATACATGGCGAGACAGGCGGCGGGCAGGCCGAACATCATCACCGGGAAGAAGCCGGTCATATAGCCGCCGGCCGTGGGGTCGCCCGCAAAGAAGCGGCGCAGGTCGCCGCTGACGCCCTGATAATCGCCCTGAACGAAGAAGAAGAAATTGTTCAGGACGTGGTGCAGGCCGGTGACGAGGAAGAGACGGTTGAACATCCCGTACAGGAACAGGCCGACGCTGCCGCTCTGGGAGATGGAGTCGCTCATCGTCGCGATGCCGGCGCTGATCCCGGCGTTGCCCAGGCCGACGGCGGCCGCCAGCACCAGACCCGCGACGCCCGCCGCGATCGGCACGAATCGGCGGCCGCCGAAGAAGGCCAGGTAGGACGGCAGTTTCAAGCCCGAGAAGCGGTTGTAGAAGACGCCGCCGATCAGACCCGACAGGATGCCGATGGGCACGTCCAGCTTGGCCATGGCCTTGGCCTTCCAGGCGGCGACGGCCAGATCGGCGCCCGGTCCCGCGAGGCCGGCGGCGGCCTCGGGCGGCACGGCCAGCAGAGCCTTTCCGGCCTCGGTCGCGACCAGGAAACAGACCACGCCGCCGAGACAGGCCGCGCCGTCGCCGTCTCGCGCAAATCCGGTCGCCACCCCGATGGCGAATAGCAGGCCCAGATGGGCGAAGATGGCGTCGCCGGCGGCGGCGAGGAAGGGACTGTCGAGCAGGTCGGCCTGGCCCAGGCGCAGCATCAGCCCCGCGACAGGCAGGACGGCGATGGGCAGCATCAGGGCGCGGCCCAGGGGTTGGAGGGCCTCGAGCAGCGACTTCATGCGGCGAACTTCCGTGCGAGCGCCCGAACCTCGGCGGCGGAGGCGCAATTGAGGACGGCGGCGGCGTGGGCGCGGCAGGCTTCATAGTCCAGGTCGGAGACCAGGGCCTTGATCGCGGTGACGCGTGCGGGGGCGGCCGACAACTCGGTCACGCCCAGGCCGATCAGGATGGGAACGGCCAGACTGTCGCTTGCGAGGCCGCCGCAGACCCCCACCGGCGTCTGGTGGCGGGCGGCGCCCCGGCAGGTCTCGGCGATCAGACGCAGGACGGCGGGATGCAGGCCGTCGACGCCCGCAGCGACCGCCGGATTGCCGCGATCCATCGCCAGGGCGTACTGGGTCAGGTCATTGGTGCCGATGGAGAGGAAATCAGCCTCCGCCGCCAGCAGATCAGCGGTGACAGCCGCAGCCGGCGTTTCCACCATGACGCCCAGGGAGACCGGGGAGATGATGGAGAGCTCGGCTTTCAGCCGGTCCAGCATGGCGCGGACCTGGCGCAGTTCGTCGAGACTGGCGATCATCGGCGCCATGATGTGGCGCGGGCCGGCGGAGTCGACAGCCAGGATGGCGCGCAACTGGGCCTCGAGAACCTCGGGATGGGCCAGGCCGACGCGGATGCCGCGCAGGCCCAGGGCGGGGTTTTCCTCGGCCGCGATCGGCAGATAGGGGGCGGGCTTGTCGCCGCCGATGTCCAGCAGCCGGATGATAAGCGGGCGCGGCGACAGCGCGTCGGCGATGGCCTGATAGGTCGCGGTCTGTTCCGAGACCGTCGGCTGAGCGTCCCTTTCGAGAAACAGGAATTCGGTGCGCAGCAGGCCGCAGCCTTCCGCCCCGGCCTCAACCCCCGCGCGGGCGTCTTCCACCGAGCCGCAGTTGGCGAAGGCCTCGATCCGTACGCCGTCGCGGGTGCGGCAGGGGATGTCCCGGGCGGCGCGGGCGGCGGCGATCCGTTGTCGCTCAGCCTCGATCTGGGCGCGCGCCTGGGTCAGACGGGCGTCATCGGGCGCCGACTCGACCACGCCCTCGTCCCCGTCGACGATCAGGCAGACGCCGTCGGTCACACTGTTCAGCACCGGCCCCAGGGCCACGACCATGGGCAGGCCCGCCGTCGCCGCCAGTATGGCGGCGTGGGAGGTCGGGCCGCCGCCTTCGACGCACAAAGCCGCCGCGCCGCGACGCGCCAGATCGACGACGTCGGACGGCAGGAGATCGCGAGCCACCACAACGGCGTCGGGGGGCAGGGGCGCGCCGGCGGTCTCGGCAGTCCCAGTCAACTGTTGAAGGACGCGCCGTTCCAGATCGAGCAGGTCGTCCGCGCGTTCCGCCATTCGGGCGTCGCCGCCGGCGCGAAGGGCGGCCGCCTGTTCGCGGATCGCCGCGCGCCATCCGGCGCAGGCGCTCCCGCCGGCCTTGATGACCGATACGGCCGCTTCGACCAGCGACGGGTCGGTGAGTATGGAGGCGTGGGCGGTCAGGATCGCCTGTTCATCGGAGCTCGCCCCGATCTTGGCCTGAGCCAGGCGGACGCCGACTAAATCGAGCGCGGCGTCCAGGGCGGCCTGCTCCGCCACAGCGTCCGTCGCTGTCTCTGCGAAGACGATTTCCGCCACCTGCAGCCGATGGGCGATTCCGATGACCCGCCCCGGAGCCGCCGAGACTCCGACAAGCCGCCCGTCGTCCGGGATGGTCCGGGGCGGAACGGGAGCGACGACGGACGGGGCCGGATGGAGAGGCTCGCCGCGCTCGCCCATGCCGTCCTCGATCAGGCCGGCGACGAGGGCGACCGCCCGTTCGGCGTCGCGACCGGTGGCGGACACGACAATGGTGTCGCCATGGCGAACGCCTAGCGCCATCACGGCGATGGGGCTGGTCAAGGCGGCCCGGCGCTCGCCGTGAACCAGTGCGACTTCCGCCTCCAGATCCACCGTCGCCTCGCGCAGACGGGCGGCGGGGCGGGCGTGGATGCCGTGCATCATGGCGACATGGACGCTGAGTTGCGCCCGGTCCGGCGGCGTCAATGGATTCGGCGAAGTGGCGGTGTTCTCGGTCGAAGTTTCTTCCGACAGAGTCAGGATCGGGGCGCCCGCCGCGACCAGACCCTCGGCCGCACGCGACGAGATCGAAAACCGCTCGGAGCTGGTGATGATCACAGGCGTCACCGCCGCGCTGGCGTTCTGCACGATGTCGTCGAGATCCAGCGTGATCAGAAGATCGTTGCGAACGACCCGGTCGCCGACCGCGACGCTGGCGGTGAAGGCCCGGCCGCCCAGAGCGACCGTATCGACGCCGACGTGGATCAGCACCTCGACGCCCTCGTCCGTCAGAATGGCGATGGCGTGTCCGGCCGACTGCAGGCTGGTGACGACGCCGTCGCAGGGCGCCAGGACCCGATCACCGGTGGGGTCGATGGCGACGCCGTCACCCAGGACGCCGCTGGCGAACACGGGGTCGGGAACGGCGGTCATCGGGGTCAACCAACCCTGGATCGGCGCCGTGATGATGATGTTCGCCATACTGTCTTCCCCCGAAAATCAAGCGCCGGTCAGTGAAGCCGTTGACCGCCGACCCATACGCCCGCCGGTTGGAGGTCCGCCGTCAGCCAGACCCAGTCGGCGCGGAGGCCGGGAGCCAGCGCGCCTCTGTCTTCAGACAGGCCCAGGAAGGCGGCCGGATTGGTCGAGGCCATGGCGACCGCCTGGGGAACCGTGACGCCCGCCCGGGCGACGATCCCGCGCACAGCCCCCGCCATGTCGAGATCCGAGCCCGCCAGGGTTCCGTCGGCGCTGACGCAGCGGCCGTCGCGAACCGTGATCGGCCGACCTTGCAGCATGAAGTCCTTGGTCTCGGCGCCGACGCAGGGCATGGCGTCGCTGACCAGCATGAAGCGATCCAGCGGCCGGCACCTCAGGGCGATCCGCAGGGCGGCGTCATGGACATGATGCCCGTCGGCGATGATGCCGCACCAGACCTGTTGATCGTCCAGGGCGGCGCCGACGAGGCCGGGCGCCCGATGGTGCAGCGGCGTCATGGCGTTGTAGAGATGGGTGACGCCGGTCATGCCGGCGGCGAAGGCGGCCCGGGTCGTTTCATAATCGGCGTCGCTGTGCCCGGCGGATACGCGCACGCCGGCCTGGGCCAGGCGTCCGATGTCCGCCGGCTGAACGCGTTCAGGGGCCAGGGTGAGGACGACCTTGCCCCGACGGGGACGCGTCAGCAGGGCGATCAGATTTTCGTCCAGGCGGCTGAAGCGGCTGGGGTCGTGGATGCCCTTGCGGGCCGTGCTGATGACCGGACCTTCGATGTGGACGCCCATGACGCCGGGCACTCCGGCCTCGATCGCCGCATCGATGGCGTCCAAGGCGGCGGCGATGACCTCGGGCGTGTCGCTGATGATCGTCGGCAGCAGGGCCGTGGCGCCGAAACGCCGGTGCGCCTCAGCGATCGCGGCGACGCCGTCCACGGTCGGCTCGTCGTTGAACAGGACCCCGCCGCCGCCGTTGCACTGGGTGTCGATGAAGCCGGGGGTCAGCCAACCTCCGGCGAGATTTATGACCGTGTCAGCCGAGGTTGGCGCGGTTTCGAAGTCCAAGGCTGTGATGCGGTCGCCCTCGACCGTGACGGTCCCGGCCGCGTAAACCCCGTCGGAGGCGACGATGGAGCCGCCGGTGAAGTGCAGGCGAGTCATACGGTTTCCGTCACCTTGCGCAGATGGGGCGGCGCGTCCGGGTTGAGGCCGCGCGAAACGGATAGATGGGCCGCCAGACGATAGAAACTCTGAATCATCAGGATGGGCTCGATGGCCGGGTGGGCGGCGAAGGTCGGAAGCGGGCCCGCGCCTGTTTGGGCGTCGGCCAGCAGGGTTCTGGCGCCACGAGCGGCGAACTCGGCGGCGACAGAGCGGACGGAATCGCCGGCGGTGTCGGAACCCGCCATCAGCAGGACCGGGAAGCCTTCGCCGACGATGGCCATGGGGCCGTGACGGACTTCGGCCGCGCTGAAGGCTTCGGCCTGCACGCCGCAGGTCTCCTTGAGCTTCAGCGCCGCTTCCTGGGCCACGCCCAGGCCGAAGCCGCGACCGATGACGAACAACTGGTCGGCGTCCATCAGGGAGGCGGCGGCGTCGCGCCAATCCAGGGATGCGGCGCGCCGCAGATCATCCGGCAGTCGGGCCACGGCCGCCTGAAGTTCGGCATTCTCGGACCAGGCGGCCACCAGCGCCGCTACCCCCGCCAGGGAGGCGATGAAGGACTTGGTCGCTGCGACAGCGAGCTCGGGTCCGACGTTCAGTCCCGCCAGGGTGTCCGCCCGCTCCGCCAGGGGGGAGGTCTCGTCATTGACCAGGGCGACGACCTGGGCGCCGGCGGCGCGCTGGGCGTCGACAGAGGCCAGAAGGTCGGGGCTGCGCCCGCTCTGCGAGATCGCCAGGCAAAGCGCGCGGCCGGGTGCGCTGGGGGCGCCGTAGACGGAGGCGATGGAGGGAGCCGCCGATGCGACCGGCACGCCGACGAAGGTCTCGATCAGATATTTTGCGTAGGTGGCGGCGTGATCCGAGGATCCGCGCGCAACCGTCACCACCACCGCCGGGGGCGTCGTGCGCAGTTGCGCGCCCAGAGCCTGAAATGCGGCTGCGTTTTTCTGGAGCATATGCTCCACGGCGTCGGCGGCTTCGAGCGCCTCACGTTCCATGACGGTCGCCGTCAGCGCCAATTTGACCACGAAAGACTCAACCCCTGATGAAAGATCACTGGAGGTTGATAGGTAATATATTGGTATTGTTCAAGGGCTATTTGCCCTGTCCGTTCAGGGCTTTTCGCATTGCAGCAACTTGCGCGCCGGCCGTCCTGCGAGTCGCCGGGGCGACGAAGCCGAACTCGAGCAAACGCGGGTCCTGCCCGTCTGCGCCCACGGGTTCGCTGCACGAGGCGTGGAAGGCCGTCAGGCCGCCGGCCAGAAGAGGGGCGACATTGCCCGCGTTGACGCCGCCCCCGGGCATGATGGTCAGGCGACCGTCAGCCTGTTCATGCAAGGCGATCAGGGTGGAGACGGCGTCCGGCGCACGCGGGCGGCCGCCCGAGGTCAGGATGCGGTCGAACCCCAGGGCCGCAGCCTGTTCGAGGGCTTGCCCCAGGTCGGGGCACAGATCGAAGGCGCGGTGCAGGGTGACGTCAGCCGTGTTGTTGATCCGACGGGCTCGGCCGATCCATTGTTCCAGCCGCGACAGGTCCAGGCGTCCGTCGGGCAGGCCGGCGCCGATCACGACTCCGGCGACGCCCAGGTCGAGCGCCCGCGCGATATCGTCCGCGATCAGGGCGGCGTCCGGGTCGTCATAGGTGAAGCCGCCTTCGCGGGGGCGGATCAGGACATGGACGGGGCAGGGGCCGCGGGCGGCGGCGGCGATGGCCGCTGCGGAAGGGGTGAGGCCGCCGACCGAGGTGGCGGCGCAAAGCTCGACCCGGTCCGCGCCGCCTTGCGCCGCTGCCTCGATGTCGGCCGTGGTGCCGACGCAGACCTCGAGCAGGGGCGTCATCAGCCGGCGAACAGCGAGGGGGCGGTGCGGACCTGGGTCACGCCGGACGTGTCCGTCACCGCATAGACGAAGCCGGGCAGCAGGCAGAAGGCGCCGACACCACCGTGCCGGTCCATGGCCAGGAAGCCGACCTGAACGCCCCGGATCGCATCGCCGCGCAGGCCGGCGATATGGCGCACGACCTCTTCGCAGGCGGCCTGGGGCGAGGCGCCGGAGCGCATCGAGGCGACCACCCGGGCGCTGCCGGCGACGCGGGTGACCTCTTCGCCGACCCCGGTCGCGGTCGCGCCGCCGACATCCTTTTCGACATAGAGGCCCGAGCCGACCTGGGGCGAATCCCCGACGCGTCCGCGCATCTTGAAGGCCATGCCCGATGTCGTGCAGGCGCCGGCGAAACGGCCGTCCGGGTCACGCATCAGAAGGCCGATGGTGTCGTGATCCAGCGCGCCGCCGGGCGTGCGGTATCCGGTTCGCTCGACGTTCGCCTGGGGGCTGTAGTCTGCCGTCTTCAGCCAGTCGCGCCAGGCGGCCTCGGCCTCGGGGGTGAGCAGATTGGTCTGCGGGAAGCCTTGATCGCGCGCGAACCGGGTGGCGCCTTCGCCGACCAGCAGGGTGTGCGGGGTCTTTTCCATCACGGCGCGCGCCACAGAAATGGCGTGGACTGTGTCTTCCAGAGCGGCGACGGCGCCGACGCGGCCCGTGTCGTCCATGATGACCGCGTCCAGGGTGACGCGCCCGTCCCGGTCAGGGTAGCCGCCGAATCCGACGGAATGATTGGCGGGGTCGGCCTCAGGCACGTTGGCGCCCGCCTCGACCGCATCCAGCAGGGATCCGCCGGCGCGGCGACGAGCATAGGCCGCGTCATTCGCCGCCGCCCCGAAATCCCAGGTCGAGACGATGAGCGCGTTTGAGTCGGCTGGCGCCGAACCGTTCGAGGACGCGGACGCGGATCCGGTGTGGGCGGCAAGGCCGCCGACGGCCATTACAGACATCACGGAGCGCCTGCTGATCATCATCGACCTCGTTCAATCCTGTAGGGGAGCGCCGTTCTGGAACCGGCCTCTATGGAGGAGAGGTATCGCGCAGGGTATGCATTGGCAATAGATTGGGTCTAGCGAGCCTGAGGCGTCGTCAGGCTCGTGTGGACGTCGGCCCCGTATCTGCTTCAGCCGCTGCTGCGGGCCTGTGGAGCGCCCAACGGCGTCTGAGTGACCTTGCCGGAAACAGGCCAGTATTCAAGCCTGCAACCCAGCGACCCGAGGCGGGGCGCATTGATGATCGGGATGCCCCGGTCGGCGAGGAAATCCAGCGCGAAGGCGAGGTTGCGTTCCCCGACATTGTAGAAGGACGCGCTGGGACTGGCGCCGCCGAAGACGACGGCTTCCAGGCGTTGGAGCTTGGCGCCCTTGGCCAGGAGGGCGTCGATCAGGCAGGGCGTCAGATAGTCGCCGTAACGCGATAGATCGGGGTCTTCTTTCCCGGGCGTCGGCGAGTGGGGAAGGACGAAATGATTCATTCCGCCGATTCCTCGCTGAGGATCGCGAATACAGGCGGCGACACAGGAGCCGAGAACCGTCGTGATCACGGCGTTGGGATCGTCGCTGATGCAGTACTGCCCCTGGGCAATGGCGGTGTGGCGTACGGGACGGCCATCGTCGTCCCAGACACGACTGCAGATGTTGTATCGCATGATGGCTGAGCCGGACGGACTTGGGCGAGCCAAGTCATAAATCTCGATCATGACGAACATTGGTTGATGGACGGTGTAGGGAAAGGTCGAATCGGCGGAGATCGAGCCGCAGAGGCGGCGACGCACAACAGCCGCGAAAATGGCGGACGGCGGGGCTTTCGCCGGAGCATGTCGCTTACTAGCTTGACGATACGCTGAAGCCGAGGAGAAGCATCATGGCCACCGCCCGCGAAAAACGCCTGGCGCCGCTCAGAACCCCCACCAGTCTGTCCGAAGAGGCGACGCGAGATATTTCGGCCGCCCTGACCGGCCTGCTGGCGGATGTCTTTGCGCTCTATATCAAGACAAAGAATTTCCACTGGCATGTCTCGGGACCGCATTTCCGAGACTACCACCTGCTGCTGGACGAACAGTCGGCCGAGATCCTGGCCATGACGGACCTGATCGCCGAGCGCGCCCGCAAGATCGGCGGGACCACCCTGCGTTCCGTTGGTCAGATCGCCCGCGAGTCGCGGGTGCTCGATAACGACGCCGACTATGTGGATCCGCTCGACATGCTGGCCGAGTTGCGGGACGACAACAACGACCTGGTGGGTCGGATGCGCGAGGTCCACGACCTATGCGACGAACACAAGGACATCGCCACCGCCAGCCTGCTGGAGAATTGGGTGGATGAGACCGAGAAGCGGGTCTGGTTCCTGTTCGAATCAGGCCGCCGCGGCAACGTCTGAGGCCGCGCGTCCGGAACCCTCCCGGCTTGCCAAACCTTAACGGACGGTAATAATCGCGTTACGGCAGGTTGGAGGGGTGGATGCGGATTGCGGTAGTCGGGTGCGGCCTGGCGCTGGGCGTCGTTTTGGCGGCGGCGCCGGTGCGGGCGGATATGTCCGAGGCGTTCGGCAATACGATCGTGTCTCACTATCCCAACGGCCAGTGGGTGAAGCATTTCTTCGAGCCGGACGGGCGGTATGAATCCCAGTTCTCGGACGGGCGCCAACTGAGCGCCCGCTGGAGCCGCGAGGGCGACAAGATCTGCCTGAGCGGCTTCCGCCCACGCCAGATTCTGCCGCGCTTCTGCAGCCGCATGGTTGAGGCCGATATCGGTCAGAGTTGGCAAGCTCGAGACCCCTTGGGACGCACTATCCGCAACGAACTGGTCGCTGGCCGTCGTTGAGGCCGGTTGGGGTCTTGTCAGGCGCGGCCCGCCCCTCTAGAGCCCTCAGCCTGCCCATGCGGATGTGGCGGAACTGGTAGACGCACTGGATTTAGGTTCCAGCGCCGAGAGGCGTGGAGGTTCGAGTCCTCTTCTGGGCACCATATTATGAACGGCGTCGTGTTTTCGGACACGGCGCCGTCTTCGTTTCAGGGCCTATCGCATCGCGCGCGGCGCTCTGCTGCTTGAGGCCCCATCGTCGCGCGGTAAGCCGTTTCGTCCCGTCCCCCAGCCGTGTAAGAACCTGCCCATGACCGTTTACCTGCACGAGGGCGACCTGCCCGACGACCTGGACCTGGGACCGGACGTCGCCATCGATTCCGAGACCATGGGCCTGCGCTTCCGCCGCGACCCCCTGTGCGTGGTCCAGCTGTCGTCCGGCGACGGCAACGCCCATGTCGTGCGCCTGAACCGCCCCGCCTACGACTGCCCGAACCTGAAGCGCCTGCTGACCGATCCGGCGGTGACCAAGATCTTCCACTTCGGCCGCTTCGACATCGGCATGTTCCTGCTGCACCTCGGGGTCGAGACCCGGCCGGTCTATTGCACCAAGATCGCCTCCAAACTGGCCCGCACCTACACCGATCGCCACGGGCTGAAGGACGTGGTGCGCGAGACGGTCGGCGTCGACCTGTCCAAGGCCCAGCAGTCGTCCGACTGGGGCGCGGCCGAACTGACCCAGGCCCAGCTGGACTACGCCGCCTCGGACGTCCTCTATCTGCACGCCGCCCGCGCCAAGCTGGACATGATGCTGGCGCGTGAAGGCCGCACCGAACTGGCGGCCCGCTGCTTCGACTTCCTGCCGGACCGTTCGGCGCTCGATCTCGCCGGTTGGGACGAGATCGACATCTTCGCGCACAGCTGATCCCGTGACCGCCCCCCGCGACCCCATCGGGCATGAAGGCGACGAAGCCGACGAGGCGTGGGTGGTGCTGGCCGGCGCGCGCTGGCGGGCGCATTCGCGGCGGGTCAAGCTGTTCCGCCGCATCCTGCCCGTCATCATCCTGGTGCTGGCGGGCGGCGTCCTGACCTGGACCGTGTTCCGCACCGTCATGTCGGGGGTCGAGCGCAAGGCCAGCCAGGGTCAGGAAGTCCGTCTGGACAAGCCCCTGTTCCACGGCCAGGACGCGCAAGGCCGCGCCTTCACCGTCGGCGCCCAGGGCGCGATCCGCGACCCGGCCACCGGCCATTTCCGCCTGGTCGGCCCGGCGCTGAAGCTGAACCTGGGCGGTCGCAAGGTCACCGAAATGACCGCCGACGGCGGCACCTATAACGAACAGGCCAAGACCGTGACCATCGGGCCGAACGTGCGGATTTCGGACGGCGGCTCCGGCTTCGTCCTGACCACGCCCGAGGCGGTGGTCGACACCTCGACCGGAATCATCACGGGTTCACGGGGCGTTCAGGGCGCCGGCCCTATTGGAACCATCAACGCTTCGTCCTATGCGATCTATGATCAGGGCGAGCGCGTGGTGTTCAAGGGCTCTGGCGACACCAAGATAAGCGGGACCATCAATCCCTCGGGATCAGGCGAATGACGGCGATGACATCGAAACCCTCCCTCGGTCGCGCCGTAGCGGCGCTGGCGGCCCTGACTCTGCTGGCCCTGCCGGCCGTTGGCGACGCCCAGAGCACGCGCGGCGCCTCCAGCCAGCCGATCGCCTTCGGCGCGGACGACGGCGAACAGGGCACGGACCGCATCAGCCTGCGCGGCCGCGCCGAAATCACCCAGGGCCAGAACCGTCTGCGGGCCGAGGCCATCACCGCCTTCCGCGACGCCCAGGGCGAATTCACGCGGGTCGAGGCCACGGGAACCGTCTATTTCGTCACCCCGACCCAGACGATGCGCGGCGACCGCGCCGTCTACACCCTGTCGAACGGCGAACTGGTCGTGACCGGCAACGTCATCCTGAACCAGGGCAGGAACGTCCTGACCGGCGGGCGGCTGACCTATAATGTCAACACCGACGCGGCGACCATGTCGGGCGCCCCTCGCGGCGCCGGCGCCGGCAGCCGCATCCAGGGCGTCTTCTATCCCAACGGGACGAACTGAGGCTGCGGCCCCGGTCGCGCTGAGCACGGATCACGATTTGGCCCGCAAGGAACTCTCCGCCCTGAACCTGGCCGACCGGCCTGCGGCAAAGTCCGAGCCGGCGGTTCCGGCCGCCGAAAAGGGGCTGCGGGTGCGCAATATCGCCCGCGCCTTCGGCCAGCGCCAGGTCGTGCGCGACGTCTCCCTGACGGTCCAGCGCGGCGAGGTCGCGGGCCTGCTCGGCCCCAACGGCGCCGGCAAGACCACCTGTTTCTACATGATCACCGGCCTGATCCCGCCCGACTCCGGCTCGATCTGGCTGGACGGCGAGGACATCACCGGCCAGCCCATGTACCAGCGCAGCCGCATGGGTCTGGGCTATCTGGCCCAGGAGGCCTCGATCTTCCGCGGCATGACGGTCGAGCAGAACATCAAGGCGGTGGTCGAACTCAACTATCCGCGCGATCAGCTGGACGCCGAGACCGACCGCCTGCTGAACGAACTCCACATCGACCATCTGCGTCACGCGCCGGCCACCGGCCTGTCGGGTGGCGAACGCCGCCGGGTCGAGATCGCCCGCGCCCTGGCCGGCCGGCCCTCCTTCATCCTGCTGGACGAACCCTTCGCCGGCATCGACCCCCTGGCCATCGCCGACATCCGCTCGGTCATCCGCTATCTGGCCGGGCAGGGCATCGGCGTCCTGATCACCGACCACAATGTCCGCGAAACCCTGGACATCACCGACCGCGTCTCGATCATCTCAGGCGGCTCGGTCCTGTTCGAAGGCACCGCCGACGAAGCCGTCAACGACCCCGAGGTCCGCCGCGTCTACCTGGGCGAAAACTACGCCTGACAGGCTCACCTCCCCGTTCGCGAAGGCGAACGGGGAGGACAGGCGGGAGCGTCAGCGCACGCCAGGAGGGGGCGACTCGGTGTTTGACGCTGGCCCGGTCATCACCCCCGCCGGAGTCGCCCCCGCCTGGTCGCTACGCGACCTGTCCTCCCCACGCGCCTTCGCGCGCAGGGAGGTGAGGCTGCGCGCACAATGACGCTGCCTCCACCTCAACGATTCCAACCCCTTACACAAATCTCACCCCCCGCTCCTAACCACCCTCCAAAACCCGCGCATACTCCTCCCCGGTCTCGTCGCTAGGAGGGCTCGTAAGGCCTGCGACCTTGCGGCGGCGGGAGCGTATGGATCAGGGGCGGGGGTGGGATCCCCTCGCGCCGCATGACGGTGCATCGGTGGGCTCATCCCGCGCAGAAACGTCGGCGGAGGACACGGGGTTAGGAACCCGGTCGCACTCGGGACGGTCCTTCGCAGGGATCGCCGACCTGACGCAGGCCTTGGGGAAGAGGCATCACAACTGCCGCTTCAATATCCCCGGCCGGCAGAAACGCCATGCGCGCGGAGCGTCTGTCTTCGTCGAAACGGTAAAAACTAATCCACTCCGGGCGAGGCCCGGCGCTCCGTCCTGCCCTCCACTCGCGGTGGGCCTCCAACTTCGCAGCGAAAGCGCGAGGGGGCTTCTGCACACCCGTGTTCCGATATTTGTCGGGCGTTAACCAATGCCCCGTCATTCTGCACAGCAAGTTCCGGGCCAGTTCGGCGCGCCGGGGGGATGTTTCGAACGTGATCGGGCAACGTCTAGAGATCAGACAGGGGCAGGGGCTGGTCATCACGCCCCAGCTGCAGCAGGCGATCAAGCTGCTGCAACTGTCGAACCTCGAGCTCGAGGAGTTCGTCGAGGCCGAGCTGGAACGCAATCCCCTGCTGCAACGCGACGAGCCCGAGGGCGACGGCCCCGAGGCTGCGGACAAGATCTCCGACGCCGCGTCCGACGGCGAAATGTCCTTCGGCGACGGGGTAGGCCAGGATTCCGTCGCCTCGATGGACGCCGGGTCCGACGACGTCTACGGCGACGCCGCCCCTGGCGAACGCACCAGCGACCGCATGACCGACGAGGCCCAGCCCGGCCTGTCCGACTGGTCCAGCGCCGGCAAGGGCGGCCAGGTCTTCGAAGGCGACGGCGAACGGCCCGACGCCCACGAACTGACCCTGTGGGAGCACCTGCAGGCCCAGGCCTCCTCGGCCGGCCTGTCGCCCGCCGACCACGCCATCGCCCTGACCCTGATCGACGCCACCGACGAGGGCGGCTATCTGCGCGGCGAAATGGCCGAGTTCGCGGATCGCCTCGGCGTCGGCCTGGATCGGATTGAGGCGGTTGTGACCGTCTGCCAGGGGTTCGAGCCGACCGGGATCATGGCCCGTTCGGTGCCCGAATGCCTGAAGCTGCAACTGATCGAGCGCAATCGCTTCGACCCGGCCATGGGCGCCCTGCTCGACAATCTGGACCTGCTGGCCCGCCGCGACCTGGCTGGCCTGAAGAAGGTCTGCGGCGTCGACGGCGAGGATCTGACCGATATGATCGCCGAGCTGAAGGCCCTGACGCCGCGCCCCGGCGCCGGTTTCGGCGGCGAACCGGCACAGACGGTCGTGCCCGACGTCCATGTCCGGCCCGATCCCGCCGGCGGCTGGCGGGTCGAGCTGAACGCCGACACCCTGCCGCGCCTGCTGATCGACAAACGCTATCATGGCCTGGTCCAGGCCGGCGCCCGGTCCGACACCGAAAAGACCTTCGTCGCCGATTGCGCCGCCCAGGCCAGCTGGCTGGTCAAGTCGCTGGACCAGCGGGCCAAGACCATTCTGAAGGTCTCGTCCGAGATCGTGCGTCAGCAGGACGCCTTCCTCGCCTTCGGGGTCGAGTTCCTGCGGCCGCTCAATCTGAAGACCGTCGCCGACGCCATCGGCATGCACGAATCGACGGTCAGCCGCGTGACCTCGAACAAATATGTCTCGACCCCGCGCGGCGTCTTCGAGCTGAAATTCTTCTTCACCGCCGCCATCCAGTCGGTGGACGGCGCCTCGACCCATTCGGCCGAAGCCGTCCGTCACCGGATCAAGGCCATGATCGATGGAGAGGCTCAGGACGGCGACGTTTTGTCCGATGATCGGATCGTCGAAATCCTTAAGGAGGCGGGCATAGATATAGCCCGTAGGACGGTCGCCAAGTACCGGGAAGCCTTGAGGATTCCATCCTCGGTCGAACGTCGAAGGATGCTTAAGACCGCCTGAAGCGTAGCCACAAAACGGTGATCTCGATTGACACCAAATGCGAGTGGGAGCGTTCTATCCGTATGCAAGTCCAAGTCAGCGGCAAGCAAGTGGATGTCGGCGAAGCGTTAGGCTCGCGCATCTCCCAGGAACTCGAAGACGGGGTCGGAAAATACTTCGCCCGCGGCGGTGATGACGCCGAGGTCGTGGTGTCGAAAGACGGCCACAACTTCAAGGTGGACTGTTGGGTCCGCCTCGCGTCGGGCCAGACCCTGGTGACGACCGGCATGGGCGGCGACGCCCATTCGGCCTTCACCGAGGCGCTGGATCGTCTCGAAAAAAGGGTCCGTCGCTACAAGCGCCGGCTCAAGGATCACCACATCGGGCCCAAGGGTCTTTCGCCCGAAAAGACTGAAAACGCCGCTCGCGAAGTCGCCCGCAGCATCGTGCTGCGGGATCCCGACAGCGTCGAGGACGACGTCTTCGGCGACACCGGCGAGAACGACGGCCCGCCTCCGCTGGGCATGGTCATCGCCGAGACCGAGCACGAGATCCGCACCATCACGGTCGGTCGTGCGGTGCTCGAACTGGACATGACCGGCTATCCGGTCGTCCTCTTCCGCAACGCGGCACACGGCGGCCTCGCGGTGGTTTACCGCCGGCCCGACGGCAACGTCGGCTGGATCGATCCGGAGCGCACCAAGAAGACCAACGGCCATTAGTTAACGGCCCAGTTTGACTTTGTCGCGGGAGCCTCTAAAGGGGCGCCCGCGACCCCCAGTCGCTTATCTAGAGTTGGGCTACCATGGACATCGCAGATTTGCTTGCGCCGAACGGCGTGGTGCTGCGCGGCGGCGCCTCTTCAAAGCGTCAGGCCCTTCATGCTGTCGCCGAAGCCGCCTCCATGGCCCTGGGCGTAGATCAAGGCCGCGTCTTCGAAGCCCTGCTTGAACGCGAAGCCCTGGGATCCACCGGCCTGGGCTCAGGCGTCGCTGTTCCCCATGCCCGTCTCGCCGAGATTGATCGGGTCACGGCCGTCTTCGTCCGGCTGGATTCGCCGGTGGCCTATGACTCGGTCGATGATCGACCAGTCGATCTTCTGCTGGCCCTGTTCGCCCCGCCCAAGGACGGCGCCGAACACCTGCGCGCTTTGGCCGCCGTGTCCCGCGCCCTGCGCTCGCCCGAACTTCGCGAGCAACTGCGTCAAGCGCAGACGGTTGACGCGATCAAGGCTCTGTTCGTCAAGGATCAGGCCCCCGCCACGGCGGCCTGACCCACTGCCTCAGTGAACTGAAACCGGCTCCAGTTCGTGGGCCACGGCGGCGGCGAAGGCGGTCTCGCGGTCCAGCATGACCGCCAGACGCTCTCCGTCCGCACTATGGACGGCGTACAGCGATTGATTGGGGTCGAAGGCGATGTCCTTCATCTCGACCGCCTCTTCCAGCAGATCGGACGCCTTCACCTCGCGCACATAGACGAGGTCGGGCGCGCCCATTCCTGCAAAATCTTCCTTGGTCATCATCGGCGTCATTAGGACCGCCTCCTTCAAATGTACAACGCCCGGATCGCCGGGCGGTTCTAACGGCCGCGCTTTTCAGCCGGCCGTGATGGGAATCCGCCTCACCTGACGCTCGGCCTCGGGCCGGATCAGGTCGACGTGTAACAGGCCGTGCTCCAGCCGCGCGCCCTGGACCTCAAGCCCGTCGGCGAGGACGAAGCTCCGCACGAAACCCCGTGCGGCGATGCCGCGATGCAGGAAGGCCTGTTCGCCCTTGCTCGCGTCGTCGCGCTTGCCGGCGATGGTGAGCTGCCGCCCCTCCAAGGTAATGGCCAGTTCATCGGGTGCGAACCCGGCGACGGCCAGGCTGATGCGCACGCCCGCATCGCCAATCTGTTCGACATTGTAGGGCGGATAGCTCTCGGCTGCGGCCTTCGCGGCGCGGTCTATCAGGGCGCGGGTGTGGTCAAAGCCCAGCAGGAACGGGCTGTCGAACAGGATGGTGCGCGTCGTCGTCATCTGGGTCCTCGCAAAGCGACCGACCGTCGGCCTCCCGCAATCGGCAAGGCTCCCGGTCACAGATGAAGATGGGGGCGGACAGGGGCGGGATCAACCGCCCCTGTCTGTGACCTCAGTGGATGGCTTCGCCATGCTGGGTATAGTCCAGCCCCTCGACCTCTTCGTCCTTGGTGACGCGCAGGCCGGTGGTGAACTTGCAGATCATCAGGACGACGAAGGTGCCGACGGCGCTCCAGACGATGGCCCCGCCCAGGCCGATGGCCTGCTTCCACACGGTCGCGCCTTCGGACAGGGCGTTGACGCTGGTGGTGGCGAAGACGCCGGTCAGCAGGGCGCCGACGATGCCGCCGATCCCGTGAACACCGAAGGCGTCCAGGCTGTCGTCGTATTTCAGCGCGTGCTTCAGCCAGACCGCCCCGGCGTAGCAGGCCGGGCCGGCGATCAGGCCGATGAAGAAGGCGCCCTTGGGGTCGACAAAGCCTGCTGCGGGGGTGATGGCGACCAGACCGCCGACGACGCCGGACAGCAGGCCCAGCAGGGTCGGACGCTTGCGGTCGAACCATTCGATGGTCATCCAGCCCAAGGCTGCGGCCCCGGCGGCCAGGATGGTGTTGAAGGCGGCGGTGGCGGCCAGGGCGTCGGCGGCGCCGGCCGATCCGGCGTTGAAGCCGATCCAGCCGACCAGCAGCAGGCCGGTGCCGATGGCGCTGTAAACCAGATTGGCGGGGGCCATGTTGTCGCGGCCGAAGCCGTGACGCGGGCCCAGCACCAGGGCGCAGACCAGGCCGGCGACGCCCGCGTTGACGTGAACCACCGCGCCACCCGCGAAGTCCAGCACGCCCAGCCCGCCCAGATAGCCGCCGCCCCACACCTGATGGCAGATCGGCGCATAGACGATCAAATGCCACAGGGCGAAGAACAGCAGGCTGGCCGAGAACTTCATCCGCTCGGCGAAGGCGCCGGCGATCAGGGCTGGGGTGATGATGGCGAAGGTCATCTGGAAGCTGACGAACAGCAGTTCCGGCAAGCCGGGCAGCAGACTGTGCGCCGTCTGCATCGTCACCCCGTTCAGGAAGGCCGCCTGGACCCCGCCGATCAGGCCGTTGACCGCATCGGGCCCCTTGCCGAACGACAGGCTGTAGCCGACCAGGAACCACAGGACCGAGACGATGGCGAAGGCCGCCGCCGACTGGGCGATGACGCTGATGATGTTCTTCTTCCGCACCATGCCGCCATAGAACAGCGCCAGACCCGGCAGGGTCATCAGCAGCACCAGGGCGGTGGACGTCAGAATCCAGGCCGTCGCCGCATTGTCGATCGCCAGGGGCGCCTGATGGGCCAGCAGGGCGGGAGCGGCCGCCAGGGCCGGAGAGGCGAGCGACGACGCCCCGACGACGGCGATGGCGGACAGGGCGGCGGTTCGTGTCATTTCAGGCGTCTCGGGGAGGAGAGGTGAGGAACGGCTCAGGCAGAAGTCTTAAGCCGTTCCTCCGTCCTGACAATGTCCGTGAGCGGTACGATGCGAACGAAACGGTCAAGCGTGTTGTCCCAGTCGCCCAGCAGGCGGCGCGCCAGCGGCGAACCGGTCGCCGTCAGGTGCGCCTCGACCAGGCCGCGCAGCCGTTCGGCCGCCGCCGCGTCCATGTCGGCCACGCCAGCCAGATCGCCGTTCAGGGCCCGCTCGGCGAAGCCCGGCTGGTCCAGCACGAACAGTTCGCCGCCGCTCATGCCCGCCGCCAGGTTCCAGCCGACCCCGCCCAGCACCACGACCCGGCCGCCGGTCATATATTCGCAGCCGTGCGCCCCCAGGCCCTCGACCACCGCCTCGGCGCCCGAGTTGCGGACCGCGAACCGCTCGCCCGCCGCGCCGGCGACGAACAGACGGCCCGAGGTGGCGCCATACAGGGTGGTGTTGCCGCAGATCAGCTGATCCTCGCGCCATTCGGGCGTGCGGACCGAGATCTCGGCGCCCGACAGGCCCTTGCCGACATAGTCGTTGGCCTCGCCGGTCAGATGCAGTTCCAGCCCCTTGGCGGCGAAAGCGCCGAAGCTCTGGCCGGCGATGCCTTCCAGACGCAGCTTCAGGCGGCCGGCCGGACCCTGGGCGCCGAACCGCCGCACGATGGCGGACGATACGGCGGCGCCGACGGTCCGTTGGGTGTTGTTCAGCGGATAGGACAGCTCCAGCGTCTGGCCGCGATCCAGGAAGCGGACAGCGTCCTTCAGCACCCGGGCGTCCAGGCTGTCGGCGATGGGCTTGCGCACCTTGTCCGCCCATTTGCCCGCCGCGCCCTCGTCCACCCGAACCAGCAGGGGGTTCAGGTCCAGGTCGTCCAGGTGCGACCCGCCGCGCCGGACCTGACGCAACAGGTCGGTGCGGCCGATGATCTCGTCCATCGTCCGGGCGCCGATGGAGGCCAGGATCTCGCGCGTCTCCTCGGCGATGAAGGTGAACAGGTTGACCACCTTGTCCGGCGTGCCGGTGAACTTCTCGCGCAGCCGCTCGTCCTGGGAGCAGACGCCGACGGGGCAGGTGTTCGAATGGCACTGGCGCACCATCAGACAGCCCATGGCGATCAGGGCGGCGGTGCCGACCCCATATTCCTCGGCCCCCAGCATGGCGGCGATAACCACGTCGCGGCCGGTGCGGACCCCGCCGTCAGTGCGCAGCGTCACCGTGCCGCGCAGATTGTTCAGCGTCAGCACCTGATGGGCTTCGGCCAGGCCGATCTCCCACGGCAGGCCGGCGTGTTTGATCGAAGTCTGGGGCGAGGCGCCGGTGCCGCCGTTGTGGCCGGCGATCAGGATGGCGTCGGCGTTGGCCTTGGCCACCCCCGAGGCGATGGCCCCGATGCCCGAGGCGGACACCAGTTTCACCGTCACCTTGGCGTCGGGATTGATGGC
>JBKBXN010000003.1:0-257 GCA_046314055.1 Brevundimonas sp.
GGCTTGCCCTTCCACATGGTCCCGATCCAGGCGAACAGCTGGACCCCCGTCGGCACCGCCACCAGGGTCGAGGCCGCCGAGAAGAAGGCCAGCCCCATGTGCGGGATCCCCGTCGTGAACATGTGGTGGACCCAGATGCCGAAAGACAGGAAGGCCAGCCCCGTCGCCGAGGCCACGATCCAGCCGTAGCCCAGCAGGGTCGTTCGACACATGACCGGCAGGATGGTCGAGATCACCCCCGCCGCCGGCAGGAAGAT
>JBKBXN010000003.1:267-46481 GCA_046314055.1 Brevundimonas sp.
AACAGGCTGTCGCCGCCGAACTCCGCCTGGAAGAAGGGCAGACCGAAGGCCCGTTCCAGCTCCAGCAGGATCGACCCCAGGATCAGGGGCGGAAACCCCGTCAGGATCATCAGGGCCGTGACCAGGGCGTACCAGGCGAAGATCGGCATCTTGTCCAGCGACATGCCGGGGGCGCGGTATTTGAGAATTGAAACCGTGATCTCGACCGCCGCCGCGATGGCCGAGATCTCGACGAAGGTGATGCCGATCAGCCAGAAGTCGGTGTTGATTCCGGGCGAATAAATCGCCCCGGTCAGGGGCGGATACATGAACCAGCCGCCGTCCGGCGCGATGCCCAGCACCATCGACACCAGCATCATCGTGCCGCCGAAGACATAGCACCAGAAGCCGTAGGCCGAGAGCCGGGGGAAGGCGAGATCGCGCGTGCCCAGCATCTTGGGCAGAAGATACATCGCCAGCCCCTCGAAGGTCGGAATGGCGAACAGGAACATCATGATGGTCCCGTGCATGGTGAAGATCTGGTTGTAGATCTCCGGCCCGGCGAAGGCCGAATGAGGCGTCGCCAGTTGGGCCCGGATCAGCATGGCCAGCACGCCGCCGACCAGGAAGAAGAAGAAGGACACAGCCAGGAACATCCGGCCCAGGTCCGTGTGATTGACGGTCGAGAACAGGCCGCGCGGCCCGGGCTCGGACGCCCAGATGTCGGACAGCTTGCGGTGGCGCTGGAGCGTATTCATGGCGTGCCGCCTCTGACGAAGCGCTCCCAGGCAGCGGGGTCATGGGCGACCACCGTGAAGGCAAAACTGTCGTAGCCGACGCCGCTGAACTCGGCGCTTCGGCCCGCATAGACGCCGGGCGCATCGGCCTCGATGCGCAGGACGTTCACATGGCCGGGGATGGCGTCGATCTTGCCCGCGAGACGCGGCGCCCAGAAGCTGTGGATCACATCGGTCGAGGTGATGGCGACATCCACGGGCCGTCCGGCGGGAATGTGCAGGACATCGTCGGTTCTCCGCCCGGGGGCGTCGCCATAGCCGAAGGTCCACTGAGAACGGCGCGCTTCCGCGCTGACGCTGACGACGTCCGGGCCCTGCCGGGGCAGCAGGGACTCACCCGCCACCAGCCCATAGGCCAGCAGCGCCAGCAGCACGACGGCCGGGAAGACGATCCCGAGCTTGATCACCCACAGCCGCTCATGCCGCGTCTCGTCGACGGGGCCTCTCTTGCGGACGAAGGCGAGGGCCACCAGCGCCATGACGAGGGCGAAAATCGCCACCGCACCGGCCAGCATCACCCACCAGATCTGGGCGATGGTGCGGGCCGCCGGTCCGGCCGGATCGACCGTGGACAGGGCCCCCTCGCAACCTGCCAGCAACAGCGCCGTTGTGAGGACGACCATCGAAGCCCGCAAGGACGACCCTTGACCGACAACATCGAACAAGAAGCCGACGCCCTGATCGACCCGATCGCCGCCACCGAAGGCTTTTCGGCCACCGAGTCGCGCGTCGCCGTGCTCGGGCACCCGATCCATGCGATGAGCGTGGCCTTTCCGGTCGCCCTGACGTTCTGCACCTTCGGGGCCGACGCCCTGTATTGGTGGACCGGCGACGCCTTCTGGGCCAGGGCCGCCCTGTGGTCCGCAGGGACCGGCTTCCTGTTCGGCATGCTGGCCGGCCTTTCCGGCACGGCGGAGCTGCTGCTTGTGTCCGGTATTCGCGCGCGGGCGCCCGCCTGGACGCATTTCATCATCGCCGTGACCCTGCTGGCCCTGCTGGGAGCCAACTGGGGGCATCGCCTGTACGGCTATGAGGACGCCGTCCTGCCGTACGGCATTCTGCTGTCGGCGTTGTGTGTCGGCGTGGTGGCGGTGACGGGCTGGCATGGCGGCAAACTGGTCTTCGATTATCGTCTGGGCGTGTCGAAAAAGAGCTGACCGCTTCGAGGCTCGGTCAGCCACTCCGGGAAGGCGACCCAGTCCAGAACCGGCTTGGCCAGCACGAGCGTCAGGATGACCAGCATGGGGACCAGCACCAGGGCGATGGGCAGCCAGGCCGGGGGCGGCCTGTGCTCGCTGGGCTCCTCGCCGATCTTCGCCAGGATATGGCCGATCCAGCCGTGGGCCATGACCAGGGCGGCCACGAAGGCCAGCTTGGCGAACATCCACGGGACATAGACCTCGCGCAGGAAGATCAGCCACGTCCCTGCGATCACCGCGATTACGGCGGCCGGGGTGACGAACAGGGTGTAGGTCAGGTGCGACGCGGTGCGGATGGTTCGGTAGTCCTGCACCGAAATGGCCGGGTCGTGCCGGGTCAGCATCAGCGGCAGGGCCAGCAGCCCGCCGCACCAGACCACCAGACCAATGATGTGGGCCGCCTTGAACAGCGGGACGGCGGGCGTCAGCCAGTCGATCATGCGCCGGCCGCCTTCAGCCGCGCCCAGCTCCGCCGCGCGATCCAGACGGCCGCCACGGCATAGGGGAGCCCTGCCGGAACCCACATGATGACCCCGCCCAGGGCTTGGTCTTGCAGCGGCGTCAGGCCCCAGGCCAGGGGGGCGAAGGCGTGGGCGGCGTAGAGCGGCCCCGGCGCGAAGGTCAGCAGCGCGCCCAGCAGTCCCATCTGGGCGAAGGCCGCGACCACGAAGGCCAGCCGATCCACCGGAGACCGCCCCTCGGCCAGCACCGCGCGCCAGAACAGCAGGGCGCTGCCGAGCAGAGACAGTTGCATCACCCAGTAGAGGGGCACATTGGCGAGGGCCGCATCATAGGCCGCCGGCAGATGCCAGGCCCAGAGCACCACTGTTGAGGCGACGAAGGGCGCGGCGATGCTGGCGCGACCGCGCGCCGGCAGGGCCATCGCCAAAAGCGGGGCCGCCACGGCGACGAGCAGGATATGGTGCACCACCCGGGCGGAGAAGAGGGCGGCTGACAGGGCGCAAAGCGGCGACACGAAGGCGACGGCCAGGACCCCGACCGCGGCCAGTCCGGCCTTGTCGCGTCGTAGTGCAATGGCCATCGCGAAAAGGGCAAACACCAGGAACGGATCGAGGTTGAAGCTCGACGCGAGGTCCGCCGGCGCCGGCGGAGGGCCGCAATAGGTGACGGGAACAGCCACCTAGTGCGCGATCATCGAGGCGCAGGCCAGTCGCCCCGTTCCGGAAGCCCATTTCACACACATCGGTCCCTCCTTCGTCCGCCGGTCGCTTGCCAACCCAACCCGCAGCTTCACTATTGGTTCACCGCGCGGTGCAGGTCTGACCGCAGGCACACGCGCTTGATCGGCAGGACATCTCCGGGTCTCGCGTAAGTCTCGAAGGCAGCGAATTCCTCCGTAGAGCCCTGGCCGGTCGGGATGCGGTGTGCGAGGCGGGATCGCGGTGGTCCGTCGATCCGTGGATCGGCCACAGGGAGAACAATGACAAGCTGGGCAAGCGCTTCGCCCACAGGGAGTCATCCCCTGGCGATCGTCTCCTACTTCGATGAAACTCCTCGGCCGTTCATCTGCGAGGCCGGGTTCTTGGACCAGGTTATTCGCGAAGCGCTTGAGACGCGCAGGATCAAGGCGCAGCCGATTCCCCGGCCGCCAATCGCTCGCACCGATCACACATGGTCGGCTCCGGACTGAATGAAGGCTCCGGCGCGCCGATTGACGGCCTCGGCTAGACGGCTACATCTGACGCAACTGTGGCGCGGCGTCGGGGGGCAACGATGCGAGAGACCTTGATTGGCGGCCTGCTGTGCGCGATCTCCGACGAACGCGCCGGTAGGGCGGTTCAAACGGCCCGTGAACTGCTGACTTTGGAGTATGCACGCCGCAGCGCCGAGGCTGCAGAAGCCGCGACCGCCGCCGCAGAACTCCAGATATGGATTGCCGTCGCGACCCTGTTCGGTCTCGGCACTACCGTCGCCTTGGCATACCTCAGCCTGGGTCACTCCCGTGCCGCCGCCAACGCCGCGCAGAGCGCGGTGGACAAGGCCCAGCGGCAGGTGGATGCGGCCCTGGACGCACTGGCGGTCTCCCGCGACGCCGTCGAAACCTCGGAGCGGCAGGGCCAGACGTCCTTGAGGGCCTATCTCATTCCCGAGATCGGCTGCCTGGACACGCTCAAGGTCGGGGAAGCGCCGAGGATCCGTCTGCGTATCCGCAACGCAGGACAGACGCCGGCGCGTGACGTTCAAGTCTCGATTCAGACCCGGTTTTTTGCGGTGACGGAGCCCGAACTGCCGCCTTTCCGCACCATCGACCTGACGGGCGACTCGGTCCTCCTGGGCACGCACGAGCCTCAGACCTACATCATCCCGGCGTCGTTCACTCTGACCCGAGCCCAGCTGCGCCAACTTACGGCAAAGACCCACTGCATCCTGGCGCAGACCATCGTGTCCTACGAAGACGTCTTCCTCGAGCGCCACGAGACGCGCTTCACCCAGCATTTCTTCGGTCTGGGCGAGCAGGGCTCCTTCACGCCGGCCGCAGGCGCCAACCACTTTGATTGAGGCCGCGCTATCGTCACGCACAATGCGAACATCGCGGTGCTCGGCGACGCGGAACAAATCATCGTTTTGAAGAGCAACGCCGAGTTCGCAAGGATCGTATCGCGCGGCTCTATCGATCACGATGACACGCGAGCGCTCGCCTGCAACATCCTCGAAGGCAGCGATGAGGCGTTCCGTCGTCGGGCACGGATCTATGGAGTTGCACGCTAGAGACCGCCAAACGATCTGGCCCTGCAGTCCAAAGCAGACGCTGAAAACTTCCGCAATGAGTCACAGGCGGACAGTCAGCCGGTCGATGGCGCGATAAATCCAGCTGCCACTCTTAAGTGGTTTTGAGCCACTTCTAAGTGGTCTCGACAGAGTGGTAGGCCCGGAGGGACTCGAACCCCCAACCAGACCGTTATGAGCGGTCGGCTCTAACCATTGAGCTACAGGCCCCCAGAGCGTGCGACCATGCGCGGCGGGAGGAACCGCCTAGCAGGCGCGGATGCGGCTTGCCAAGAGCCAGGTCCGCATGCGGCATGTTTCGGCGATTTCACGAAGATGAACGGAAACCGACATGGAAGCGCGGGCGTTGGTTCAGGCATAAAAGGCCAAGGTTGCGGCCATGGATCGACGAACCCGTCGGTCAGGATCGTTCTACGGAGACTACCCCATGAAAAGCGCGTTCAAATCCCTGATGCTGGGCAGCGCCCTGACGGCGGCGGTCGCCCTGAGCGCGACGGCGCCGGCGATGGCCCAGAGCGTCCAGCCGGTGCAGATGATGCAACCCGCGCCGTCGCTGAACCTGTCAGCCTATGGCGAGGTCAAGGCCGCGCCGGACATGGCCACCATCAGCTTCGGCGTCCAGACCGAGGCCCCCACGGCCCAGCAGGCCATGCGCGACAATGCGACCCGGATGACCGAGGTCATGGCCGCCCTGCGCCGCGCCGGGATCGCCGAGCGGGACGTCCAGACTTCGGGCCTGAACCTGTCGGCGCAATATGACTATGTGCAGAACGAACCGCCCAAGCTGCGCGGCTATCAAGCCGTGAACCGGGTGACGGTGATCACCAACGACCTGACCAAGGTCGGAACCACCGCCGACGCCGTGGTCACCGCAGGCGTCAACCAGATCGACGGCATCAGCTTCGGCCTGAAGGATCCGACCGTGGCCGAGAACCAAGCGCGCCAGATGGCTGTGCGGGCCCTGCAGACCAAAGCCCAGCTGTACGCCCAGGCGCTGAACGTCCAGCTGTCCGGCATCCGCAACCTGAGCGAAGGCGGCGGCTATTCGCCCGAGCCCCAGCCGCAGTTCGCAGTGCGCGCCATGGCGATGCGCGAAGACGCCAGCACCCCGGTCGCCGCCGGCGAGCTGACGATCCGGATCGACATCACCGGCGTCTACGACATCGCCCGCTGATCGCCGCTGAATGAACGAAGAAAAGGCCCGCCGTCGCCGGCGGGCCTTTTTTCATCGTCAAAGGCGCGTCTGGGTCAGGCCGCGCGCTTGATCTCGTTATTGTCGTCCAGCAGCACGACATTGGGCGTCCACTGGCGCGCCTCTTCCTGGGGCAGCTGTCCGTAGGTGACGACGATCACCTTGTCGTTCTTCTGGACGAGGCGGGCGGCGGCGCCGTTGACGCCGATGACCTTGGAGCCGCGCGGGGCCTCGATGGCGTAGGTGGTGAAACGGGCGCCGTTGGTGATGTTCAGCACATCGACCTGTTCGTGCGGAAAGATGCCCGCCGCGTCCAGCAGGTCCATGTCGATGGCGATCGAACCTTCGTAATCGAGGTCGGCCTGGGTCACCGTGGCGCGGTGCAACTTGGACTTCATCAGGGTGACCAGCATGGGCGCGGTCTCCGAAACATGACACGGGGCGATAGGCCCCCGCTCGCAGGCGGTTCATATAGGGATTTACGTGGCGCGCATCAATCGCGTCGCGGCGCCGCAACATGCTGGATCCGGGGCGATGCGACGCGCCGACGTTGCGGGACGTTCATTTGACGGTGACCGTTCCGGCTCTATGGTGAAGCCGAGCCATTTCGGCCCTTGCGAGCGCGCCTTCTCCCATGAAGCAATTCTTCCTGACGGTTCTGGGTGTCTTCACCGGACTGATCCTGTTCGTCGTCGTCATTCCGGTCGTGCTGCTGACCGTGGCCATCGCCGGCGCCTCCAAGCCCACGACGCCCGCGACCATGGTGCTGGAACTGGACCTGCGCGACGGGATCAGCGACCAGCCGTCGAGCAACCCGTTCGCCGCCTTCAGCGGCTCGGGCCTGTCGGTGCTTCAGGTCGTGGACGGTCTGGCCCAGGCCGAAGCGGACAACAGCGTCAAGGCCGTGCTGATCCGCCTGCCGGAAAGCGGCATGACGCCGGCCACGGCCGACGAGCTGCGTCAGGCGATCCGCCGCTTCCGCGCCTCGGGCAAACCGGTCATCGCCCACAGCCAAGGCTTCGCGCCCGCCGGCGCGGTGATGTCCACCTATATGGTCGGCTCCGCCGCCTCCGAGCTGTGGATGCAGAACACCGCCGGCTTCCAGGCCACCGGCTTCTCGGCCGACAGCCTGTTCCTGGGCCGGGCGTTCGAGAAATACGGCGTGCGCGCCGATTTCGAGCAGCGTTACGAGTACAAGAACGCCGTCAACGAATACACCCAGAGCGACTATACGCCCGCCCACCGCGAGGCCATGACGGCCTGGATGACGTCGCTGTACGACAGCGCCCTGGCCAACGCCGCCCAGGACCGCAAGACGACCCCGGCCGCGCTCAAGACCGTGATCGAGGCCGGCCCCTATTCGGCCGAACAGGCCCTGTCGAACAAGCTGATCGACAAGATCGGCCAGGCCGAGGAGGCCGAGGCCGAAATCAAGCGGCGCGCCGGCAAGGGCGCCGAGATCGTCGAGTTCGGCAAATACACCTCGGACAAGGGCGAGCGGACCGGCTCGGGCAAGAACGCCATCGCCATCGTCGGCGGCGAAGGCGCGATCGTGACGGGCCGCAGCGACGGCGGCGGTTTCGGCGGCGGCTCGTCGATCCACTCTGACGACACGGCCGAGGCCATCTATGACGCCATCGAGGACAAGGCCGTGAAGGCCATCGTCTTCCGCGTCTCCTCGCCGGGCGGTTCGCCGGAAGCCTCGGAACAGATCCTGGCCGCCGTGCGCGCGGCCCGGGCCGCCGGCAAGCCGGTCGTCGTCTCCATGGGCGCCTACGCCGCCTCGGGCGGCTACTGGGTCAGCTCAGAAGCGGACTGGATCGTGGCCCAGCCCTCGACCCTGACCGGCTCCATCGGCGTGTTCGGCGGCAAGTTCGTGGTCGCCGACGCCCTGGGCCGGTTCGGCGTGGACATGCGCGAACTGACGGTCGGCGGCCAGTACGCCGACGCCTTCTCACCGACCCAGTCCTTCACGCCCCAGCAGAGGGCCGCCTTCGCCGGCTCGATGGACCGAATCTACGACGACTTCATCACCCGCGTGGCCACGGGCCGCAAGCTGGAGCCGGCGCGGGTCCGTGAAATCGCCAAGGGCCGCGTCTGGACGGGGGCCCAGGCCCTGCCGCTGGGCTTGGTCGATCAGCTGGGCGGTCTGACCGAGGCGGTGGCCAAGGCCAAGGCCTTGGCCAAGATCCCGGCCGGGGAGTCCGTGCGCTTCAAGCATTTCCCCAAGCAGAAGTCCCCGTGGGAAGCCCTGTCCGAAATGTTCGGGGTCCAGAGCGAGGCGGCCCAGGCCCTGGTCATGCTGGGCGGCGTCATGGCCGATCCGCAGGCCCAGGCGGTCATGCGACGCGTCGAGGGCGAGCGGATGCGCAGCGAGGGCGCGGTCGTCCTGGCCGACCAGCCGATCTTCTGAGCGCGGGCGTGACGATCCATCGCACACAGGCGTGAGGGGGCGATCCATTGACCGCAAGGCCCAATGGACCGACATTAACGGATGGGCGTTCTCCGGAGCGCCTGAAAGGATGACCCATGTTTCAGCCTGAACGTTTCGCCACCCTCGGCTTCGCCGCCCGCCGCCGGCCCAACGGCCTGGTCGCCTCGATCATGTGGATCGCCGGCCTGATCGCCGCCGTCGCCGCCCTGGCCGTCGGCGCAGTCCTGGCCGTCTTCACCGCCGCAGCGGTAGCGGTCATCGCCCTGTTCGCCGGGGTTCTGGTCTTCCTGGCCGGCCTGGCCATGCGGGCGCGTCGCAACCTGGCGCCGCGTCGTCGCGCCGGGGATCCCGACGTGATCGAGGCGCACAAGGTGGACGGCACCTGGGTCGCCTACGGCTGGGAGCGCCACGGCCGCTGAGGCCGAGCGCTCGAGACCACAAGTCATGAAAAACCTGATTGCGGCGCCTTCGCCGAACTTCGACGCGCGTCTTGCGCCCCCAAACATGCTGGTGCTCCACTACACCGGCATGGAGACGGGCGAAGCCGCCCTGGCGCGGCTGCGGGACCCCGAGGCCAAGGTGTCGGCCCATTATCTGGTCGAGGAGGACGGCCGCATCTTCCACCTCGTGCCCGAGGAACGGCGGGCCTGGCACGCGGGCGCCGGCGTCTGGCAGGAAGAGACTGACTGCAACGCCGCCTCGATCGGGATAGAGATCGTCAATCCCGGTCATGAGTTCGGCTATCGCCCCTTTCCCGATGCTCAGATCGCGGCCGTCACCGGCTTGATCGCCGACATCCGTGAACGCTGGGTCATCCCGAACAGCCGGATCATCGCCCATTCCGACCTGGCCCCCGCCCGCAAGACCGATCCCGGCGAACTGTTCCCGTGGAAACAGCTGGCCGACGCCGGCCACGGCCTGTGGGTCGAGCCCGCGCCGGAGCGGATCAAGGCCTTGGGCGGCCTGTTGCAGAAGGGTGACCACGGCATCGGCGTTGTGGTGCTGCGCTCCGGCCTGCAGAAACTGGGCTATGGGCTGACGCCGGGCGGGGATTACGACACCGAGACCGAGACCACGGTCCGTGCGTTTCAGCGCCACTGGCGGCCCGATCGCGTCGACGGCGTGGCCGACGGCGAGACCCGCGCCCGCTTGGTCGGCCTGCTCCAACTGGCCTGTTTCAAGGCGTCACGGCTGATGAGCGGGCGGTAGACGGACGCTGCAGCGCGGCGAGCAGTCCCACGCCCAGCCAAGCGCCCAAAATTGGGCTCATGCCCACGCCCGCCAATGGCACGGGGAAGGCGCCGAACATCGGCGTCAGCACCCACAAGGCCAGGCATAGGCTCAGCGCTCCACCGGCCAGACGGAGTCTTGCGTTAGTCCAGCTCAGGACCGCCGGAACCGCGACGAAGGCAGTCAGAGCGATCAGCGTCAGGCCGCCCACGATGGGTGACAGTTGGAAGGCCATCCCGACGATCTCCTCAACCTCCGCGACCGCCAGCAGCGGATCCGGCCGAGTCCAGACGAAGACGAACAGCAAGCCTGCGCCCGCGAGAGCAAGGACCTTCACCCAGCGGCGAGACAGACGTACGGAAGCCACAAGGGCCGTCACCCCGGCCAGGGCGGTTGCCTGAGACGCGTCCGGCTGGGCGACCATCAAGATCAGAGCGGCGAAAACCGGAACCCAGACTATCCACCGATCCGCCATCACCGCCAGGACCACGGCTGTAGCCGGCAGCACGACCATGGCGACATTGACGTGCAGCGGCCCGGCGTCGATCCAGCGATGTACGCCATCCTGGGCGGGATTGAAGAAGGTCGCGGCCAGCCCGGCGACTGCGAGCCACGGCAGGAGCGGCGACAGGGCGGGCCGCACTCCCGCCGACATGCCTGCCGCAGCCAGGGCGCCGACCAGCCAAGCCGCCAGATTTCGCGCCCAGGATCCTGTCGATACGCCGCTGGCGGCGCAAATGAAGGCGCCCAAACCGACCGCCGCCAATGAAGCGGCGCCGAAGATGAGCAGCAGTCGCGCGCCCCGCCTGGACCATCCGTTCGCCATGTTCGCCACTCCCCTCACCTGCTCATCAGCCACGGCGACCCGCCCCGGTCAATCGACTGCGCCAGACGGTCGTCCAGCTTGTTGTTGACCTGCGCGACGCGGCGGCGCATCTAGCCCCCGCCAGACGGCTGGGCGGTCGCGGCGGACTTTGCGTCCGTCGAGGAAAGTCCGGGCTCCACGGTGAAAAGGCGGCGGATAACTTCCGCCCGGGGCGACCCGAGGGATAGCGCCACAGAAAGCAAACCTCCGGCCTTGCGAGGCCGGTAAGGGTGAAAGGGTGGGGTAAGAGCCCACCGCGTGCCTGGCAACAGGGACGGCATGGCAAGCCCCGCCTGGAGCAAGACCAAATAGGGACATCGCGCGGGGTTCGCCCTGCGGGGCTCACCGCCTCAGATGTCCGGGTAGGTCGCGAGAACCGTCCAGCAATGGGCGGTCCAGAGGAATGATCGTCGCCGTTCCAGGCCTTGGCTTCGGAGCGGAACAAAACCCGGCTTACAGGCCGTCTGGCAAATTTTTCAGCTTAGGGTCTTCCCCCTCCCCGGCGATGCACTGGCGCTTGAATTCGGGGCGCTCGATCGGGAGCCGACAGACTGACGGCCCAACAAGGCCGACCGCTCGGCGCGCACCGGCCCCATGGTGCGACGCGATCTTTGACGCAGTGACGCCGACCGCCTCCCGAACGTCATGATGCGCTCCCCTGCCGGCGCAGAATAAATACCAATATGGATCCAAAAAGAACCTGCCGCCCGGGGTCTGCTTCCTAGACGGATCTAGGCGCCATTCGCCCAGGTATTAGCAACCACCGCCTCGGCCACTAGCTCTTGTATTGGTGCGGTTTTCTACGCCTGCTTGCCGGTCGGCGGATGCGGGCGGCCCGCCGCCGTCTGACAAGGGCGCCTTCACCAACCAACGTCATCCAGACTTGTAACAAATCCGAGATATGAATTGACGAAAATTGAATACCAATCCTAAGGTCCAATCCGCCGAAGGTCTTCAATGGCTTAAATTGGTACTGTTCTCATTGGGGGTCTGGGTGGCCATCAGTTTGGTGGTCGAACGAGGGCGGGCCGCTAGGCCCATAGGGGAGGATCTTCGGATCATGAGGCTTAAGACCTACATACTGCTCACCACCGCCTTGGCCGGCGCGTCCATTTCGACAATGGCGTCCGCCCAGCAGGCCGATGACGCCTCCAGCGTCGATACGGTCATCGTCACAGGCATCCGTGAGAGCCTTAAAAAGTCGATTGAGGTGAAGAGGGACGCCAACGCCATCATCGACGTGATCACCGCCGACGGCGTGGGGAAATTCCCCGACCGAAACGTGGCGGAGGCCTTAGCCCACGTACCGGGCGTGTCCGTCGACCACCAGTTCGGTGAAGGCGAGCGAGTCGCCATTCACGGCACAGACCCCGCTTTGAACCGCGTCTTTGTCGATGGCCACGCGATCGCCTCGGCCGATTGGGGCGGCAACCCGTCTGATCGTTCCAGCCGCAGCTTCAACTATTCCCTGCTGGCTCCGGAAATCGTCGCCCGGGCAGAGGTTTTCAAAACGCCTGAAGCGCGTATCGACGAAGGCAGCCTCGGCGGCACCGTCATCATTCACACGCGCCGGCCGCTGGACCTGGAAGCCAACACCTTCTCGGGCTCCTTGGGCGGCTCGTACAATGACCGCTCGGAAAAGACCAATGCTCGCGCTTCAGGCCTCTACAGCTGGAAGAACGATGCGGGTAATTTGGGCGTTCTGTTCGGCGCCACCTATGACAAACAAAATCTGACCCGCGCGGGGGTCGAGTATTTCGGCTACAGCGGCGGCGACAGCTTCAACAGCGCCTTCACCTATGACGGGGCGGGCAATGTCACCGGCGGCCCCACCATCAATGGCGCAGCTCCGACCAACGCCAGCCTCGCTGAACTGCGGGCTTCGCGTCTGCCCTGCTGCATCAACTTCGCCTATTTCGACCAGACCCGCGAACGGGTCGGCCTGTCCGGCGCCGTCCAGTACAAACCGACCGAAGAGTTGGAATTCCTGCTGACCGGCCTGCACATTGAAGGCAAGTACAACAACTTCAGCCAGTCCGAATATTCTGTCGCGGTTTGGACTCCGACGACCCTACAGGCCGCGACGGTCGAAAACGGCCTGATGACCCAGGGCGTATTCGGACCCAAGGCCGATGGCGACACCGCGCAACTCGACACCAACTACCGCGTCACCACCATCAAGAACGACAGTCTGAACCTGGCCGCCAACTGGACGCCCGGCTTGTGGACCATCCATGCAGACGCGGGCTACACCAAGGCGACCGGCGGCAAGGACCCCGAATATCTGTTCTCGGCCATGACCAGCGCGGGTTTCACCTATGCCTTCGACGGCAAGAGCACCATGGTCAACTATACGGCCGACCCCAGCGTCCCAGGCACCTTCGCCAGCCGAAAGAACGGCACGGTCACGCGGAACGGCCAGACCTTCACGGGCTATCAGTTGGGCGGCGTCTACACGGGTGTCACCTCTGACGAAGAAACCTATGCCCAGATCGACTTCAAACGCGATGTAGAGTGGGGTCCGTTCACCCGCATCCTATTCGGCCTGAAATACTCCGACCACACCAATGAAGAATCCTCGGCCGGCACCTCGGACTATTCCGACACGCCTTTCTCTCTGGCCGACATCGAGACGGTGAAAACCCCGTCGGGCTTGTTCGACGGCTTGGGGGCCAGCGGCAACGCCACCCAGTTCACGACCATTCCCAAGCAAGAAATCATGCGGCTGCTCGCCGCAGCGAAATACTCCTTCTACAGCATCGACTACGGCTCAAGCTTCAAGGTCGATGAAAGCGTCACCGCGGCCTATGTTCAGGGCAACTTCGAACAGGGCGCACTGCGCGGCAACATCGGCGGGCGTTTCGTCAGCACCCAGGACGATTCGGCCTACTGGCTCACCGAAGACGGCGGCACGACCTACAGGCAGACAGAGGCCTCCAAGAGCTACGACAAGTTCCTGCCCGCCTTCAACATCGCCTACGCGATCACGCCGGATCTGTTCTTGCGGGGCGCGGCGGCCTCGGTCATCGCGCGTCCTCGCTACGGCCAACTCGCCGGCGCCTTCAGCCGGGATGACAATCAACACACGGCAGGTGGAGGCAACCCGGATCTGAACCCCTACGAGGCCCTGAATCTAGGGGTGTCGGCAGAGTGGTATTTCGCACCCGGCGCCCTGGTCTCGGCGGAAATCTTCCACCGCGACATCAGCTCTTACATCGTCTCAAAGACGACCGATATGCAGCTGTTCAACCCCAACACTCAACGAGAGGAAACCTATAGCGTCACGTCCCCCATCAATGCCCAGGACGCCAAGGTCAGCGGACTGCTGATATCCTATCAGAGCGACCTGCGTTGGGGCTTCGGCATCCAGACGAACGTCTCCTATTCGGAGGCGGAGGTCCAAGAATACAACATGCCGTTCCTGTCGAAATACACGGTCAATGTGATCCCTTATTACGAGAACGGACCCTTCGAGGCGCGACTGAGCTACAATTACCGCTCGTCCTACTTCACGGGGATCGGCCGCTTGAACTCCAAGGACAGTACAGACGGTTACAGCCAACTGGACTTCTCGGCCTCGTATGACGTCACGGACCGCGTCTCTCTGAACTTAAACGCTCAGAATTTGCTGGACGAGACCTACTATTCCTACAGCGGATCTAAAGACGCCCCGACCGCCTTCTACAAGAACGGCCGCGTCCTAGCCCTGAGCTTCGCCTACAAGCTGTAGAACCATCCTCTCCCCAAACTGGCCGTCGCCTCCGGGCGACGGCCTTTTTTGCTTGTCGCCTGGCAGTAGGCCGGTGAAGGCGTCGAATTCAAGATCCGCTATGGTCGGATCTGCGTGAACTCGCCCCAGGACACGCTTTCGGTGTTTGTAGGCGCGAGGGTCCGACCAAGGGACGGGCCCATGCCTTGGCCGCTCCCAGGCGTAGGCGCAGATCTTCCGTGATGCGGTAGTTCAGGTTTATCGACGGCAGGACATAGGTGTAGTCGTTGTCCTGGGTGATGGCCGTCGGATCATCATAGACGGCCGTGTAGTTGAAGGCGCCGTTCTTAATAATCTCGAAAATCTGGGCGACCCAAGCCTGAGTCACAGCACCGCATCGATTCCATTCCCCGCCGGACACACCCTTTCGACATAGTCGGCATGAGACGGCATCAGGGCGACGCACTTGCCGATGACGGTCTCCACGTCCGCCAGGAACCGCTCGATGTCCGCCTCGGGCGTCACATCGACCAGCGGATCATAGCCGGCCGGGATCATCCCCTGCCCCAGCAGCACCTGGATCCAGCTTTCCTCGGCGAACAGTTCGTCGTCCTCGCGGAAAATCCGACCGTTGGCGCGGAACAGGTCGATCTTCCGCTCGAGCGTCACAGGGACATCCATGTCACGGCAATAGCGCCAGAACGGCGTGTCTTCGCGTTCCGTGGCCTTGTAGTGCAGGATGATGAAGTCGCGGATCCGCTCATATTCGAAATCGGTCTGGCGGTTGTATTCGGCGATGGTGGCGGGATCGAAACCGGCGTCCGGCATCATGCGCACCAGCCGGATCAGCACCGACTGGATCAGGTGCAAGCTGGTCGATTCCAAGGGTTCCAGAAAGCCCGAGGCCAGGCCCGCCGCCACGCAGTTGCGGTTCCAGATCTGACGACGCTTTCCGGCGACGAAACGGATGCGGTTCGGTTCAGCCATCTGGGCGCCGTCCAGGTTCGACAGCAGGATCCGCTCCGCCTCCCCATCGTCCATATGACGGCTGGAATAGACGTGCCCATTGCCTGTGCGGTGCTGAAGCGGAATACGCCACTGCCAGCCTGCCGGCCGCGCCGTCGAACGGGTGTAGGGTGTAAAGGGTTCGGTCCGCGCGCAGGGCACGGCCATGGCCCGGTCGCACGGCAGCCAATGGGACCAGTCCTCGTAACCGGTCTTCATCGCCTGTTCGATGATCAGGCCGCGGAACCCCGAGCAGTCGATGAACAGGTCGGCCGATACAACCTCTCCATCCTCAAGCGTGACAGAGTCCACAAACCCGTCCTCGGGCTTGAGTTGCACCGAGACGACCTTGCCCTCGCGACGTCTCACGCCCGCCGCCTCGGACATGCCGCGCAGATATTTGGCGTAGAGGCCGGCGTCGAAATGGAAGGCGTGGGCGATATGGCCCAAGGGCGAGGTCGGTCGTTGCGGGTCGGCGCGCATGAAGCGGTTCTGCAGGGCCGCCGCCGTATTGATCGAATAGGCGGCGAGATCGGACGCCTTCCCCGCAGCCCGCATCTTCAGCCAGTACTGATGGCAGCGCAGCCATTCCAGATCTCGGCCGATCACGCCGAAGCCATGGATATAGCTTGATCCGATCCGGTCCCAGTCGACGAACTGGATGCCCAGTTTGAAGCTGGCCTGGGTGCGGCGCATGAAGTCGTTCTCGTCCAGGCCGATCAGGTCGTTGAACGTCTTGATCGCCGGGATCGTCGCCTCCCCCACCCCGATCGTGCCGATGGCCTCGGACTCGATCAGGGTGATCTCGTACAGCCCCTTGAACAGTTTGGAGAACAGGGCGGCGGCCATCCAGCCGGCGGAGCCTCCGCCGACGATCAGGATTGTCTTCAGTTGCCGCACATCCGCCCCCAAAACACTGTCAGTCGGCAGCGTCGCAGGCGCCGGGGGTGGTCGGCAAGGGCAGTTCCCCGGTCGTCGCGGGCCGGGCGTAGCTGAGGCCGAAGCCCCGTGCGAACTGCACCAGGTCGCCGGTATGCTCGCCCGTGCTGCAAGCCGAACCCGGCCAGGCGAAGGACAGGCGTCCGGCGAAGTCATAACGACCACCCGACAGGACATCGGCCAGGCCGGCGCCCTCGGTGCCGGGCAGGAAGGCCGCGACGAAGGCGTCCGACAGGTTGATCAGATCGTTGGCGTAGGCCGGACGGCCCGAATAGAGGACGGACACTACCGGCACGCCCTTGCCCGAGACCGCGTGCAGAAGCGCCAGGTCGTTCGGGCGGCGATGGCTGTACTGGACCGGGGCGGGGAAGCGGACATCGCCATGATATTCGGCATAGGGGGTCTCGCCCAGGACGACCACGACCTTGGCGAACTGGGTCACGTCCACGCCGACGGCGTCTCTGGAATAGACGATGTTGTCCGCGCCGAACTGCGCCGTCAGGGCCTGCAACAGGGTGGCGCCGGTGGCGAAGTCGCCGTTGACGTTCTCGGTCCCCTGCCAGGTCAGGGACCAGCCGCCGGTCTGGTTGGACAGGCTGTCGGCGCTGTCGCCCACGACCAGGATCTTCTCGCCCTGGGCCAGCGGCAGGGCGCGGTCGTTGTTCTTCAACAGGACGACCGACTTGCGCACCGCCTCGCGCGCCAGATCGGTCGCGGCCACGGCCGAGGCCTGACCGTTGTAGCGGCTTTCCGACGGCGCACGGTCGAACAGGCCTGAGCGCATCTTGACCCGCAGGATCCGCGTCACGGCGTCGTCGATGCGAGACATCGGGATGCGCCCGGCTTCGACGTCGGCGATGGTATTGCCGATGAAGGCCTTCCAGTCCTCGGGGACCATGATCATGTCGATGCCGGCGTTGATCGCCTGAGCGCATTCGGCCTTGGTGCAACCGGGGACCTGCTCGATCCCGTTCCAATCGGACACGACCAGACCGTCGAAGCCCAGCCGGTCCTTCAGCACGTCGGTCAGCATTTCACGGCTGCCGTGCATCTTGCCGTAGTCGTGACCGGCGGCGACGTCGTTCCAGCTGCTGTAGGAGGCCATGACGGTCTGCACGCCGGCCTCGATGGTCGAATAATAGCCGGCGCCGTGGCGATTGATCATCTCGCTGCGGCTCGCACGGGCCTCGCCCTGGTCCTGGCCGTTGAAGGTGCCGCCGTCGCCCATATAGTGTTTGGCCGTGGCGACCACGTCGCCGTCGCCGGTCAGATCCCCTTGCAGCCCGCGCACCAGGGCCTCGCCGTATTCGGCGACCTGCTGAGGATCACTGGAGTAGCTCTCATAGGTGCGGCCCCAGCGGCGGTTTTCGCCCACCGCCAGGGTCGGGGCGAAGACCCAGGTGATGCCGGTGACGCGCACCTGACGCGCCGTGGCCCGGCCGATCCGCTCGATCAGCTGGGGATCATGGGCGGCGCCCAGGCCGATGTTGTGCGGAAAGAGCGTGGCCCCGGAGACGTTGTTGTGGCCATGGACGGCGTCCGTGCCCCAGATCAACGGGATCTTCACCGCCATATCGGCGGCGAGAGCGGCGTCGTGATAGCGGTCGGACAGGGCGGCCCATTCCGCGACGGTCGCGTGCTTGTTCATGGCCGGCCAGGCGCCGCCGCCGTTCAGGACCGAGCCGATATAATACTGCGTCACCTCCTCCGGCGTGATGTAGCGGACGTCCGGCTGGGTCATCTGACCCACCTTCTGCGCCAGGGTCATGCCGGCGACGATCCGGGCGATCCGCGCCTCCATCGCGGCGTCTGGAGCATGGGCCGCAGTCAGGGCCGGCCAATCCGTCCGCTCCTGATAAGCGGCGGCGCTCATCGGCGCCAGGGCGCATCCGGCCAGCAGCAGCAGCGGGAGAAGCTTGGTCTTGCGGAAGGTCATGGCCGTCTCTCGGTTACAGGTATCGATCAAAAAAGAGGGCGAGACGGCATGGCCGCCTCGCCCCGGAGGCTAAGGGCTAAGAGAGGGACGCCCTAGAACCGGTAGTTGACGCCGAACAGGAACTGCCGGCCGTACTCTTCATAGGTTTCGGGCAGCGAACCGCCGTCCGCCGTGGTCGTGCCGCCGCTGTCCAGTCCCAGGCGGGTCCGATAGGGCGAGTTGGTCAGATTATTGACCTGGAACAGCACGCCTAAGCCTTCCAGCGGCCCCTGCTCGAAGGTGTAGCCGATCTGGGCGTCGATCTGTTCGTCATCCAGGATCTCGGTGTAGCCGCGCGTTGCGAACAACTGCACGACCTCGCCCTTGAAGGCTTCGCGGAACCGCTTGCTGATCCGTGCCTGGAAGCCGCCGCGCTCGTAATAGGCGGTCATATTGTAGACTGTGCCCGACAAGCCCGGGATACGCACATTCTGGCCGTCCGGCGCCGGGTTCAAGTCCGATTCCGTAAAGGAGATGCTGCCCAGCACGCCCAAACCGTCCAGCGGCTCCCAGACGGTGCCGAAGTTCAGGGCGCCGCTGACCTCCAACCCTTGCACCGTGCCGCCGTCGCCATTGGCCGGCAGGCTGATCTGGCCGATTGGACTGATGGTCACGTCGGACGGAATAGCGGACGCCGTCGTCGGCAAGGGAATGCCGCTGAAGTCGAAGGTGCCGTTCTGGGTGTAGATGTAGGTCTCCAGATTCTTGTAGAATCCGGCGATCGACAGATAGGTCGTCGAGTCGACGTACCATTCGTAGGCAAGGTCGAAGGCGTTGGCGCGCCACGGCTCAAGTTCCGGATTGCCGCCGGACGCCGACCACGGATTGACGGTCGATCCCGGCGGGCAGGGTTGACCCGAACAGACCAGCGAGTTGAAGCCCGGCGTCACATTGGCGCGCATCTCGTCCATCCGCGGCCGCGCCATGGTGCGAGAGGCCGCAAAGCGAAGCCGATGGCCGCCGCCCAGGTCGTAGATCAGGTTAAGGCTGGGCAGGATGTCCAGATACTCGGCGCCCTTGGTCACCGAGATTGGATCGATGGGCGCGCCCGGCTCGGTGCCGTTGATGACGACGCCGGTCGATTCCTGGTTCTGAACCACGGCCTGCATGCCCACATTGCCGCGCCAGCGACCGCCTTCAAAGTCCAGCTTGACGAAGGCCGTGGTGACCTCTTCCTCGATGTCCCAGTTCTTGTCGAAATAGTTGGCGTCGAGGATCGGGGCGCGGTCGTAATAGACATCGAGCGCCCGGCTCATATCGACGGCTAGCACGTCGCCGAAGCCCGCCCACGCCAGCGACACGGGCGCCTCAAGATACTGGGCGTCGACATAGACCTGCTGGCGCCCGTTCTTCAGGAAGAGATCGTAGTCATCGACGCGCTTGGACTTCTCGCGCTTGGCGTAGTTCACGCCGGCGGTGAAGGTGGTGAAGAAGCCGTCCATGTCGCGCTGGATCTTCAGATCCGTCGAGGTGATGCTTTCCTCCACGTCCGGGAAGCGGATGGCGCCGTCATGACCCCAGCCGCCCCAGGGCGCGCGATCGCCCAGCGTCACCTGTGACGCGTCGGCGTAATCCAGCCCTTCCGAATAGGAGGGATAGCCGTCGTCGTTGATCGTAAAGCCGATCACATCATAGGTGCGGCCGATATCGGGCGTGGCCGGCGTCACGCCGCCTACGCCCCGGCCATAGCCGGCGTAGGTCTCGAGAATGGTCTCGCGCCGGCGATTGTTCGAATAGGACAGGTCCGCGACGACCCGTGTCCGGTCATTGATCTCGTATTCGGTATTCAACCCGATCGAGAAAATCTCGTCCTCGCGGGTGTTGTAGTCATTGCGCAGGATCGGCACGGCGTTGTTGACCGTGCCGCTGCGCCCAAACAGCGAACCGCCCCGGTCTTCGGTCACGACGTCGGTGAAGAAGGCGCCGTCGGCATAGGGGTTGGAGAACCACTGGGCGCCCCGCGTCGTCTCTTCCTGCTCGAACTTGGAATAATAGACATCGAGGGTCGAGTGCAGCCGATCATTCGGACGCCATTCCACGATGCCGATGACGGCGTCCCGCTGGTTCAGGCGTGACGTGGCGAACACCTCCTGGCCGTTGAGCAGAAGCGCGGTGTCGGCGCTGTCGGGCTGGACCGAATCCACCGTGCAGGTCGAGCCAGGGGCGCTCGGTTCGCACGCGCCGCCGAAAGCCTCATAGCCGTAGGCCTTGTAGTGCTTGTTCTGGGAGGGCGAATCCAGATGCGCGTAACCCAGGGCGACACCCAGCGTGCCGTCGGCCAGTTGATCGATATAGCTGATCGAGAAACGGCCGCCGTAGTTGCGGACGTCGTCGTTCAACTTGTCGCCTTCGGTCATTTCACCGCGTAGGTTCACGGCGAGCGCGCGCTGGCCGAACGCCAGCGGCCGCACGGTCTGCAGGTCGGCCGTACCCGACAGACCCATGCCCGACACCTCGGCGTCCGGCGTCTTGTAGATCACCACGCCGGACAGCAGTTCCGACGGATACTGGTCGAATTCCACCGCCCGGTTGTCGCCCGAGCTGGCCTGCTGGCGACCGTTCAGCAATGTGGTGGTGAAGTCCGGCGCCAGGCCGCGGATCGAGATGACCTGGGCTCGACCGTTGACGCGCTGCGCCGCCAGACCCGGCAGGCGGGCGATGGACTCGGCGATCGACACGTCCGGCAGCTTGCCGATGTCTTCGGCCGAAACCGCCTCGACGATGGAGGTCTCCCGGCGCTTGGTGGCGATGGAGTCCGCCAGGCCGCGCCGCAGCCCGGTGACGACGATCTCCTCGACCTCGGTCGCGCCATCCTCGGCCTGAGGCGCCGCCTGGGCGACGGCGACCGCCGGCAGCGCCATGGCCAGCGCCAGGGCCGAAGCCGTCAGGTGAAGCGCGCCTGCGCGCGGACGAATTGAATGAAACCCAGCAAATGCGCTGCGCATGTGATCTCCCCTCACGTTTCCCTTGGCGCCGGCCCTTTGAGCCCCGCGTCCATCTTCTTGGCGCTGCGTTGGAAGCGCTTCCAACACAATACCGCCTAATTGGTTTTTGGCAACACAGGCTTTAGCGGGGCCCGCTCCAGACGTAGGTCGCGGCGCTTGTCGGCGGCAAGGCGACCACGGCCCTCAGTCGGTGTTCACCGATTTCGAACCGCGCCTCGGCGTCGGACGCGTTGAGAACCACCAGCACACGCCGGCCGTCAGGATTGACGAAGCCGACCGCCTCAAGCCCCTCCGGTTTCGAGACGGCGACGCGGCGCGCGCCCTGGCGTATGAACCGGCTGGCGTGCCCGAAGGCATAGTATTCCTGGTTTCTCTGAACCGCGCCCGTGCGGCTGTCGATCGTGACCACGCCACGGCAGTCGCCGCATCCACCGGCGTGGGGGCCATGGTTCTCGTCCAGGGCGATGTTCCACATCAGCACGCCGCGCGCATGGTTCTCGACCGAACCGATGATCAGGGACTTCATCGTCCAGACGAAGCTGTCCTTGAAGCCGGGCGCCCAGTCGCCGCCCGAGCACTCAGTGAAGAAGACGTCCTTGTCGGGATGGGCGTCGAACACCCGGGACTGGGCGGCCACGTCGCCAGCGTAGCAATGCCAGGCCACGCCGGACACATAGGACCGCGCAGCGGCGTCGTTCAACACGCCCAGGGGCTGCTCCGGCTTGTCCCAGTTGTGATCCCAGTCGAGGATCTTCGTTTCCAGACCGTGCTGTTGCAGCCGGGGTCCCAGGTCGCGTCCGATAAACCGCGCCCTGCCCTCGGCGCCCCAGCGCATGCCGGGATAGGAATCCGGTTCGAAGTCCGGCTCGTTCTGGATGCTGATATAGTCGGTGGGGACGCCCTCGGCGGCGGCCGCCGAGATATAGCGGGTCAAATAGTCGGCGTAGGTGGAATAGTATTCCGGCTTCAGTTCGCCCTGGATCATCGACCCCGTGGTCTTCATCCAGCCCGGCGCGCTCCAGGGCGTGGCCATCACCTTGAGCTCAGGATTGATCGCCAGCGCCTGGCGCACCGTCGGAAAGACCTCGGCCGCCATGGGCGCAACCGAGAAGCCGGCCAGCGACGGATCTTCGGCGTCCGCCAGACTGTAATGGCTCAACGAGAAATCCGACGCCCCGATCGTCACCCGCGTGAAATCGAAGCCGAGGCCGCCATTCTTCCTTCCGAACAGATCACGGAGCAGGGCGTCGCGCTGCTGCGTCGTCATCCGGGTCTGGATCAGATGCGCCGTCGCATCCGTCACGGCGGCGCCGAACCCTACCATGGCTTGAAGCGGCGCATCCGGATCGAGAAGAACGGTCGGCAAAGCCGCGCCCGCGACCTCGGCTTTCATCACCAGCCGTTCCGGCGAAAGCAGTCGCGACTGGTCGCCCGATGTCACCCAGGCGCGGTCCGGCGCCGACGCGCATCCGCCGGCGGCGAGCGTGGCCAAAGCCAGGACGCAGGCTCTCGCCCGCAGTCGATCCCGTCGTTTCATGCTTTCCTCCCTGCGGACGTCTAGGACGCGCCCTTTAAATTGGAAGCGCTTCCATAATGGCGCCGCGAACGAGGTCGTCAAGCGTCTGCGTCGCTAAGCGTGCCAGGCCCCTGCGGATTCCCGCACGACCACGGCGTGGGGCAAGGTCCGGAACGCCCAGTCCCCGGCGGCCCCGGTGATCCGCTCCGACACCAGTCGTACAGCCTCACCGCCCATGGCCTTCAGCGGCTGGTGGACGGTCGTCAGCGGCGGCCAGACGATCGCGGACACCGGCGTGTCGTCGAAACCGGAGATCGACAGGTCGCCCGGCACCTGCAAGCCCCTGGCGTGAGCGACCGACAGCGCCCCAGCCGCCATGTCGTCGTTGGCGCAGATCAGCGCCGTAGGGCGGGGCGAAAGCTCCAGCATCCGCGCGGCGATCAGACCGCCCGACCGGAATGTGAAGTCCCCGCGCTCCACCCGAAGGGCGTCGTCGGCCAGTCCCATCTGCCGCATCGCCCGTCTCACCCCGTCCAGCCGGCTTTCAGCCGACAGGTGGCCAGGGATGCCGCCGAGGTAGGCGATATGGCGATGGCCGAGTCCCAGCAGATACTGCGCAATGTCGCACCCGCCGGCCTCGTCGTCGATGCCGACCGCATCGACCAGCCCCCGCCCGCCGCCGCCCGGCGAGATGGCGGCCAAATGCACGCCGCGCGCCCGCAGTTGTTGGATCAGGTCGGCGTTGTCCGAAAAGGGCGGCGTCAGGATCACCCCCTGACATCTCTGGTTCATCGCAATGTCGATGACTTGCTGAACCGCCTCTGGGTGGTGCTGCGGCACATGACGCGTAATCAGCTGAAAACCCGACTGAAGGCATTCCCGCACCGCTCCCAGCTCCAGCGCCGAGGCGTAGAAGGAGTTGGGCTCAGCATCCAGATCGGACGCAAGAACCAGAGCCAGCACCCGGCTGCCGCCTCCGGCCAGGGACCGCGCCTGCGGATTGACGCGATAGTCCAGCGTCTGAACCGCCTCCAGCACCTTGCGCCGCACCGGCTCCCGGACATTCGGGCCGCCGTTAAGCACCCGCGAGACGGTCGTCCGCCCCACGCCCGACAGACGCGCCACATCATCAATCGTGGGCTTTCTGGCCGACATGCCGTGCTCCGGTCTCCACATGATCTCTGGATGACCCATGGGGTCGGCGGCCGCAAGGACCAGCGAACTTTCTGCTTTGCTATCGCCGGTTCCGCAATCGACATACGCCTATGTGTTCAAGGCTGCGCACGGCGGCCGGATTTCGGGCATGACGATCTCGGCTGTGCTTCGGCGGCTAGCGATCGCCTCGCGCACCGATGCTCAAGTCGATCTTTACGTCGAGTGACAACGTCCTAAACGGGTCGTGGACCGAAGTTCGCTTAAGCGTGGTTAGCGGGCTTCAGTCCGCCCTGACCTGATATCCCGATACGCGCCCTTGCTGGTTCAGTTCGATAATCAGCCATTCGTTATCGATAGGAAACATGCTGTCGTCCGGCCCGAGGACGTAGATCATCTCGCTACTAGCCCATTTGTCGGTAAGGGTTGGCTGGCCGAGCAACGCCACTACAGAAGCCCTATCCATTCCATCGAGGCGGCGAGTCTCGACAATGCTCCCGACCATGTTCGCCCGCTCGCGAGTATCAAGGTCGGCGTTACGCCATCTTTGCGGGTTGAAACTCTCGCTCGCGTCGCAGCCGCCGAGGAGGATGAGAAAGGCCAAAACGTATCGCATAACCGGATGCTGCCAGTCGCCGTGTAGGTCCGCAACGGGTCGGACCACGACATCGACACTAGCCCGAAAAACGGACATCGGCCCACAGCCCGAGATCGGACGCGCAGAACTGCGGCGAGGGGGTGGGGGAACCAGACGTTTGATCAACGCAAGCGACGAACCAGCTTGTGCCCCAGATAGAAAACACCCGCCGCCCCAGCGAAGATAACCGTCCCCAAGAGAAACCACAGTGGGTTTCCGTCGCTCTGAACGCCGGGGAGGAAGCTTGCGACAAAGCCAGCGAGGCAAAGTGCGGCGCCTATTCCGCCGAGAGCGCTGCCCCACTTCAGCATCATTCCCGAGCCGTGCATGGGCCGAAGGCGCGTGGCTAGCTTCGATTTTGGGTCGTCGTAATCCGGTGCTGACATGGTGGCTCCTCTCGCGAGAGAGTCGCATCTCCCAGAAGATCCGCAATGGGTCGGTTTGCGAAATAGGCATCCATGCCAATACTGGACGTTTGCGGGCCTGGTCCTACGATTGATGCTCTAAAATCCGGCTAGGGACGTTAGGTTCTTGTCCAAGATTCGGCGCGACACCGGCGTGAATTCCAGCACGAAGCCCTGCGGCCTTCAGATGAATCGATGGGCTCTCGGCAAAGCCCATCGATTTGGGCGTCTTGGTTGCCGCCGCACAATGCAATCCGCGATCGACGCGAGACCCCACGGCGCGATCAGTCCCGCGCTGATCGCGCGCCCTCCCCCGAAGGCGAGTGGAGGACGAGGCGCTTGCAGGCCTGATCGCGCCAGAGGTCTAGAACCGGTAACTCATGCCCAACTTGTAGGACGCGCCATAACGATAGTAGCCCTGCGGCAGCAGCGGATTGCCGTTGATGGAGTAGGTGTTGGCTTCGTCGAGCAGGTTCTGGCCTTCCAGCGAGATATCGATGCTGTCCGTCACCTTGTAGGAGATGTGGGCCGTGACCCAGGTGATGGGGTCGGCTTCCTCGTTGTAGCCTTCGCCCAGGACGTTGATCGCGGTGACGAAGCCATCCGTGTGGTCCGCCGAGGCGCTCATCGACAGCGGTCCGCGCTCGTAGAAGAGGCCGAGCGAATAGACCGACGGCGCGATGCCCTCCAGCGGCCGCTCCAGATCTCCGACATAGCTCTTGGACCAGTTGCGGGTGTATTGCGCCCGCACGCCCAGGCCGTTGTCCAGGAAGTGCTGAAGGCCGACCTCGACACCGTGGACCTCGGCCGTGTCGCCGTTGATCGGTCGCTGGACGTTGAACAGATAGCCCGGCACGCCGATGTCCTGGCCCGGCTCCCAGCTGGTGGTGATCTGGTCCTCGATGTCCTTTTTGAACACCGCGACGTTGAAGATCGAGTTCGGGCGGAAATAGTATTCCAGCGACGCATCATACTGCACAGCCGAATACGGCTTCAGAGCCGCGTTGCCGCCGTAGATCTGGGTGAACTCGCCCCAGGATACGCTTTCGGTGGTGTTTGTCGGCGCGAGGGTCTCGACCGACGGACGGGCCATAGTCTTGGCCGCGCCCAGGCGCAGACGCAGATCTTCCGTGATGCGATAGTTCAGGTTTATCGACGGCAGGACATAGGTGTAGTCGTTGTCCTGGGTGATGGCCGTCGGATCATCATAGACGGCCGTGTAGTTGAAGGCGCCGTTCTCGATAATCTCGAGGATCTTGGCGTCCCACGCCTGGGCGCTGGTGTTCGTCTGGACCACGCGGAGGCCGATATTGCCGCTCCAGCGTTCGCCCGACAGGTTGGCCTGGACGAAGCCGGCCCAGGATTCCTCACTGACTCGATAGCTCTGAAGCGGGTTCCAGACGGGCGCCGCGGCCGCATAGCTGTATTCGCCGCCGCCGGGGCGCGGATTGCCGTCGTAGGCCGCCAGGGCGGCCTGGTAGCTGGCGATGTCGAAGGACAGGAAGGTGCGCGGGAAGTTTGCGTTCACCTCGCTCATGAAGTTCGGCAGGTTGAAGCTGTTGGAGATCACCCCGCCGCCGAGGTCGCCGACATTGATCGCATACTGGCCGGAGTAATAGTCAGCGCCGCCCGTCAGCGAATTGTTGATCAGGTCCCGCGACTTCCGACGATCCGTATAGTTGACGCCGAACTGCACATTATCGAGCCACCCCCTGTGGGCGGTCCAGCGACCGCTGAAGGCGGCGCCGTTGATCTCGTCCTCAATATTGTCGCCCTCGAGCGAGAAATAGTGGGCGTTGAAATCGGCGTCGGTGAAAGCGCCGCTGGCCAGCCCGCTGGACAGATCACGCCCGTCATCGAAGCTGACCGTGACGTCCGGCACATAGGCGCCGGTCAGCTCGACATGCGCCGTATTGGCCTGGTTCATCCGCAGCACGACGTAGCTGTCCTGACCGCCTGAATTCCGGCTGGACGTCGAGCGATAGACGTCGCCGGTCAGGGTCAGGCTGTCGGTCACGTCCCACTGAGCGTTTACGCCGTAAAGCTGGGTCTCGACGACCCGGTAGGACGTCTGGTTCAGCAGCTCCGGATTGAGGCGCTGCTCCGGGTCGGGATTGTCCATGTCGAAGCTGGTGACGATGCCGTCGTTGATCACCATGTTCGACCAGCGGCCCGGCGCGTACAGCGTGTAGAAGGACTGCTGGTAGCCGACCTGCGGCGAGTCGAGCTTGGTCGACAGACCATCGACGACCAAACGGAAGCTGTCGTTCGGACGCCATTCCAGTTTCGCCGTATAGGCGTTGCGCTTCTTCTCCTCGAGGATCGAACCCACGCGGAACTGGCCGGGGCCGATAAGGCCGTACTCCTCGACGTCAAGCTCGCCATTGCCGTTCGGGTCGATATTGCCGCCCCAGGCGTTGCCCCACAGCCAGCTTTCGTCGGTTGGATCCGGGTTTCGGGTCCAGCCGCCGTCATTGCCGGCGACGTCCGTCCGGTCGTCGCGCCGCTCGGTCACAACGCCGAGGATCAGTCCGAAGGTGTCGTCGAAGAAGGTGTTGCTGTAGACGGCCGACAGCTTGGACCCGTCCAGCTCGGACATCTGGTTGCGGTCACCCTCGACGCGGATGATGCCGTGCTGGCCGCGTTGATCGAAGGGGCTGGCCGAGCGCAGGTTGATGAGGCCGCCGATGGCGCCTTCAGTGTTCGCCGCTTCTGCGCCCTTGATGACGTCCGCGCCGCTGATCACGTCGGAAGGCAGCACGTCATAAGCGAAATCGCGCCCGGCCCCGTCGGTGGCCAGGATGCGGCCGTTGAAGGTCGAGAGCGTGTACTCAGGGCCCAGGCCCCGAACGCTAACGCTTTGTCCCTCGCCGCCTGCGGTCCTGGAAATCGACACGCCCGTAATGTGGCTGAGGGAATCGGCGACGTTGTCGTCCGGAAACATGCCGAGTTCCAGGGCGCTTATGGAGTCCTGCACCGTGCCGGATTCGCGCTTCAGACCGACCGCGCGGGCGATGCTGCCCCGCGTCCCGACGACGACGATCTCGTCGACCTGCTGGGCTTCGTCAGCCGTTTTGTCGGCCTCGTCCACGGCGGCTGACTGGGCGTGAGCCGTGGAGACGGACAACAAGGCTGCAAACCCGACGCCCGCCAGAGCGGACGTTCGAAGTGATAGACGACGTGACATTGCGATCCCCTTTGCTCGCATGATCGACGAACGCCGCTTGGCTTGGTCCGAGGCTTCGGTTCACAGCCAAGAAAACGCTACAAAAGGGAACTACGGTTTCGCGAAACTGTCAAATAGATACGTAACGAAACTTCCACCAAACCGACACGGTCGCGTTGAAAAGGTCACAAATGCCTCTAAACAGCCACCGCAGGGTCGCCACACTGCGGGCATGACGAGGCGCCCCAGCGCTGACGGCGCGGAGAAGCGGCGGAAAATCAGCGCCTTCCGAGACTAGGTCGCATGCCCTTAAGTCTCCATGCGGATCGCGAAGATCAGCGATCAGGCGTTGACGATCATGTCGAGCGGCGCTCCAGCCAGACGGGCCGCATAGATGGCTGCGCCGATCGCGGGGCTATAGCGCGGCGAAATGAGGTGGTAGTCCGCCGAACAGGCCGAAAGCCGCTGTCTGAACGGCTCCAGGATCAGATCGCCGCTCTGAAACACCCCGCCGGAATAAGACAGGTTCACGCGTTCGCCCGGCCGATACGCCAGCCGCCGCCGGATCGCGTCCACGATCTCCGCCAGTTCGTGGCCGGCCTCCGTGAAAATCCGCCTCGCGGCCGGGTCTCCGTTCACCGCAGCCCGCGCAATCAGTCGCGACACAGCCGCGATCCGGTCCCGCTGGGGCGTGCTCTTGGAATAGATGTGGGCGCAGAGGTCGAGGTCCGTCGTCAGTGCAAATTCCTGCACCATAAGCTCATGCAGAGGCCCCCGCGGCAGGCGGCCGTCCGACATTCGCGAGAAGGCCTTCAGCCCCTGGACCGCGATCCAGTAGGCCGACCCCTCGTCCGAGAAGACCTCGCCCCATCCGCCGCCGCGCGCCGACAGACCCTGATGCTCGCCGTAACCAATGGAGCCCGTGCCGGCGACAATATTGATGCCATCCTCACCCGCCAGAGAGCCGGCCCATCCGCAGATCATGTCATTGCCGCAGGCATAGCGGCGATGCCCCAACAAGGCTTCCGGAATGACGTCCAGCATGGGCTGGATCTTCGAATCCTCGCCGTGGGCGGGCAGGCCGAAGAAGGCGAAGCGGACATCGGCTGTCGATGCGCCCGCCTGGTTCAGAACCGATTGGACGCCCTGGTCGAGAACGACGTGGAGTTTCTCAACGCCGATCTCGACATGGTAGCTGGAGCCGCCCTCGTGTCGGGCGACCTCCTGACCCGCGCGGTCGATCAGCACGAAGGCGGTCTTCGTGCCGCCGCCGTCGACGCCTAGAAAATAGCCGGCCGATTGTTTCACGCTTCTTGCCCCCCGCCCCCAGCCATCAGCTCAACTCGTGAATCCGCACGCCTTGCACGACGCGATTGACCGTGCCGGAGGTGTTGGGCTGGTCCGGCCTCAGACCGAGCCGCAGCGACTCGAAGAAGGCCAGAATCTGAGGCGCGACGATATAGGGGAAGAGTAGTTCGGCGTCGTCCGACGTCGCCAGACCCGCCACGCTGATTTCGTCGCGCGCCTCTAGACCCACGCCGTCTTGCGCGGTGATGGCGATGACCCGGGCGGCGTCGTTGTCGCGGCGCAGCTCCTCAAGCAGGTCCATGTCATAGCTGCGCGTATAGGCGTCGTTCGAGAAGAAGACGAAGATCAGGGTTCGGTCGTTGACGATCGTCTTCGGCCCGTGCCGAAACCCCAGTGGTGAATCGAACATCGTCACCAGGGCGCCGTTCGTGAGCTCCAGAAGCTTCAATCCCGATTCCCGCGCCAGACCCTTGAAGATGTGGCTGCCGAGATAGACGACGCGTTGATAGCCTTCAGCAGCCGCCGCCTGCATGACAGAGGTGTATTCCGCGATAACGCCCTGGGTGGCGCGTGCGATGGCCTCGACCCGCTGATCCATGACGGCGACGCCGCTGAAGACGGCCAGGGCGGCGTAGGTCATGCAAGAGAAGCTGGACGTCATCGCAAAGCTGCGATCATGGGTCGCTTCGGGCAGTTGGACGGTCAGCCCCCTCGGCGCCGCGCCATAGGCCGCCAGCGCGCCTTCGGCGTTACAGGTGATGACCAGGTGGCTCAGGCGTTTGACCAACCGGTCCGCCAACTCGATCGCCGCCACGCTTTCAGGACTGTTGCCCGAGCGACCGAACGAGACGAGCAGGGTTGGCGTATCGGGCTCGAAATAGAGATGGGGGGCGCAGACCAGATCCGTGGTGGCGATGGCCTCGACCCGCCGGCCAAGGCGCGCCGACAGCAGGGGCGCCAGACATTCGCCGGCGAAGGCGGAGGTGCCCGCTCCCGTCAATATGATCCGAAGCCCAGGCTCCGCCAGAAGCGGCTCAAGGAATCCATCAATCTCGGCCGTCCGCGCCATCAGCAGCTTTTGCGTCTCTCGCAGCATGGCCGGCTGTTGCGCGATCTCACGGGCGGTCCAAAGTCCGCCCAGCCGTTCCAGTTCGGACTCTTTGAGCCCCAGTTGGATGACGTCAGACATGAGCAAACTCCGGCTCGGGGGTGCAGGCGGTCCGATAAGCTTCCAGGGTCGCGCCGATATGGGCGATCACCAGGCTGGTCGGATCTGAGGGCAGGCCGGCGTCACGCAGGGCGGCGTTGGCGGTCGGCAGATATTGGCTGATCAGCGCCATGGGCGGCGGGTTGTCGGCAAGGTTGGCGAACATCCGGTCCTGGGCGGCGGAGATGGCGAGATCCGGCCAGTAATAGCGGATCCGGTCCGACAGGCTGTACTGCAGGTCAAACCGTAGGGCGGCGCCGTCGGAGTGATAGTATTTGGCCCAGTTGCGCGGCTCGGCCGTCATCCGCTCCAGGGCGATTGAGCGGAAGCCTGACGCCCCGCCCTCGCCGATCCATTCACGCTCGATGGCGTCCAGAGCCCACAGGGCCTCGCGCAGAACGAAGGTCACGCCGGGGCCGACCTTGAGGATGGCGAAATGGTCCTCGACCAGGGCCTTCAGCGCTGCGGGGGTCTGGTAGTCGGTCGAGTGCGCTTCGAAGACGACGTGCGGCTGGTCGTCCAGGGCGCTGCGCAGGCGGAGCGCCTTCGCGCGGTCATAGTCGATGACCTTGCGGTGATCGAATTCGACGCCGGGCTGGACGACGATGGCGATGACCCGCGTCCAGGCCTGCGACAAACCCTCTTCGGCGAAGACGGCCCGATGAGCCTCCAAGGTCGCGATCGCCGCCTGGGGCGTCGTCACCTCCAGCTCGGGCAGGTCCTCGGCGGCGCCGCCAGGCACGGGAACTTCCGTGCCGATGACGTAGACGCAAGGCTCGCCGCCGACGCGTTGTTGCGTCGCCTCGGCGATCTTGATCAGACGCGCGGCGCGTCGTGCGATCACGTCTTCAGACAGCGGGGTCGGATCGTCCGAGCAGGACATGGAGCAGTCCGCATGAATCTTGCGGAAGCCGGCGGCGACATAGTGTTCAATCAACACCTCCGCCTTGGCCATGGCCTCTTCGGCGGGAAGACTCGTCCAAGGGTTGGGCCCCAGGTGGTCGCCCCCCAGGACCACGCGCTCGACCGGCAGACCGGCGTCGCGGGCTATGGCGTGAACGAAGTCACGGAACTGGTCCGGCGTCATCCCGGTGTAGCCGCCGTCCTGATTGACCTGATTGCAGGTCGCCTCGATCAGAAGGACATCGACGTCCGCCTTGAGCGCATGGACACAGGCGGCCTCCAGGACCAGCGGGTGCGCCGAGCAGACCGAATAGATGCCGCAGGCCTGCCCGGATTTGTGCCGGGCCACGAGGTCAAGCATCGCCTTCATGAGAAATCCTTTCGTAACGGGCCGACTCTAACGAAACCGAGACGAAACGCAACCAAAGCAATGAAATCGAAACCTCACGAACGGTTTCGTTCTGTGCACCCTCTAGGGCGCCGATGCTAAAAGCGCTGCGGCGATGAAGGCCAGCGCCAGGCCGATCATCTTCAGTTCACCCGGCATGACGCCGACGATCAGCAAGGCGATGACGGCCGTGACCAGAGGGCCGCCCGCGTTGGTGAGCGGGGCCACCACGATCGCCTTGCCGTGCCGGAAGGCGTAGACGAGGAAGAGGGCGCCCACGGCGTTCAGCATCTGTATGACCGCAGCCAGCCCTGGCCCGTCCCAGCTCCAGTTGATGGGTTTCGAGAAGTCCGTCATCGCGATCGCCGCCGGCGTCAGCAGGAGACCGCTAAGCATCATGTAGAAAAAGATGCTCTCGGCGCTCATCCGCGTATTGGCCAGCTTCATGAAGAAGGCCTGCACGCCCCAGCAAAGCATGATGATCAGCGACAGCGGGAACCAGGCCGCGCCCTGCGAGAAGGAGAAGCCTTGGGGGGAGAAGTCGAACAGCGGCAGAGCGACCAGGGCCAGCACCACGCCCAGCGCGCCTAGACGCGAGGTGCGCTCCTTGAGCAGGACCAGCGACATCAGGATGGTGACCAACGGCGACAGGGAGATGATCGGAAAAATCAGATAGGCCGGCCCGGTCGTCACGGCGTAAAACAGCACCATCTGCCCCCCGGCGCCGGTCAAGCCGATCAGCAGGCCGTAGAGGATCGACAGAGGATCGCGGTCCAGCCGCCATTTCTCGCGCTTCAGCACGATAAGGGCGGGCAGCACCATGGTGAGGGCCCAGACGCAATAGACCAGCGTTTCGGGAAAGCCGCGCTGAGCCGAAACGCTGGCAAATGCGCCCCACACCCCCCACAGGCCCACGGTCATGAGGGCGAAAACCAGCCAGCGTCGAGACGCGACCATGGGCGCTGCAGCAGGCGAAGTCGGGTCGGTCACGGGCGTCAGCCTTGAATAGGGGTGGCTTCGATCAGCAGGAAGCGTTCGAAACGGGCGGGAATGCGCGCGGTCTGCGCGGTCACCGTGCCCAGGTCCGCGCCGTTGAAATAGTCCGTCAGGCGATAGCCGCCTGCGCCCAGCCCCCGCAGCTCAATCCGCCCGTCCCATGCTGGCGCATAGAAGGCGTAATAGAGCCGGCCGTCCTTCTCGACGGCGTGGGCTTCCGGCTTGTCGAAGCCGATGTCGTACAGCTCCCCCAGATATTGCCCCCTGGGCAGCATCTTGGTGTTGTAGACGTCCGCCCACTTGCGCCACACCGCCTCGCGTTCAGCCGTCAGCCGGAAGTTGGCGTCCTTGCCCCGGCCCTCGTTCGGCCAGGTGAACTTCGTCGAGATGACCGCGCCTATGCCGACGGACGAGGCGAAGTCGTCGCCGCCGTCGCTCAGCTCGACATGGTCGCCGGCGTAGGCGGCGTCGCGTCCCATCAAGGCCTTCAACGACTTGCCCTTCAGGCGCACCTGCCAGGACGACAGCGGATCGGACGCCGGAACCTGATTGGTATAGGGCAGATTGTGGAAAGCGTAGGACGTCCCGCACGGACAGAACTCCACCACGGCCTGCGGATTGGCCTCCAGAGCCGTGTCGTAGACCATCTTCCAGAAGTTCTGGAGTTGCTCGACCGCCTCCTCCGGGCGCGCATGATTGTGGGCAGGGTTGTGGCAAGGGGCCACGCCGTTCATGTGCTGGCCGTCCAGCTTGAGGCCCTCATAGCCCCACTCCCCGATGATCTTGCGGATCAGCGCCTGGGTGTAGTCGCGGGTCGGCTGATAGGCGGGGCACAGGTAGAAGGCGTTCCACCAGGTCACGTCCTGAACCGCGCCGTTCTCGTCCAGCAGCAGCATGTCGGTGTGGTCGTGCAGCAGGTCCGATCCTGGATCGACCGCCAGGGGCGCCAGCCACAGCTTGGGCTTCAGGCCCGCCGCGCGAATGTTGCGGGCGAAGGCGATCATATCCGCCTCGCTGCGGAACTTGCGCGGATCCAGCGCCCAATCGCCCTCGTTGGTCTGCCAGCCGTCGTCCAGCACCGCCCATTTGAAGCCCAGATCCTTGACCTTGGCGTAGGTGCTCTCGATCTCGGCGACGGTGAAATCGCGGTCGTAGCCCCAGGCGCACCAGATGGCTTCATAGGATCCGTCCGGAGCCTTCGGCGCCGCCAGGCCCCGATCCGCCATTACACGGCGATAGGCGTCGAGCGTCGCGTAATAGTCGCGCTGGTGAACGGCGACGAAGGCGTCGAGCGAGCTCATGGCGTCGCCCGGAGTCAACGTCACGGCCCGCGCCTCTTCCAAGGCCACGGAGGCCCCGGCGGATGAGGCGATGATCGGCAGAGAGATCAGTTTCGGCGTCAGCTCGATATGGCCGACAGCAACGCCGGCGTCGGGCCGCCAGACGTCGGCGACGGGCGTGCCCGATCCGTAGTCGGACGCATTCATGCCCATGAAATTGGCCTGCTCGAAGCCGTCGCCCACCGGCTGAACCCAGTCGCGGCGGTCGTCATGGGTCGAACCGGACCAAGACCAGAAGCCCGCGCCGGACGACTTCAGAATATGCGCCCCAATACGATAGCTCTTGATGGCGACAGGTTCGCCGCGCGTGGGCCGCCAAACGACCTTCACCAAGGGAAAGCCTGGATAGCGATCATAGAAGGTCAGGCTGACGCTCTTTTCCAGACCTTCGGAAGACACGCCGCGCACCGTGTGCCGCACGCCCGCGCCGTGGACATCGCTGACCGGAACCTGATTTTGATCAACGAACGGGAAACTGTCGATGATCCGGTCGTCCTGAAGCGTCACCGTTTCCGAGGCGCCGAATTCGGTCAGGACGGAGGGTCGCCCGGCGAGGCTGGAGATCAGGCGGCTGTTCAGGGCCGAGTCGAATTCCACCGTCAGGGCCTGATCGCCCGCGCGCGCCACCACCGGCCCCGCCCAGGCGCGGCGAGGGCCGATCACTCCGGCGGCCAAGACAGTTCCACCCAGCAAGCCCAGCAAGCCGCGGCGGTGCAGAAGGGGTTTCGTCATCATCGTCGCACCCTCTTTTGACGATCAGATTGGAAATAACCTTGCATAGCCTCCTTTCCAAAGGCAAACAAAAAGACGCACAACGAAACATCAGCGTTTGTTTCGATGTTTGCCTCGGCTGGCTGAATGGAGGTCTTCATGAAGTTCAATATCCGCTTGTCGTGGGCTTTGGCCGCGCCGCTCGTCGTTGGCGCCTTGTCCGCCTGCACCACGCTTGAGGCCGCGAAGACCTATGAGGCCGCCGACTTTGCTACGGTGCGCAAGATCGACGCCCATGTGCACGTCAACACCGCAGACGACGCCTTCCTGGACCAGGCGGCGGCCGACAATTTCGAGATCCTGTCGATCAATGTCGACTACCCGGCCTTCCCCTCGATCAGCGATCAGGCCGAGGTCGCGCACCACTATGCCCAGGCGAACCCCGAACGCTTTCACTACGCCGCCACCTTCTCGATGCAGGGGTTCGGCCAGGCCGGTTGGGCGGACCGCACCAAGGCCTTGATCGACGCCGAAGTCCGCCGGGGCGCCGTGGCCGTGAAGGTGTGGAAGAATATCGGCATGGTCGAGCGGGACGCCGAGGGGCGTCTGATCTTCATCGACGACGCCGGCTTCGACCCGGTCTTCAGCCATCTCGCAGCAACCCACTTGCCGCTGATCGCACACCAGGGCGAACCCTATAATTGCTGGCTGCCGATCGAGCAGATGACGACCCGGAACGACCGGCTCTACTTCTCGGCCCACCCCGAATATCACATGTATCTTCACCCCGAGATGCCGAGCTATCAGGCCCTGATGGCCAGGCGCGACGCCATGGCGGCGCGCAACCCGAACCTGCAGTTCGTCGGCGCCCACATGGCCAGCCTGGAGTGGAGCGTCGACGAGGCGGCGAAGTTTCTCGACGCTCATCCGAACGCCGTCATCGAACTGGCGGCCCGTATGGCCCAGATCCAGTACCAGTCCGTGCGGGACCATCGGAAGGTGCGGGACTTCTTCATCAAGTACCAGGACCGCATTCTCTACGGCACTGACCTGACCCTCAATCCGGGAGAGGACGCCCAGGCCTTCAGACAGTCGGCCCACGACGTCTGGTCATCGGACTGGACCTATCTGGCCACCGGGAACAGCCAGCGTGTCGATGACATCGACGCCGAAGCGAAGGGGCTCGCCCTGCCCCGGTCGGTGATCGACAAGATCTATTCCGCCAATGCGCGGCGCGTCTTCTTCTCCCATTCCGACCGCTGATCGGAGCCTTCCATGACCGTGCGCGCCCTCCTGACGTCCGTCGCGGCTTGCGGCCTTCTGAGCCTCGCCTGGCCGGCCCTCGCCCAGACCGGCTCCCTGCCCGATCCCCTGCCAGACCCCCTGGCCGCCACGGGCGCATGGTCGATCCCCGAGCGGTCTCAGGCGCGCACCCCGCCCATGGGATGGAACTCCTGGAACGCCTTCCGCACCGAAGTCGACGAAGCCAAGGTCCTGGGCGCGGCCCAGGCCATGGTCGATCGCGGGCTATCCAAGCTGGGCTACACCTACGTCAACATCGACGACGGCTGGTGGCTGAGGCGCCGCCAGCCGGACGGCCGATTGGAGATCCGCACCGCCATCTTTCCGTCCGCGGAGATCGAGGACGCGGATTCCAGCTTCCGGCCCTTCACCAACGCCTTGCACGCGATGGGCCTGAAGGCCGGCATCTACACCGACATCGGGCGCAACGCCTGCTCGCAGGCCTATGACCTTCATTCACCGAATCTCCCGGAAGGCACGACCGCAGAGCGCGAAGTCGGCCTTCACGGCCATGTGGATCAGGACATCGGTCTGTATTTCGCCGAATGGGGCTTCGACTACATCAAGGTCGATGCCTGCGGCATAAATGTCTACGGTCCCGAGAACCCGCTCGTGGCCGAGCACGGCTACACGCCCGTGCCGCCCCTGATCGACCAGGTCTCGATCAACCGGACCGACGTTTCCGCCGTGCAAGCCCTGTATGAGCAGGTCGCCGACGCCCTGGCCCGGCACAATCCGGACGGCGACTATATTCTCGCCATCTGCAACTGGGGCTCGGCCAATGTCCGGTCCTGGGGCAAGGACGTCGGCCATCTGTGGCGCACCAGCGGCGACATCACCCCGACCTGGACGCGGATGCTGCACAATTTCGACAGCGCCTCGACCCGCGCCCTCTACGCCAAGCCGGGCGCCTGGAATGACCCGGACATCCTCTTCGTCGGCCACGGCGACTTCGATCAGGACCACCTGACCGAGGCCCGGTCGCACTTCGCCCTCTGGGCCATGATCAATGCGCCGCTGTTGATCAGCTACGACCTGCGCCAGGCGCCGCAGAGCCTGATGGACATCTGGGGCAACGCCGACCTCGTGCGGCTGAACCAGGACCCCGGCGGCCATCAGGGCGTCATCGCCTACGCCTCGGACGACGTGCAGATCATCGTCAAGACGCTGTCGACCGGCGACAAGGCCGTGGCCCTGTTCAACCGGGGTCTGGCTGAGACGGACGTCACCCTGACGGCGGCCCAGCTGAAGTTCGTCGCCGGCGCGCCCATCCAAATGCGGGACCTCTGGGACAAGACGAGCTCGACCTTCACGGACGAGACGACCTTTACCCTCGCCCCTCGTCAGACCCTGGTGTTCCAGGCGGCCGGCGAACGCCAGCTCGCCGACGGCGCTTATCTTTCCGAGATCCCGGGCGATGTGAATGTGGCGATCGACGGCGTCGTCGCGCCGGAGCCCGATCCCGTCGTGCACCGGATGCGCAACGCCTGGGGAGAGACCCGCGGTTCGGGCGAGCGGCCGACCTATGCCGGCTGGGGCGGCGCCCAGGCCGACGCCACCCCCTATGACGAGGCGCTTAGGATCTCGGGCCACGGCTTCGACACCGGCATCGGCGTGCTGACCAACTCGCGCCTGGAAGTGCGCAACGCGGGCTATACTCGCTTTCAGGCCAGCGTCGGCGTGGACGACTCCACACGCAACACCCGGGATTCGGTGCGCTTCGCCGTCTATGGCGACGGTCGGCTCCTCGCCGAAAGCGCGCCCATGGGCTTTGGCGCAACGCCCGCCCCGCTGTCCGCCGACATCAGCGGCGTGGGCATCGTGGAGATCGTCGCCCGGTCTGAGACTCTGACCAGCGACCTCCCCCTCGTCGTCACCTGGGGCGATGCGGCCCTGCGACGCTGAGGCGTCCGAGCGGCGCCTCAGGCCTTGTGAAGCCGGAACCCCAGCCGATCCGCGGCCTCGTCGATATAGGCCGGCGCGCCGGTGTCGGTGATCAGGGCGTCGAGGTCCGCCACGTCGATGATGCGGTGCAGGCAGATCTTGCCGAACTTGGAGGCGTCGGTGACGGCGATGACTTCGCGTGCGGTTTCGACCATCCGGCGGTTCAGTTGCGCCTCGGGCTCGTGGTGGGTGGTGACGCCCCGCTCGATGTCGAGCCCGTCCACGCCCAGGAACAGCTTGTCCAACAACAGGTCGTCCAAAGCTGCGACGGTCTGGGCCCCATAGAAGGCCATGTTCCGCCGTCGCAGCTCCCCGCCCAGCATGACGATCTTTATCTTTCGCTTCTGGGCAAGCACCGTCAGGATGTCTAAGTCGTTCGTAACGACGGTCAGGTCCTCGTCGTCAGGCAGGAAACGCGCGATCTGCAAGGTTGTCGTGCCGGAATCCAGCATGATGGAATCGCCCGGCCCGACCATGCCGGCCGCCAGCTTGCCCACACGCTCTTTGGCTTCGGTGTGGCTGACCCGTTTGGTCTCGATGGCCGGCTCGACGGGGGCGTTGACCACCTCGGTGCTGATCGCCCCCCCATAGGCCCGCGTCGCGACGCCCCGTCCCTCAAGATAGTGCAGATCCTTGCGGATCGTCTGCATGGAAACGTTGAACATATCCGAGAGGGCCGCAACCTGAACGCTGCCTCGGGCTCGGATCATGGTCGTGATTTCACGCCGACGCTCTGAAGTATCGCGCGAAATCGCGCGGGACCCGTCCGCCATGCACTGCGTCTCCCAAGACGGCGAATTGCCGCCTCCTCTGCATATCCCGTTTTCACTTTGCCTACAAAACGAAAGCGAATCCGCGCGCGGTTCCTCGTGGAAAATCACGCGCAAAGGGGAGGCTCAAGCGCGAGGCGCTTGGGTGATCTCTGATCGTCTCCAGCAGAACGAGTCAGCCTCCTGCCCCTCTGCGCACGGGCCTCGGCGCGGATATTCTCAGTTGCGGGTGGGGTGACGACACTGCAAAGGCTCGACGAACCGACACAGGACGCGTCGCCTTGCAGCCGCTCCTGACACAACACAGGCTTTTCGAACGTCCGCGCTCACCAGGCCCGCCCCCGGCTAAGCTTGGACAAGCCGGCTGGTCAAACACCGCAGGGATGCCGACCATAAGAGCAAGCGAAAGTTGATGAGCCGAATATTAAGTCCGGACCGATGGCGCACGGCCCTGATGCAGCCGATGGCGGCACTGAGGAAAACGGCGGGGTGTTGAAATCATGCAGGGCATTACTCTTGGTGGACGTTCGATCCGTGTCGCGCGGTGGCGCATGCTGATGGGGGATGAACAGGCGCCCAGCCACGTACCTGCTCGTCTGAGAAAACCTCTAGCTTCGCCTCACGAGCGTGCGGGAGAAGATACTCCATCACCCCGCTGCGACCGCCGCCCGAGTGAATCACAACCTCGGTGGGAAAATGGATCTGGAGAGAAGCAAGCAAAGCCCCCTCAACATTCAGCCCGAAGGGCTTTTTATCCCTCATGTGATCCACCCACCACCAAGACAGAGCAGAACCGGGCAACCAAGCATTGCGATAACGTGACCAAGGGGGTCGGACTTCATCGGCAACTTAATCAGCGTTGTACAGCGTCCGAAACTGGTCCGAAATCCCAAGTTTCTAAGCGCAAGCTTGTTGGTGGGCTTGTTGGCGGGTGACGCCGAGCCGGGACCAAAATTTCGTTTAAAAACAATGGTCGTGGCGGACAGAGAGGAAGTCGTTTCCTCTCGTGAATTCAACGCCTTGCTTCGTCTAACGGGGTATAAGGCGCATATTGAAATCCCTAGGGATTTTTCCCGTTTGGCTAACCCCTCGGGACACCTCCCGGCCACGAAAAACCCCGCCAGCGTTGCAGCGCTCGGCGGGGTTCGAATGGGCTTGGCACAACACTCAAGGCCGCGGCGGTTCTACCCCCTGCCCTGCCCGGTCGCAACGTCGGAGGCACACAAATGAGCTGCCGCCTCGATCCCGAGAACTTCGTCGCCGAAAAACTGGCCTGGCATCAGCGCATCGCCAGCGATCCCAAGATCAGCCTCCAAGCCAAAGCCGTCGCCGGCTTCATCCTCCACGACTTGAACCCCTGCGAGGGCGGCGCCTGGCGCGGCCAGGAGAGCATGGCCACCAGCCTGGGCGTCAGCCCCCGTCAACTGCGCCGCCTGCTCGAAGAGCTTCAGACCGCCGACTATCTGGAGGTCGAGGTCCGCCGGGGACGCGGCCGCACCAACATCTGCCGCGCAACCGTTCCCGACGAAGCGGCCGAGGCGCCGCAAAACCGGACATCTGCGACCGATCAAACCCGCAAAAAGCGGCCACAGGCGACCGCTCAAACGCCAGAAAAGCGGACATCTGCGGCACGAAAACCGGTCACCGGTGACCGACAATACCTTTATGAACCCATTAAGAGATTTCGCGCCGCCGAAAGCCGACGACCAGATGGCGGCGCCGGGACGCCGGCGCGGCTCATCCCGTTCGCCCAGGCCGACATTCGCCAGGCGGTCGTCAAAATCGCGGGGGAAGGCGCGGCGGTAAGCTACCTGGATCACGCCAGATGGGAACCCGATGAACGGCGCATCCTCTGCACCAGCCCCACGGCGTTCGCCCGACTGAAGGATCTCGTCGGTCGTCCGCTCGCGGCTAGAGGCGTGTCCATCGCATTTCAGCCCGACCATCCTAGGCGGCTCGTGGCCTGACGACGGGATACGCAGGGATACGTCTATTATTCATCGCATACGGCCACAGGCTGTGACCGACACCTGACTTTCGGAACGTGAGCCGCGTCGTGGCGCTCCTTTGGCAGGAGCCCCCATGACACCTTTACGTTCGGTCCTCGTAACCGGCGGCGCCGGCTACATCGGCGCGCACACCGCCAAAGCCCTGCACAAGGCCGGCATCACCCCCGTCGTCTACGACGACCTCAGCAACGGGCATCGCGCGGCCGTTCAGTGGGGGCCGTTGGTGGTCGGGGACGTGCGCGACCGCGACCATCTCGTGGAGGTGATGAACGACTATGGGGTGAGCGGCGTCATCCATTTCGCCGGTCTGATCGAGGTCGGACGCTCCACAGCGGATCCCGCCCCCTTCTGGGACATCAACGTCAACGGCGTCGCGGCCGTGCTATGGGCCATGCGCGAGACCGGCGTGCGCCGGATTGTCTTCTCCTCGACCGCCGCCGTCTATGGTCAGCCCACCGGCGCGGTGGACGAACGCCTGTCGGAGTCCGCGCCGACCCTTCCGATCAATCCCTATGGCGACGGCAAGCTGGCGGCCGAGCGGATGATCGCGGCCCACGCGCGCGCTTACGGGCTGGAAGGGGTCGCCCTGCGCTATTTCAACGCTGCGGGAGCGGACGAGGATGGCGATCTGGGCGAGGCCCATAGCTGCGAAAGCCATCTGATTCCCTTGGCGATCGAGGCGGCGCTGGGCCTTGGTCCAGCGTTGACGGTGTTCGGCGCGGACTTCCCAACGCCGGACGGCGCCTGCCTGCGGGACTATGTCCACGTCTCTGACCTTGCCCGCGCCCACTGTCTGGCCCTGGACCTGCCGTTGGGGCGCGAGCCGTTTCTGGCCCTCAATCTGGGTGGGGGGCGAGGCCATTCCGTCTTCGATGTTCTGGCCGCCGTGGAACAGGCGACCGGCCGCCCCTCCCCGCATCAAATCGGCGCGCGCCGCGCCGGCGACCCTCCGGCCCTGGTGGCGGACTGCCGCAGGGCCGCGGAACGTCTGGGCTGGCAACCGCATATCGCCGCCCTGTCGGCCATCGTGGCCAGCGCAGTGGCCTGGCGACGCGCGCCCCGCTTCGGCTTCCGGCCGCAGCTCGCCGTGGTCGCATCGTGAGGTCGGACGCGCCCGAACTCTGGGGCGGCGTCGAATGCACGGTCAATCGCGTCGGCGAACAGGTCATCGATCAGATGCGGATGACCGGACATCACGACCGGCTCTCAGACCTGGATCAGTTCCACGCCCTGGGTCTGCGCGTTCTGCGCGCGCCGCTGCTGTGGGAGCGGATCGAGGTGGCGCCGGGCGTCCATGACTGGACCTGGGCGGACGCCTATATGGCCCGGCTGGCGCAGTTGGACATCCGACCCATCGTCGGCCTGGTCCATCATGGCTCTGGACCCGTTTGGGCTGAACTGACCACGCCAGATTTCGCCATAGGCCTAGCGGCCTTCGCCGGACGTGTCGCCGCGCGCTATCCCTGGGTGCGGGATTGGACCCCGGTGAACGAGCCGCTGACGACAGCGCGGTTCAGCTGTCTCTACGGCCACTGGAGCCCCCATCGGCGTGACGACGCGACGTTCTGGAACGCCTTGCTGAACCAGATCGATGGAACCGCTGCAGCTATGAGGGCGATCCGTGGCGTCGTGCCCGACGCCCGGCTGATCCAGACCGAGGACTTCGGCCATATCACCGCGACCCCGCCATGCGAACCGCAGGCGGCGTTTGAAAATCAGCGTCGCTACATGAGCTGGGACCTGTTGGCGGGCCAGGTCGACGGCGACCATCCCCTGCGTCCGATGCTGAACGATATGGGCCTGTCCGACAGGCTGGACTCGCTTCGCGCCGAGCCCTGCCCGGCCGACGTGATCGGCATGAACGCCTATGTCACGAGCGATCGTTTCCTGGATCACAGGCTTTCGCTTTATCCCCCCGCCACGCACGGCGGCAACGGCGACCTGGCCTATGCCGATGTCGAGACCGTTCGAGCGTTGGAGACCTGGCGCCCCCGATGGGGCGAGGGGCTTGCGGACCTGGCCCAGCGCTATGATCGCCCCGTCGCCGTCACCGAATGCCATCTTGGCTGCAGCGCCGACGAACAGATCGGCTGGCTGGCCCAGTGTTGGGAGGAGGCCAGCGCTGCTCGCCGGTCCGGCGTTCCGGTCGAGGCCGTCACCGTCTGGGCCCTGCTCGGGTCGGCAGGTTGGGACCAACTGCTGACGGGCCCGGATCACCGCTACGAGCCGGGCGCCTTCGCCATCTCTGACGGCGCTCTTGCTCCGACCCCACTGGCGGCCTTCGTCGCGGCCCTCGCGACGGGCGACGGTTTCGCGACGCCCGTCCGGGGTTGGTGGACCGAACCCGCGCGACTGACCCTCGATGCCCGCCGAACTCCACCGCCTTCCCATCCTTCAGACACCCGTTCCCTCTTGCCGAAAGACGCGTTCATGGCCGCTCCGGATCCCGCAACCTCCGTCGTTTCCCTTCGCCAGAGCAATGCGCCACGTCCCCCCGTGGTCTGCTTCTCCCATCTGCGTTGGGACTTCGTCTTTCAGCGCCCCCAGCATCTGATGACGCGGCTCGCCGCCACGCGGCCGGTCATCTATGTCGAGGAGCCGATCTTCGAGTCTGGGGCCGAAGCCGCCTTCCGCCTTACGCCCGCCCCGTCCGGCGGCGTTCTGGTCGCCACCCCGATCCTGCCCGAGGGCCTGACGCCCGCCGACATCGACGTCCGTCTGCGCAACCTGCTGGACGACCTGCTGTCGACCCAAGGCGTCCATCTCCCGGTGCTCTGGTATTACACGCCCATGATGCTGCCGATCTCGCGTCACATCGCGGCGGGCGCCGTCGTCTATGACTGTATGGACGAGCTGGCCAATTTCCGCTTCGCCCCGGCAGGCTTGAGGCCGCTGGAGCAGGAGTTGATCGCCAACGCCGACCTTGTCTTCACCGGGGGCCACAGCCTGTTCGAGGCCAAGCAACACCTTCACGCCGACATTCATCCGTTCCCGTCCAGCGTCGACCGCGACCATTTCGGCCAGGCGCGCAGCATGGACGTGGCGCGTGACGAGCGCCCGACATTCGGCTTCTACGGCGTCATCGACGAGCGGATGAACCTCGACCTTCTCGCCGCCGTCGCCGATGCGCGGCCGGACTGGTCGATCGTCGTCGTCGGCCCCGTGGTGAAGATCGCCGAGAGCGACCTGCCGCGCCGACCTAATCTGACCTATCCGGGCAATGTGGCCTACGCCGATCTGCCCCGCATTCTGGCCGGCTGGGATGTCGCCTTGATGCCGTTCGCCCTCAACGAGTCCACGCGCTTCATCAGCCCCACAAAGACGCCGGAATATCTCGCGGCCGGCCGTCCGGTGGTGTCGACCTCCATCCGCGACGTCGTGCGCCACTATGGCGACCTGTCAGGGGTCGAAATCGCCGACACCCCTGAAGCCTTCATCGGCGCCTGCGACGCCGCCCTGGCCTTGGCGCGCGGCCCCCATTCGGCTTGGTTGCAAGATGTGGACAGCGCGCTGGCCGAACTCTCCTGGGATCAGACGCTCCTGCGCATGACCGCCCAGCTCGACCGGGTGACGCGGACCCGCGCCCCCGCCTCGACCGACCGTGCTCCGGCCCGACGCAGCGCGCCGCGCAAAGACTTTGACGTGCTTGTCGTCGGCGCCGGATTCGCCGGCGCGGTCATGGCCGAACGGCTCGCGTCCGAGAGCGGCAAGCGCGTCCTGGTGGTTGATCGACGCCCGCATATCGGCGGCAACGCCTACGACGAACTCGATGCGGCCGGCCTGCTGATCCACCGCTATGGGCCGCACATCTTCCACACCAACTCAGTCGAGGTGTTCGCCTATCTGTCGCGGTTCACGCGCTGGCGGCCTTATGAGCACCGCGTCCTGGCCCAAGTCGGCGATCAGCAGACGCCGATCCCGATCAACCGCACGACCCTGAACCAACTCTATGGCCTCGGGCTGAGCACGGACGCGGAAGCGGCGGCCTGGCTGGAGGCGCGCGCCGAGCCGGTTTCACCGATCAAGACCTCCGAGGACGTCGTGGTCTCCGCCGTGGGTCGCGAACTCTACGAGACCTTCTTCCGCGGCTATACGCGCAAGCAATGGGGTCTCGACCCGTCCGAACTGGACCGCTCGGTTACGGCGCGGGTGCCGACGCGCACTAACACCGATGACCGATATTTCACCGATGTCTTCCAGGCCATGCCGCTTGAAGGTTACACGCGCATGTTCGAGCGGCTGCTTGAACACCCGAACATCGAGGTCCGCACCGGCGTCGACTATCGCGAGGTTGCCGGACAGGTGGATGTCGAACATCTGGTCTTCACCGGCCCGATCGACGAGTTCTTCGACCACCGCTATGGCCGGCTGCCCTATCGCTCGCTGCGGTTCGAACACGCGACCCTGAACCAGCCGCACGCCCAGGCCGTGGCTACCATCAACTATCCCGACGAAGCGACGCCCCAGACCCGCGTCACCGAGTACAAACACCTGACGGGCCAGATCCATCCGAAGACGAGCGTCACCTACGAATATCCTTCGGCCGAGGGCGATCCCTACTACCCGGTGCCACGCCCCGAAAACCAGGCGCTCTTTAAGCGCTACGAAGCGCTGGCCCTAGCGCGGCCGGACGTCAGTTTCGTCGGACGGCTGGCCACCTATCGCTACTATAATATGGACCAGGTCGTGGGGCAGGCTTTGGCCGCCTATCGTCGGCTTTCGGAACGACTGGAGAAGCCTGTGATCCAGTCCGTTTCGGCCGCCGCGGAACCGGCCGGTTGAAAGTCCCTGTCGCCTCTCCCCCAGCGCAGATCATCAAACTGGAGCGCTGGGCCTACCGCAGCAGGGCGAACACCCTCCAGCCGTCCCTTGCGCTGATCGCCGACATTTTGGCCGTGTCCGAGCGGAACAACAGTCGCGATCACATCACCGGCAGCCTTGTCTTCGACGACGGCTGGTTCTTCCAGGCCATGGAAGGACCGGCCGAGGCGCTCGGGCGCCTGATGCGACGGTTGGAGTTGGATAGCCGACATTGCGAAATCGAGATGGTGCAACAGGTTCAGGTCGCATCGCGCCTGTTTCAGGATTGGTCGATGTCGGCGCCGCGTCTGACCCCATCCTACGCCACCCTGATGCACCAAGTCGTCGAGGCGTCTCGGACGGACCCGGACGCAGCGATCCGCCTGCTGCATAAACTGGCGGTCGAGGACTCCGTGCATCCGAGCGCGGCCTGAAGGCGCAGATCAGGCGCCCGAAATCTCTTTCGTCGCGCCGTCTTGCTGACTGTCGAAAGCCGGAGCGTGGCACCCCGCCTGAGCGAGTTCTTCACGATCCAGAATGATGGTCCGTCCACGGCAGATACGAATGACGCCGGCGCGGCGCAGGGCCTGACAGGCCGCGTTGACGCTGGTGCGGCGCAGAGCCAGCAGGGCGGGGAGCTCGGC
>JBKBXN010000004.1:0-22477 GCA_046314055.1 Brevundimonas sp.
ACAGGCCGTTGTCGGCCGCGCGCGACGGATAGGCGCGCGCCATCTGCGCCTCGGACGGACGACTCGCCCAGGTCGGATTGTTGATGACCGAGACAGCGCGGATCGGCGGCGTCTCGGTCGTCGCCGTTCCACCTTCGACGCCCTTCGGCGCCGTGCTGACGATCACCTGGCCGGACGGCGCCGTCTCGGCGGTCTTGTCCGGCGGCGTCAAAGGCACGGTCTCGACGGTCGGCGGCGCCTTGAGGATGGGGTCATGGATCGGCGTCGGCGGCGCGGCGGTCTTCTGAGACGGGGGAAGGGGCTTGGGCTTCGGTCGCTCGACGAAGATATCGACAATAGGGTCTTCGATGACGCCTTGGGTCAGTTGCTGGTCCAACTGGAACCGCTGATTATAGAGCGCCACTCCCACCCCGACATGGGCCACGACGGACAGGCCGATTGCGGCCCACATCCAGCGCGGAAGAGGTTTTCTGCGTTCCCCGAAGTCGATGGGGCTGATTGCGCCGGGTCCCCCGGCGGCACGGATCATCATGTCGACACTCCCTCGTTCACCGCCCCCGCAGCGCCCGTAACCGAAAGTGAGCGCGCAGCTTGTGGCGAGTTTGCGGCGAAGTTTCGGAGGTCGACCAACGTCGATCCCCAGGTCTGGTTAACGCGGCCGTTAACGATTAAGGGTTGATTAACCACGTTCGACGAGGCTGCGCCTGTCATGGGCATCCGAGCGATTCCATCTTCAGGCGGCGTAGAAGCGGCCATCCGGCGCGCCTCGACCGCCGTGGGCGTGGATTATGATTTTCTGATCAAGACGGCGCGTCGCGAGAGCGCGATGAATCCGTCGGCCAAGGCGCCGACCTCGTCGGCGGCGGGCCTGTTTCAATTCATCGAACAGACCTGGCTGGGCACCGTCAAACAGCACGGCGCCCAGCACGGCTATGGGCAGTACGCCGACTTGATCCACCGGGGGTCGGACGGGCGCTGGCGGGTCGAGGGATCGGCGCGCAATGTGGTGCTGGATCTGAGGTTCGACCCCCATGCGGCCTCTACCATGGCGGCGGAGCTGACGGCGTCGAACGCCGCCTATCTGCGCGGCCGGACCGGCAAGGAGCCGGGGGCGGGGGACCTTTACGCGGCGCACTTCCTGGGGCCGGCGGGCGCGGCCAATCTGATGACGGCGATGGACCGCAATCCCGGCGGCAGCGCCGTCGCGCTGTTTCCCGAGGCGGCGCGGGCCAATCGCAGCATCTTCTACAAGGACGGCCGGGCGGCCACGGTCGCCGAGGTTCACGCCAATCTGCAACGCACCGCCGGCCATGGCGCGCCGGCGGCCGGGATCGGCGAGACCCGCTCGCCCACGCCTGAGCTGAGCGACCGCGATCAGGCCCTGGCCGCGCGCCTGGATCGGCTGAAACAGGAGCAGGGGCTGTTGGCCCTGTTGCTGGGGCAGGACGGATCGTCAGGGGCGGGGTTCGGCGGGGCGTTTTCCCCCAGCGGCAAGGATTCGACCTGAGAGCGGCAGGCGTTGATGGTAAACCGACCGTTAAGCATGGCAGGGTCATGATGTCGGCAAGCCCGATTCCCTGACGAGCCGTCCATGACCGCCTTCCGCGCCCGCCTTACCGAAATGGACATCCAACGCCTGGTCAAGGCGGTGGATGAGGACGAGCGCGCCGAGGCCGCCCACAAGCTGTGCCGCAACATGGATCGGGCCGAGCTGGACGACCGTGAGCGGGAGGCGGCGCAGAAGATCGTGCGTCTGCTGGCCAATGATGCGGCCGAATTGGTGCGTCGGGCCATGGCCGTGACCCTCAAGTCCTCGGACCTGATACCTAATGACGTTGCGCGACGTCTGGCGGCGGATCTGGACAGTATCGCCCTGCCGATCATCGGCGCCTCGCCGGCGCTGAGCGACGATGATCTGATCGAGATCGTGCGCGCCGGTTCGGCCCTGCGCCAGATCGCCGTCGCTGGACGGCCGAGCGTGTCTCGCGACGTGTCCCAGGCTCTGGCTGACGAGGGGAACGAGCAGGCGGTCAGGGTTCTGGCGGCCAATGACAACGCCGACTTGTCCGAGCGCGCCCTGGGCGTGATCGTGGATCGTTTCCCGGAGTCGGGCGAGGTGGTGGCCGCCGTCGCCTATCGTCAGGTGCTGCCGCTCCATATTACCGAGCGGCTGATCGAGCTGGCCAGCGAGACGGTGCGGGAACATCTGGTCTCGCGCCATGCGGTTGCTCCCGAGACGGCCATTCGACTGGCGCAATATTCGCGCGAGCGGGCGACGATCGATCTGGTCGAACAGGCCGCGTCCAGCGCCGACCTGCCGGCCTTCATGGCGCAGCTGAACCTGCGCAAGGTCCTGAACGCCTCGCTGTTGCTGCGTGGATTGGCGCGCGGGCAGATGACGATGCTGGAACATGGCCTGGCCGAGCTGGCGGCGACGCCGCATCACCGGGCCTGGCTGATGATCCATGACGCCGGACCGCTGGGACTGAAGGCCATCTATGACCGGGCGGGACTGCCGCCGCGCCTGTTCCAGGCCTTCCGCGCCGGCGTCGACACCTGGAGGGCGCTGTCGGCCGAAGGCGTGGATACGTCGAGCGACGTCTTCCGTCAGCGGATGCTGGAGCGGTTCATGACCCAACGGCCCAACGTGCCACGCGATGACCTGGCCTATCTGATGGAGCGGCTGGACCAGGCGCCGATGCGTCCGACGCAGATGGCCGCCTCCGCCGCCTGAACCCGCGCGAGGCTCAGCAAAAAGGGGCCGTCTGCAGACGGCCCCTTAGCGGTATTCAATCCAGAAGGCTCAGCGGGACTTGTGCTGAGAGACCTCGGCTTCGAGGGATTCCGCCAGGACGCGGCCGGTGGGGTTTTCGTCGGTCTTGATCTGGTCGCGGACCACGGAGCGGATCGCATCAACATGGGCGTGAACGATGGTCAGCGGGGCTTCCGCCCGAGCCGCAGCGTCGTCCAGCAGCCGGCACAGCGAACCGGCGATACGGGTCACCAGCGGATATTCGTAGGTGGTTCCCAGGCCCTTCAGGTCATGGGCGCGGAAGTAGAGGGCTTCGGCGGTTTCGGCCGTCAGGCCTTTTTCGCGGATGTCGGATTGGGCCTGATCCAGTTTGACGATCTCGTCGTTGAGCCACTGCCCGAACTGGGCCGCCATGGCTTTCAGCGCTTCTTCAGCCCGGGCGATGGCGTCGGCGTTGATGCCGAAACCGCCCCCGATCCTGGGGCGAAGAGACGGCGTATTGGGCTTGACGTTCGCCGGATCGCTCATGGCGGACCTCCATAGAATTTGGGCGGAGCTTAGCTCTGCCGCCTTAAGAAGCCGTATAAGGGGGGCTTCAGTTGGTGAACTGCTCGGTCATGACCCGTTCGTCGAAGGATCGGCCTGCGTCGAACAACATGGTCAGAGCGACGTCGCGCCGCTCGCGCACCTCGACCCGCGACACGCGTCGGACCTCGAAATTATCGGCGGTGGCGGAGACCGGGCGCTTGTCCGCCTCCAGCACGTCGAATCGCACCTTGGCGCCATGGGACAGCAGGGCGCCGCGCCAGCGTCGGGGGCGAAAGGCGCTGATCGGGGTCAGGGCCAGTATGCGGGCGTCCAGGGGGATGATCGGGCCGTGGGCCGACAGGTTATAGGCCGTGGATCCGGCCGGCGTCGCCACAAGGCAGCCGTCGCAGGACAGCTCGTCCAGCCGCACCCGGTCGTCGACGGTGATCTTCAGCTTGGCGCTCTGACGCGTCTGGCGCAGCAAGGAGACTTCGTTGATGGCCAGGCCGGTGTGAACCTCGCCGCTCTCGGTCCAGGCGTCCATCTGAAGCGGGTGGATGACGGTGCGTTCGGCGGCGGCGACGCGGGCGATCAGGTCGTCTTCGTCATAGTCGTTCATCAGGAAGCCGACCGAACCCCGGTTCATGCCGTAGACGGGGGTGCGGCGGCGCAGGTTGCCGTGCAGGGTTTCCAGCATCTGTCCGTCGCCGCCCAGGGCGATGATGACGTCGGCCTCTTCTTCGGGCACCGCGCCATAGCGCGCGATCAGAGCCTGGCGCGCCGCCTGGGCTTCGGGGCGGTCGCTGGCGGTGAAGGCCAGGGCGGGGACGGAAGGGGTTTGGGTCACGTCGAACGTGAGCCCCAGCTTGACCGCGAAGTCAAACGGCCGCGGTGTTTTCCATCATCTGACGAAAGGCGCGGGCGGCCGAATGGCTGTTCATCGGGGTGGTGGTCCAGCCGCCGTCGCCGGGCAGGCCGTCCGCCAGTTTCCGCACCTCGGCCAGCAGGGAGGGGAAGACGGCCTTGTCCATGCCGACGGCAAGGCAGGCGAGATAGAGCGGCTCGGCCGTCGGCGCATAGACGGCGCTGCGGATCTGGGCCGGGGTGAAGTTTCCGAGTTGCCCAAGGGCCTGTTCGAACAAGCCTAGGCGTTGTTCACGCAGGGCGCGGATCAGTATGCCGGGGCGAAGTTGACCCGCAGCCATCAGCTTTTCGATCAGGCGACGCTCCATCTCTTGGCGCTCGCGATCCTCGAGTCTGCGTTCGTTCGGAATTGGGCGCCATGTCGGATTACGGGCCGCATTCGCGGAGGCGGCGCGCACGGCGGCGTTCAGCAGGCGGTCGTCGATCTCGAACCGCTCGCCGATCGACTGGCGCAGCGCTTGGCCGACCCATTGATAGAGCTCGTGGGCGAGCGATTCGCTCAGACGCGGGTGACGGGTGAGGGGCGCGCGCAGGCCGGCGATGCGGCGCGAATGTTCGACCAGTCGGTGCATCGCCGCCTCGCCGATATCTGCGCTGCGGTTCGAGGCCAGGGCGGTCATGGTGATCGGATCGGCCTGGTCCAGGATGGCGTCCACGACCCCGCTCGAGAGGTGGGGGCGGCGTGCGACGGCGATCTGGTGCTCTAGCGTGGTCTCGACCAGGACGCGGATCAAGGCGGCGTCCTTAAGCACGGGACTGGCGGCGATGATCGGGGCGGCGATGTCGATTTCGTCCAGCGCCAGCATTTCGATCAGGGCGAGAGGCGCCCAATCGACGGAGGCAAGACGTTCGGCAAGCTGCTGGCGAATGTCCCGCTCGGCCTGGATGGCCAGGGTCAGGAAAATCTCGCCGAGCACGGGCGGCATCGGCGTGGATGGGGCCGCGGCTTCGCAAAGACTGATGACGCCGGAGAGAAGACGCAGGCGATCGTCGGGAGCCTTGCTGCGCGCCAGATCGAGGAGGTCCGTCGCGGAAAGGTCGGTCGCGACCGCCGCAGACGTCGGCATTCGAAGGGCAGCGGACACGGCGACTCCCGGACGCAGTAAGCTCACACCCAGCACATTAGAATCCGTGTCGTGAAGGCGCGGTTAACGGAAGCTAAAAGGCGAAGGTTAACGGCGCCGTCTTCAGTCCCCCGCTTGACGGACGGCGGGTGCGGGAGGACGGTCCGGCAAAGCCCGTCAGAGGCATGTTGAACCCAGGAGGAACCCTATGGCCGATGGCGCCAGCCCCGCGTTGAAAACCCGTGTGTCCGAAGCCGAGTGGCAGGTTCGTGTCGAACTGGCCGCCCTTTACCGCCTGGTGGCGCGGATGGGCTGGACCGACCTGATCTACACCCATATCTCGATGCGCGTGCCGGGGCCGGAGCATCACTTCCTCATCAACCCCTATGGGCTGATGTTCGACGAGGTGACGGCCTCGAGCCTGGTGAAGGTCGATCTGGACGGGAACATCGTTCAGGAGACGACGAACTTCATCAATCCGGCGGGCTTCACCATTCATTCGGCGGTCCATGCGGCGCGCGAGGATGCGAAGTTCGTGATCCATCTGCACACCGTCAGCGGCGTGGGCGTGGCGGCGCAGCAGCATGGCCTGCTTCCGCTCAGCCAGAACGCGTGTTTACTGCAGCATCAAGTTGCGTATCATGGGTATGAGGGATTGGCCCTGAATCATGACGAGCGTGAACGTCTGGTGGCCGATCTAGGGGATAAGCCGCTGATGCTGTTGAGAAATCATGGCACGCTCGCGGTCGGGGAGACGGCGGCGCAGGCATGGATCGGGATATTCTTCCTGGAAAGGGCCTGCGCGCAGCAGGTGGCCGCCCTGGCCGGCGGTCGCGAACATGTGCTGATCGCGCCGGATCACGCCCAGGCGGAGACGAAGGAGCAGGGGCGTGGGATCGGCTTCATATCGGCGCTCGCTTGGCCGGGGGCCTTGCGACAACTGGATCGGAAGTCGCCAGGCTACGACGCCTAGGTCAAACCGGGGCGGTCGCCGGGGTGGCGGCCGCCCTCGCAGGCCTGGCGAGTACGGCCTCCGCCGGAGCCTGGACTCAGCCCAAAGGCCAGGGACAGGCGATCGTCAAGTATGAGGACATGCGGGCCGAAGAGGGGTTTGATCCCGCAGGCGAGAGGCGGCCGCTAGAAGTGGATCGAACGGACCGGACGGCGGGCCTGTTTGCCGAATACGGACTGACCGACCGGCTGACGCTTCAACTGAAGGCCGATTGGCAACGAGGGGAAGACGCCTTCGTCGACTACGAAGGTCGGGGACCGATCGAGGTCGGAGCCACATGGCAAGTCTGGCGAGATGATCACAATGCCGTCAGCCTGTATGGCGGCTACGCTCGGGCGGGGCAGGGCCGCAACGCCGGTTACGCCGCGCCCGGCGTCGGCGAGCACGACTGGGAGGCGCGCCTATCTGTCGGTCGATCACTGGGTTCCGTCGGGGGGCGCTGGGGTATGGATCGATCGTTCGTCGAGGTGCAGGCGGCGCGTCGTCTGCGTGACGGTCTACCCGACGAAACCCGCGTGGACGCTACGATCGGCGGCAGGATCGGGCAGGATTGGCTGGTGATGGGCCAGGCTTTCGGCGGCGCCGCGGACGGCGGAGCGCGGTGGTTGTCGGTGGAAACCTCGGTGACCCGCGACTTCGGCGACTGGAGCGTGCAGGCGGGCTGGCGACAGACGGTGGCGGGCCGGGAGACGGCGATTGTGCAGGGACCGGTTGTGGCGATCTGGCGCAGATTTTGAGGGTCATCTGTGCGACGGAATTCGTCGTACACGACGTTACCAATAGGTAATCTTGCGCACGGTGGAGAAGCCGCTAAGCGTGCGCGTCCTCTGATATCGAAAGACCGTTGCGTGATAAAACGCCACTTCTTCCTGATCGCCGCAGCTGTGCTGTTGGGGCTGATGGTTCTCGCCGCCGTGCTGAAGGTGGCGTTCGCCGACGATGAGGCTGCTGGCGGGCCGGGCGGTGGACGCCGGGGCGGGCAGCAGGTGTCCGAGGCGACCGTGTCCCAACGCCAGTTCTCGGATCAGATACGCGTCCTGGGCGTCGCAAGGGGGCAGAGGTCGGTCAATATCACCTCTTCGACCACTGAACTGATCACCCGTGTTCTGTTCACGGACGGGCAGACGGTCTCGGCGGGCGCGCCTCTGGTCGAGTTGCAGGCGCGGGAAGAGGACGCGGCCATCATCGAGGCGCGCGCCAACGTCGCTCAGGCGCAGCGCGAGCGTGATCGATACAAGGCGCTGGCGGATCGCGGGATCGCCCCGCAGGTGCTGCTGGAACAGGCCGAGACGGCGCTGGAGACCGCACGCGCATCGCTGGACGCAGCGCAGGCGCGGCGCGGCGACCGTGTCATCCGCGCGCCCTTCGCCGGGACCCTGGGCCTGACGACGGTAACGCCCGGAACCCTGATCAATCCGGGTGCGGTTATTGCGACCCTGGACGACACATCGACCATTCGCGTCGATTTCCCATTGCCCGAGCGTTACCTGAACGTCCTGCGCGCCGGCGTGTCGATCACCGCCACGGCCGACGCCTATGGCGACACGCCGTTCCAAGGGCGGATCGCCCTGATCGATACGCGCGTGAACGAAACCACCCGCGCCGCTACCGCCCGCGCGGAGTTCTCCAATCCCGGCGGTCGCATCCGCCCCGGCATGCTGCTGCGCGTCGCGGTGCAGCAGGGCCAGCGCCAAGCGCCCGCCGCGCCGGAGTCCGCCGTTCAGTATGAGGGCGAGGGCGCCTTCGTCTATCGTATCGCCCCCGGCGCGCAGGGCACGACGGCCCAGCGTGTGGAGATCGAGACCGGCGTGGTCGAGAACGGCTTCGTCGAAATTCTGTCCGGTCTGGAGGTCGGCGATCGTATCGTCGGTTCAGGCCTGAATCGCATCCAGCCCGGCGCGCCTGTCAGCGTCGCCGGAGCCGGACGCGGGCAAGGCGCCCAGGGCGCCCAGGCCACTGAGAGCGCCGCACGATGATGCTGTCCGACGTTTCGGTCCGGCGCCCGGTCTTCGCGGCCGTCGCCGCCATCGTCCTGTGCGTCATCGGGGCCGCCGCCTTCTTCTTCCTGCCCGTGCGCGAACTGCCGGACGTGGATCCGCCGATCGTCTCGGTCAACACCAGCTACGCCGGCGCCTCGGCCGAGGTGATCGAGAGCCGGATCACCGAGCCGATCGAACAGCAGATCGCCGGCATCCAGGGCGTCGAACGCATCAACTCGACCAGCCGCGACGGGCGCTCGAACGTCAACATCGAGTTCTCGCTGGACCGGAACATCGACGACGCCGCCAACGACGTGCGCGACCGCGTCAGTCGGGTGGTCGGACGCCTACCGGACCAGGCCGATCCGCCGGAGGTGGCCAAGGCGGACTCCGACAGCCAGCCGATCATCATCGTCTTCCTGCGCTCGACGACGATGAACCGGCTGCAACTGACCGACTATGCCGACCGCTATCTGGTGGACCGGATGGCGACGGTGCCGGGCGTGGCCCAGGTCAACATCTATGGCGAGCAGCGCTATTCGATGCGGATATGGCTGGACCCCGCCGCCCTTGCGGCGCGCGGTTTGACCGTGACGGACGTCGAGACGGCCTTGACCAGCCAGAACGTCGAATTGCCGGCAGGATCGCTGGAATCGACCGACAAGGACTATACGGTCCGCGTGGCCCGCACCTACGCCCGGCCTGACGACTTCCGACAGCTGCCCATCGGCACGCGGGGCTCGGCGTCGGCGTCGGCCACCGTGGCGACCGGCACGGGCAGCGGTTCTTCGGCCATCATCCAGGGTCAGCCGACCTATGTCACACGCCTGGGCGACATCGCTCGTGTGGAAGAGGCGCCGGAAGAGGATCGTCGCCTGTTCCGCGGCAACAGCATGGATCAGATCGGTCTGGCCGTGACTCGCCAGGCCCAGTCGAACGACCTGGCCATCTCGGATGGCGTTCACAAGATGATCGACGAGATCCGTCCCAGCCTTCCGCCAGGCGTGACGCTGGAGATCGGGTCGGACAACTCGGTCTTCACCTCGCACGCCATCGACGAGGTGTGGATTACCATCGGCATATCCATGGCCTTGGTGGCGTTGGTCAATTTCATCTTCTTGGGCAGTCTGCGCGCCGCCCTGATCCCGTCCATCGTTGCGCCCATCTGTCTATTGGCGACCTTCATCGTGTTGGCGCCCCTGGGCTTTTCGCTGAACCTGCTGACCCTGCTGGCCCTGGTGCTGGCCATCGGCCTAGTCGTCGACGACGCCATCGTGGTGGTCGAGAATATCCAGCGTCGGCTGGACCATGGGGAGCCGCCGCTGGTTGCCGCCGAACGGGGCGCGCGCCAGGTCTTCTTCGCCGTGGTGGCGACGACCATCGTCCTGCTGTCGGTGTTCGCGCCGCTGCTGTTCTTGCCGGGCTATGTTGGGCGGTTGTTCGTCGAGTTGGCGGCCGCGATCGCTGCGGCGGTGGCCTTCTCGGCCTTCCTCGCGCTCAGTCTGTCTCCGATGCTGGCGTCCAAGATCCTGAAACCGGCGCAGAGCGGCGGCTGGCTGGCGCGCCGGGTCGATTGGGCCATGGACGGGTTGAAGACCTCGTATGGCCGGTCGCTGGACATGATGCTGGGGCGGCGCATCGCCGTGATCGGCGTCGGGGCCTTGATCGCTCTGGTCGCGGCGGGCGCGGGCGGCATCTTCCTGATCCTGCCGAACGAACTGGTGCCGGATGAAGATCGGGGCCGGGTGTCGGTTCGCGTCGCCGGGCCCGAAGGCGCGGGCTTTGACTATACCCGCAAGATCATGATGGGGCTGGAGCCGCTTCTGGCCGACTACAAGGCGAGCGGGGAGGCGGACTCCTATCTGGTATCCGCGCCCGGCTTCGGCGGCGGCAGCTTCAACTCCGGCAACGGCGTTCTGGTGCTGTCCGACTGGTCCAAGCGCGACCGGTCGGCCGCCGAGATCGCCCAGGAGCTGAACGGCAAACTGCGCGGGCAGACGGACGCCCAGGTCAACGCCTCGACCCCCGGCGCCTTCCAGCGCGGCGGCGGCAACTCCAACTCCGTCGAGTTGATCGCCACCGGTACGGACTACGAGCAAATCTATGGGTGGCTTCAGCCCATGCTGGCGGCGGCCCAGGCCAATCCGGGCTTTTCGCGGCCCCGCCTGAACTATGAACCGAACTCGCCGCGCCTGCTGGTGGACGTCGATCCGCAGAAGGCTGCCGCTCTGGGCGTCTCGTCTCAGTCCATCGGGCGGACGCTGGAGACCATGTTCGGGTCGCGCACCGCAACCACCTATATCAAGGGCGGGCAGGAGTATGACGTGATCCTGCAGACGGATCGTGACAATCGACGCGAAGTCGCGGATCTGGAAGCCCTTTATGTCGCGACCGGCGCGGGACAACTGGTTCCCCTGTCGGCAGTGGTGACGACTCAGACTTCGGGAGACACGCCGGATCGTCGCCGGCTGGATCGCCAACGGTCGATCTCGCTCCAGGCCGATCTGAACCCCGGCATGACGATCGACGATGCGGTGCAGTTCCTCAGCGCCGAGGCGGCGAAACAGCCGCAGGGCGGCGTCGTCACCCAATGGGGCGGCGCGGCGCGGGACCAGCAGGAGGCGGGCGGCGCCGTAGTCGCGGCCTTTGGACTAGCCTTGCTACTGGTCTTCCTGGTGCTGGCGGCCCAGTTCGAAAGCTGGATCACGCCGGCGGTCATCATGCTGACGGTGCCGCTGGCGGCGGCCGGCGGACTGTTCGGCCTGCTGATGGCCGGGTCCAGCCTGAACCTCTACAGCCAGATCGGCCTGATCATCCTGATCGGGGTGGCGGCGAAGAACGGCATCCTGATCGTGGAGTTCGCGAACCAGCTGCGCGACCAGGGACGGTCGATCCGCGAGGCGATCATCGAGTCGGCCTCGCTGCGTCTGCGGCCGATCATCATGACTTCCATCGCCACCGCCTTCGGCGCCCTGCCACTGGTGCTGTGGCAGGGGGCGGGCGCGGGCAGTCGCCAGACCATCGGCGTGGTCATCTTCACCGGCGCCATCTTTGCGACCGTGCTGACCCTGTTTGTCGTGCCGGTGATCTACGGCGTCCTGGCGCGCTTCACCAAGTCGCCGGAATGGACCGCCCGCAAGATCGAGGAATGGGAAGCTCACGAGCAACGCGAGGGTGGGCCCAAGCCCATCGACGCGCACTAAGGCGTCAGGAGGCGGGCGGGGCTGCCGGCGCGGCAGGTTGGAAGCCCGTCTCCACCTTCAGATAGGCGATGACGTCGCGTCGATCGGCGGCGTCGGATAGGCCGGCGAAGGTCATCTTGTTGCCGGGCAGGAAGGCTTTGGGATTTTCCAGCCAGTGGTCCAGCTTGTCGGCGTCCCACACGAACTGGGCCGTCCGAAGCGTGTTCGAATAGTTGTAGCGCGGGCGGTCCCCCGCCTTGCGCCCAAACACCCCGTACAGATTCGGCCCCGCCAGATCGGGCGCACCCTCGCCGATGGTGTGGCAGGCGCGGCAACGGGCGAAGACGCGACGCCCGTTGGCGAGGTCCCCGGTATTGTAGGGCGCGGGCAGGGCCGCCAGCAGCATCGCCTTTTCAGCCTCCGTCGCCGCAGGCTTGGCCGGCTGACCCGCCGGGGCGTTGGGAGAGTCGCTCTGGCCACAGGCGGCGAGCGTCAAGATCAGGGAAGCGGCGAGGGCGGGACGGCTCATCGGGGTATCCTATTTTTTGCCGGTGATAGTGCAAATGTCAGACGCGGCAATTGGTCAAGCTGTCATGCTGGACGCGGCCCCCACGCACCTGATAATCAGTGTCAAGGAAACGCGGGGCCGCCGGGGGGGCGGCGTCCGCTGGTGCGAGCCGAGATTTGACCGATACCATAAAGCTGAGCCAGGCCCGACGGGGCGATCGTGGCGTCATCATTCAAGTGGGCGCCCATTGCCACCACCAGGTTGAGGCGGTCGAGCTGGAACGCCGCCTGCTCGAGCTGGGCTTTGTCGAGGGCGCCAGAATCGAGCTGCTGCACGAAGGGCTTTTCGGGCGTGATCCGATCGCCATGAAGGTGGACGATATGCGCGTGGCCCTGCGCCGGCACGAGGCCGCCAGCCTGACCATAAAGCTGGACGTCGCCTGATGGACATGGCCCTGAAGACCGCCCGCGTCGCCCTGGTCGGCAATCCGAACAGCGGAAAGACGGCTCTGTTCAACGCCTTGACCGGCGCCCACCAGAAGGTCGCCAACTACGCCGGGGTCACGGTGGAACGGAAGGAGGGGCTGATCCGCGCCGCTTCTGGCCGGACCATGTCGGTGCTGGACCTGCCGGGCACCTATTCGTTGCGGGCCCGCAGCCCGGACGAGGAAGTGACCCGCGACGCCGTCCTGGGGCGTCTGGCCGGGGAGACGCCGCCGGACGTGGTGGTCTGCGTCGCCGACGCCACCAATCTGCGCCTGGTGCTGCGCCTGATCTTGGAGCTGAAGGCCGTCGGCCGGCCCATGGTGCTGGCGCTGAACATGTACGACATCGCCCAGCGCCAGGGGCTGCGGATCGATCTGGAGGCGCTGCGAACCGAACTGGGCGTGCCGATCATCACCACGGTGGCGACGCGCAAACGCGGCATCGACGACCTGATCGCCGCCGTCGAGGGGCAGGTCGAGGCCGCCGCCCAGAACGAGAACAGCTGGCACAGTCCCGACGCCGCCGAACTGCGCACCGCCGCCCGCGAGGCCGAGCGGATCATGAAGGTCTGCGTGCGTCCGCCCGAGCGGCCGGACACCCTGACCGGGCGGATCGATTCCGTGCTGCTGCACCCGGTGGGCGGCATGGTCATCCTGATGGCGATCCTGTTCGTCATGTTCCAGGCCGTGTTCAGCTGGGCGGCGCCCCTGATGGACGGCATCGAAGGCGGCATAGGCTGGCTGGGCGGACTGGTCGCTGCGGTCATTCCCGACGGACTGCTGCAGAGCCTGATCGTCGACGGCATCATCTCCGGCGTCGGCAGCGTGCTGGTCTTCCTGCCGCAGATCCTGATCCTGTTCCTGTTCATCATCGCCCTGGAAGATTTCGGCTACATGGCCCGGGCGGCCTTCCTGATGGATAAGATCATGGGCGGAGCGGGGCTGCACGGACGCGCCTTCATTCCGCTTCTGTCCAGCTTCGCCTGCGCCATTCCCGGCGTAATGGCGGCGCGGGTGATCGATTCAAAGCGGGACCGCATGACCACCATACTGGTTGCGCCGCTGATGACCTGCTCGGCGCGGATCCCGGTTTATACTCTGATCATCGCCGCCTTCATTCCGAACGAGACGGTGTGGGGTTTCGCCAATCTGCAGGGCCTGGTCATGTTCGGTCTCTACGCCGCCGGCATCGTCAGCGCCCTGGTCGTGTCGCTGCTGATCCGCAAGGTGTTCTGGCGCGGCGCGGTCGAGCCCTTCATGATGGAGCTGCCGGCCTACAAGACGCCGGACCTGCGCAGCGTCGCCTTCAATCTATGGCTCCGGGCCAAGATCTTCCTGAACCGCGCGGGGCGGATCATCCTGCCGCTGGTGATCCTGCTCTGGGTGCTGGCGACCTTCCCCTATCCGCCCGAGAACGCGACGATGCCGGACATCGACTATTCGTTCGCCGGCATGATCGGGCGGGCGCTGGAGCCGATCTTCGCGCCCATCGGCTTCAACTGGCAGATGGTCATCGCCCTGATCCCCGGCATGGCGGCGCGCGAGGTCGCCGTGGCGGCCCTGGGCACCACCTACGCCATCGCCGACGCCGAAAATGCGACGGGTCTGCTGGCCTCGACCCTGTCGGCGCAATGGTCGCTGGCGACGGCCCTGTCCTTCCTGGCCTGGTACATCTTCGCGCCCCAGTGCGTGGCGACCCTGGGCGTGGTGAAGCGCGAAACCAACTCGTGGAAATGGACCTGGATCATGATCGTCTACATGTTTGGTCTGGCCTATCTGGCGTCGTTCGCGACCTATCATGTGGCGGTGGCGCTCGGCGGCGGCTAAGCGAGGGCGGTTCTTCACCGTCCGGACCCAGAAATGAGCCCTGTCCTCGCCGCCGTCGTCATGGGCCTTCTGGGCCTGATCATCGGCAGCTTCCTGGCGGCGGTCAGCGTCCGTCTTCCGCGTGAAGAGGACATCGTCGTCGCCCGGTCGCGGTGCATGGGGTGCGGCCAGACCCTGAGGCCTTGGGAGTTGGTCCCGCTGGTCAGTTGGCTGGTTCTGCGCGCGCGCTGCGCCCGGTGCGGCGTCGCCATTTCTCCGCGCTATCCGCTGATCGAACTGGGCGGCGCCCTGGTGGGTGTCTGGGCGGGGTTCAGCGGGTCATCATGGCTGATGGTCGCTGCGACCGCCGTGCTGGGCTGGCAGCTGCTGCTGATCGCCATTATCGACGGCGAGAATTTTTGGCTTCCCGACATCCTGACCTGGCCGCTGGCGGCGACGGGCCTGATCGCGGCCGCGTTGATTGGATGGGACGTCGCCCTGTCGCACCTGATCGGGGCGGCGGTCGGTTTCTGCGGCCTTTGGCTGGTCGCCTGGCTGTACAAGGCTGTGCGAAAGCGCGACGGTCTGGGCGGGGGCGACCCCTACCTGTTCGCCGGAGCGGGGGCCTGGGTCGGCTGGATCGGCCTGCCTAGCGTGCTGCTGTGGGCCTCGGCCGCCGGGCTCAGTCTGGTGTTCGGATTGCTGGTCGTGCGTCGCTCGGTCAGCGCGACTGACAAGCTGCCGTTCGGCGTCTTTCTGGCCGTCGGAATTTGGCTGACCTGGCTGTATGGGCCGCTGGGGCTTTAGCGCCCCGTCGTCAGCTTGACGACGATGATGGCGGCCGTGTCCAGAATAGCCTCAGGCGTGTCGGCGCGGCGTAGCAGGTCGAAGCTGGCGGCGGTCGACTCGGCGATCGAGGCGATCTGATAAGAGGCCAGGCGCGGATTATAGTCCCTGGGGTGCAGGCCTGCGGCGTGCGCCTGGGCGACCCGGCGTTCGATGGCCAGGTGCAGGCGACGCAGGCGGCGAACCCGGCTCTCGACGAAAGCGACCTCGCCGTTGTCGGCCAGCATGTGTTCGACTCGCAGGACCTGACCATGATCGCGCCAGATAGCCATGACGTCCAGAATGAAGGCTCGGCCGATGCCGAAGGCCTTGTCGCCCGGCCAATCGGCCTGGAAGTGAGCGGCTAGGCCCTGAAAATCGGTCGCCGCCGTCTCGCACAGGGCCAGCACCGGCTCTTCGACCGTCTTGAAGTAAGTGTAGAAGTTGGAGGGCGACACGCTCGCGGCCGAGGCGAGGTCGGCGACGCGGATCTCGCCATAGTGGCGCGAGTTGAGTAGGCTCCGGGTCGCGTCGAGGATCGCCTGGCGGGTACGGCCCCCACGCGCGCCGATCTTGTGCCCCAGCTTGTTGGTCTTGTCGGCCATATCCCCGATGGTCGGTAAAGGCGGAGCTCGAGACGTTCGAGACGGCCGCATTCGGTACGCGGAAGCGAAACTGTGTCGTAAGCGGATCAGGTTATTGCACAGGTGGCGAAAAAATCCAGCGGCCATCGGGATTTAGTCGTTTCTGTTTGGCTCCCGATAAGGCAAGGCCTCGGCAGGGCTGGCCCTGCCGAGGCTTAAGGATGCTGTGGCTTCTGGCGCTTACTGCGTGATGTCGTAGGCCGCCTCCAGACCCTCGCGGCCGAGGGTCGCCTGGATCAGATCGCCGGACTGGATCAGGCCCTTGGTGAAGGGGCGTTGGTCATAGACCTGGAAGCGGACGGTCGACTCGGGCCGGATCGTCGTCGTGTAGCGATACAGGGTCGGATCCGTCGCATCCGGCGACAGTCTGACGATCATGTCGTTGGCGCCCAGGAAGTCGCCCCACAGCCATAGCGGCCCCGTCGCCCCTTGCGGCCGCCGGATGGTGATCTCGATCGGCGCCGGCTCCTGATAGGTTTCCTTGGCGAAATAGGCCGCCGGGGTCGGTTCGTTGCCGCGCCGCCAGTCGAAATAGGTCGCGTTCTCCCAGTTCGAGCCCTGGCCCCAGCGGGTGGAGCAGGGGGTGGAGACCCAGGCCGGCTCCCAGTAGACCACGCCCACGCCGCCGGCGAACTTCACCCTCTGGGTCAGGTCATGCATGTACTGGCGCTGGCCCTCGTAGGTGGCCGGATAGCCGGGGAGGAGCGAGTCCTCGCCCAGCAGGTTGGGAGAGTCGTCGGCCGAATCCGTCGTGAAGGGATAGGCCGTCTCCACCACGACCACCTCGGCGGGATAGCGGTGGCGCAGGCGATTGATCGTCTGATCCAGTCCGTCCAGGCTCTGGGTCGACCACTTGCGATAATAGCTGACGCCGATCAGGTCGAAGTCGGTGACGCCATGTTTCCAGGCGTCGGCGAACCAGGGTTCGACGTTTTCGGGCTGGGCGATGTGCAGCATGACCAAGGGCTGGATGCTGGACTGGGCGCCGGCGTCACGCACGGCCTTGATGCCGGCGTTGAACAGGGCGGCGTTGCGTTCCCAGTTGATGCCGGGGCGGGCGGTCTTCCAGTCGAGCTCGCCCATCATTTCGGGATTGGTCTCGTTGCCGACCTGCACCTGGTCCGGCATCAACCCCTCGGAGTCGAGCGTCCGCAGGGTTTCGAACGTATAGTCATAAAGAGCCTGGGCCAGGGCCGGCGTGTCGTCGCGCATCGACCGCCAGGCCTTGGGCACGATCTGCTTGTCCCCGTCGGCCCAGTCGTCCGAATAGTGAAAGTCGAGCAGCACCTCCATTCCGGCCGCGCGGGCGCGGCGGATGGTTTCGCGCACGTCGTCCAGGTCGCTGTAGTTCGTCCACTCGGCGTCGTTCCAGATCCGGACCCGCACCAGATTGGTCCCCATTTCGGCGAACAGGCCGTAGGGATCGCGGGCCTGGCCGTCCTTGCGATAGATCGCGCCGCAATCCTCCATCTCGTTCACATAGGACAGGTCAGCGCCGAAATAGAACGGCGCCGGCTGCCCCGCCTGCTGGGCTTGCGCGGGCAAGGCCATCAGGGCGGCGAAGGCGGGAAGCAGGATGCGGCGGATCTTCATGGGCGATTCCGTAGGCTTGAGGCGCGATGCGAGGTCAGTAGCGGAAGGTGGCGTCGAGGCTGAACCGGCGACCGAAGCGGGTGTTGCTGGCCAGACGGTTCTCGTCGTTGTCGTAGTAGGTGTTGACCTCTTCATCGGTCAGGTTGCTGGCCTGGAAGCGCACGCCCAGGTTCGACGTCACCTGATAGGAGGCGCTGAAGTCCAGGGTGGATTCGCTGTCCAGCGTCCGCAGCGCTGACCCGTCCCAGCCGCTGATGACGGTGAAGGGGCTGTGGTACTTGTAGCCCAGGCGGCTTTCGAACTTGCCGTCGGAGTACCAGAGATCAACCGTCGCCGTCTCGCGGGCCAGGCCGGTCGACTCCAGAGGGTTGTTAGCCGGCGAAAACTCCTTCACGTCGGAATCGACGTAGGCGAAGTTGGCGTAGATGCCGAAGTTCTCGAGCGCCGGAATAAAGCGGAACGGCGTCTGGAAGGTCAGCTCGATGCCGCTGATGCCGCCGCCATCGCCGTTGAACGGGCCGGTGACGTTATAGGTGACGCCGTCGATGGTGACAGGCTGGGTGAAGTAGCCGATGTGGGTCTCGACGTCCTTGTAGTAGGCGGCGGCCGCGAACAGAGCTTCCGGGGCGAAATACCACTCGTAGGACAGGTCGACCTGGTTGGCGATATAGGGCTTCAGGTTCGGGTTGCCGGCCGAGCCTGTGGGCGGCGGGTTCGTGTTGAACAGCGTCCGGCCGGCGCGCAGCTCATCCAGCGGCGGACGCGCCAAGGTCCGGGCAAGGCCAAACCGCAGCTGTTGGTCTTCGGCCAGGGCCAGGGTCAGGTTCAGGCTGGGCAGCAGTTCGAAATAGTCATTGTCGATCGAGATCGGCACGAGGGCGCCGCTATTGACCGATTCATAGCCTTGGCTGGTGGTCTCGGCCTGGACCGCGCGCATGCCGACATTGCCGGTGACCGGCAGGCCGGCGAAGTCGCCAGCGAAATCGACCTTCACATAGGCTTCGAAGACCGTCTCATCGACCGACCAGCCCGAGGCTTCGTCCACCGCGTCGGCGGGCTGGACGAAGCCGCCATAGGCCGCCTGGGCCAGGGCGTTGAAATCCCCGTTCAGGAAGCCGGGGGTGTCGAAGTCGGAAACGGTGAAGCTGCTCAGCAGGTCGGCGGGCAGAGTGGCGATGATCGGCGCCTGGGTCCACAGCAGCCGCTCATAGGCCTTGGAACGGTCGGCGACGCGGGCGCCGAACGAGATTTCCGTTACGCCCGTCTCGCCGCCGTAGTGCGAGACGTCGAACTGGGCAGACGTCAGTTCGTCGGTCAGCTTGCCGCCGTCGGCCTGGCCGGGGACATAGCTAAACAGCGGCTGGAAGCTGGGGTCTGACGTATTATAGCTGGCGAAGGCGGAAGGCGTCTGACCCGGCGTCATGTCGACGCCGGCGAGCGCCGGATAGTGTTCGGTGAAGATCGCGCGCCAGAGGTTCTCGCGCTCGGCCTTGGAATAGGCGACGTCGCCGGTCAGGGTCCAGGCGCCTGAGGTCCACTTGCCGTTCAGCCCCGTGGCCAGCAGCGTCTTGTCCTCGACGTATTTGGCGATGACGTTGGTGACCGAGGCGAAGGGCAGGGTGGCGGCGACCACTGTGCCGTCAATGATGGTGTAGGAGGCGGCCGGGTCGCCGTAGGCCCAGCCGGAGGCGCCGGCAAAGTTCGCGTAGGTGTTGTTCCTGCCGTACCAGATCTGGTTCTGGTCCTCGTCGATCTCGACCTTCGAATAGAGGGCGTCCATGTTCAGTTCGAACTGGTCGGACGGCTTCCATTGCAGGGCGCCGTTGACGCCGTTCCGGGTTTCGGTCAGGCGCTTGACCTGGGTCTGGGCGCCCCAGAAGGTTGCGTCCAGATCGCCGTCGCCGTCGATATCGCCGGGCGAGCCGCCGGTATCTTCGTCGTTCCAGCCCCAGCCTTCGAAGGTCGAATAGCCGTTCTTTTGTTCTTGATGCGTGACGCCAAGGTTGACGCCCAGGGTGTCGGTCAGCCGATGAGTGACGCTGGCGCTGAAGCGCGAGCCCAGCGGGTCATAGTCCGGCAGGTCCTCGCCGCCTTCGTAATAAACCGCGCCGGCCGTGGCGACGAAGGTGGGGCCGCGATAGTCCAGCGGGCGGATGGTGCGGATGTTGATGGTGCCGGCGATGCCGCCGGAGATCAGATCGGCCGACTGGGACTTGTAGACCTCGACGCCCGAGACGACTTCCGAGGGGTAGATTTCCCAGCGAACGTTGCGGTCCGGCTCGGACGAGGCGACTTCGCGGCCGTTGACGAGGCCCAGGACCAGACGCGGGCCGAGACCCCGGATCGAGGCCTGGCTCTGGTTGCCGCGGTCGCGCGTGCCGTTGACGCCGGGAAGACGGACCAACTCTTCGGCGATGGTGACGTTCGGCAGTTGGCCGATGTCTTCGGAGGAGATGGCCTCTACCACCAGGTCCGAGCGGCGCTTGACGCCGATCGCGTCGCGCAGCGAGGCGCGGATGCCGGTGACGACGACCTCATCGACCTGGGCCGCTTCCGCGGGCTCAGTGGTCGGGGCCTCCTGCGCCCAGACGGGCGCGGCGGCGAGAAGGGCGGCCAGCGATACGCTGGCGGCGGCGATGGTCTTGTGATTGGCGGTCATTAGAAACTCCCCCTGTGCTCGCCTGATTTTCAGGTCGATTGTTTGGTGTTGCGGGCGTCGAGGCGAAGCACGGCGGGCCGCAGCCCGTCCGCCCGCGCGGTGACGGTGATGGGGCCGCCGCGGCGGCCGGTCTGGACGATGGCCTGGGCCAGTCCGTTGAACAGATGTCGGCGGTCGCTGCGATCCGGCTCGTGGCTGACCGGATCGCCGTTGCCGACGCCGATGACCCGGGCGTCGCCCGCGACTTCAAAGGCGACAAGATCGTTTGCACGAGGACAGGGACGGCCACGGGCGTCGACCACGCTGGCGGCGATCATGGCTACGTCTTCGCCGTCGGCGGTCAGTCGTTCACGGTCTACTGACAGGCGCAGGGCGGCCGGCGCGCCGGCGGTTTCGCGGCGCTGTGTGGCGACCAGCCGGCCGTCCTTGAACCCGCGCGCTTCCAGCACCCCAGGCGCATAGGGCACGGACCAGGCCAGGTGGCGGTTGCGCTCGACCGTTTTCGATCCGACCGAGCGGCCGTTCAGAAACAGCTCGACGCGATCCAGGTTGGAGTGGACCCAGACCTCGATCTCTTGGCCCTCGCGCCCTTCCCAGTTCCAATGCGGGAACAGGTGCAGCAGCGGTTCCGGCCGCCACCAGGCGCGGTAGTACCAATAATTGTCCTTCGGGAAGCCGCAGGAGTCCATGGCGCCGAAGTAGGAGCCGACGCTGGGCCAGCGGCCGTAGGGCGTCGGTTCGCCGCGATAGTCGAAGCCGGTCCAGATGAAGCCGCCGGCGATATAGGGCCGCTCTGCCGCGATGGTCCACCAGGCCTCGGCGGTCGAGGCCCACCAGGGATGTTCGCGGTCATAGGCGGGGACGATGTGGCGGGCGGCGTCCAGCACATATTCGCCCCGGGTCGAGACCGTGCTGCCCGTCTCGCTGCCGAGGATCGGCTGATCCGGGAAGCGGGCGTGATAGCCCTCCATCTGGGGGGTGCGATAGTTGAAGCCTAGCACGTCCACGACGCGCGACACGCCGGTGTCGAAGTCCTGATCCTTGGCCGCCGTGACGGGGCGGGACGGGTCTAGACGGTTGACCAGCCGTTTCATGGTGCGGGCGATGGCCGCGCCGGTTTCGTTGCCTTGGATCGCCTGTTCTTCATTGCCGATCGACCAGGCGATGACCGAGGGGCGGTTGCGGTCGCGCCGAACCAAGGTGGCCAGCTCCGTCATCGACTCTTCGTCCGAGGACATGCGCCGTGTCTCGGCGATAACCAGCATGCCTAGTCGGTCGCACGCGTCCATCAGTTCGGGCGTGGCCGGATTGTGCGAGGCGCGATAGGCGTCGCACCCCATGGACTTCAACTGCTCGATCCGCCAATCCTGGAGCCGATCCGGGATGGCTGCGCCGACGCCGGCGTGATCCTGGTGGCAGCAGGCGCCGAGAAGCTTCAACGGCTGTCCGTTGAGCAGGAAGCCGCGCTTCGCGTCGAACACGGCCGAGCGCACGCCGAACGAGGTCTCGGTGCGGTCTGTGATCCGACCCCCGACCTCGACTTCGACCACAAGGCGGTGAAGTTGCGGATCGGACGGCGACCACAGGGGGGCGGTGTTCCAGGCCAGGTCGTGTTCGACCTTGCCGCTGCTCCAAGAGGTCATGGTCAGCCCGGTCTCATTGCGGGCCATCTCGAGACCGTTCGGCGCCAGGACGAGGGTGCGAATTCGGGCGTCGGGGGCGGCGTCAGATTGGTTACGGACGTCGATGTTGATCTTGGCCGTCGCGCCTGCGCCGCGCGGGACGGACTGGATGAAGACGCCGTGCGGCGGAATGTGGATCGGGTCCGTCGCCGTCAGCCGGACGTGGCGATAGAGGCCTGCGCCTTCATAGAACCAGCCTTCGCCCAGGCTGGCGTCCACACGTACGACCAGCCAGTTGGTTTCGCCGGGGCGCGCCACATCGGTGATGTCGACGGTGAAGGGGACATAGCCGCCGGCGTGCTCATCGACGATAATGCCGTTCAGGAAGACCACGACCTGACGGAAGGCGCCGTCGAACTCCAGGCTCAGTCGCCGTCCAGCCCAGTCCGCGGGGATGTCGAGATGCCGTCGATACCAGCCGACGCTGTTCTCGGGATGATCGCGTCCCAAGGCCCGATAGCCGTGGGCCGCCCGAGGGTCGTCTTGGTCGGGGCCGAAGCCGCCTGCGCCTGGATCGAACGGCAGATCAATGGCCCAGTCATGAGGAACCTGCACCGAACTCCAGCTGGAATCATCGAAGCTGGCCAGCGCCGCCGTCGCGAGCGGCGAACTCTCAGAACCGCCCGTCTTGGCGTAGGTGCGTTGGTCTCGTCCGAAGCCGAAGTCCTTCGCCATGTCTGACGCGTGGCCGAGCGCGAACTTCCAATCAAACGCCAGTTTCACGCTCTGACGGAACTCAAGACTCGGGCGGGGTGCAGTCATCGAATCGGCGACCGCTGGCCCGGTCAAAACGGTCGAGGCGAGTGTCAGACCGCCGGCGCTCTGCAGCACGGTA
>JBKBXN010000004.1:22487-45409 GCA_046314055.1 Brevundimonas sp.
TCGACCGTAAGATTTGAACCCTTGCGCCCCAACGCGCGTCTCCCTGAGCACTCGGGCCTGTTAGCGGCCTCTTGAGGTCCAGAAAGCGACCGTCGGCCTGTTCTGTCAATAAAATAATTTTCATATGCGGTATGAGACGTCCCGGGAGGGCGTGCGGCTGAGCGCCGTCGCCGTAGGGACGACGCGCCGGAAAAGCGCGTGCGGGCTTCAGTGGCGCGCGCCGAATTGTTCGGCGGTGGGGCGCCAATAGATGTGTCAGAAGGTCGTTAGGCTCGACTTTGCGGACGTCGCCGATCGCCACAGCCTCTAGCTGCGAAACGACCTGCCTAACTCGGTCGCGAAGCTGGATCGGGAAATGGTGCCGGTTGCAGGAATCGAACCCGCGACATCCAGTTTACAAAACTGGCGCTCTACCAACTGAGCTAAACCGGCGCCGTCCTCGAGACAGCAGGCCTTATGCGGACGGATCGAAGCCGGTGCAAGATGGCGCCGGCGGGAATTCAGTCCAGCGCCGCCGCGATCCGTTGGGCGAGGGGCTGCAAGTTGGCCGCCTCGGCCATCGGCGCGTGCCCATGTCCCTTCATCGGCCGGTCGGCCCAGCGTGGGATGATGTGGAAGTGCAGGTGGAAGACGGTCTGACCGCCCGCTTCGCCGTTGAACTGCATGACCGAGATCCCGTCAGGTTTGAGAGCTTTCTCGACGGCCTTGGCTGTGCGTTGCAGGGCGGCGGTTAGTCGGGCCAGAACGTCGGGTTCAAGCTCAAGCAGGGTCCGAGCCTGTGATTGCTTGGCGATAATCAGGACATGGCCCTCCGACTGAGGGAAGACGTCCATGAAGGCCAGAACGTGCTCATCCTCCCACACCTTCACCGAGGGAATCTCGCCGCGGAGGATCTTGGCGAAGATATTGTCGGGGTCGTAGGCGCCGTGAAGGCTCATGGCTGGTCTCCGTCTGGTCTTGATCCGTGCACTGGTTAGCAGCGTGGGACGGCGAGGGGGAGCCTTCCTGGATGTCCGGCGTTATGGTGACGCTTCACAGGCTGTCGAGGACCTCATGATCCGTTTCATCATTCAAGCCGTCGTCACCATGGTCGGTCTTTGGCTTTCCGCCCAGATCGTGCCGGGCGTCGATTTCACCAATACGGGTTCGTTGATCGCCGCAGCCCTCATTCTGGGACTGATCAACGCCGTGGTGCGCCCCATCATGGTCGTGCTGACCTTCCCGATCACGGTGATCACTCTGGGCCTGTTCCTGCTGGTGGTGAACGCCGCGATGATCGGCCTGACTGCCGTCTTCCTGGACGGGTTCGCCGTCGACGGGCTGTGGGCCGGGATCGGCGCAGCCATCGTCACCGGCGTCGTCAGTTGGATCGCCGGCGCCTTCATCGGCGGGGACGAGAAGCGCAGCTAAAGTCTCGCGAAGGCGCGACCGTTCGCATCGAACAGCTGGGCCTGGGAGGGGGAGACGTGAAGGCGCATGGCGTCGCCCGGCCGGGCCGGAACTTCGCCCGTCAACTGGACCGTCAGTGTGTCTTCCGAGGCCGCGTGCCTCAGATGGACCATCGTCGCGGCGCCCAGGGTTTCGACGAAGAGAACCTCGGCGGTCAGGGTGTCGGCGTCAGGGGCCGTTTCGCCGGTCGGAGGAGACAGATGCTCCGGGCGAATGCCCAGGGTGACGGCGTCGCCCGGCTTGGCGGACTTCGCGTCGACCGCCGCGTGAAGGGTCTCGCCCGCCGTCGTTCGTATCGTCGCGCCTGTGGACGAGGCCTTTACCACTTCGGCGGCCAGCATGTTCATGCGGGGGCTGCCGATGAAGCTGGCGACGAACAGATTGGCGGGACGCTGATAAAGCTCCATCGGCGCGCCGACCTGTTCGATACGACCGCCGTTCAGCACCACGATCCGGTCGGCCAGCGTCATCGCCTCGACCTGGTCATGGGTGACGTAGATCATGGTCGTCTTTAGCTCGGCGTGCAGTCGCGCGAATTCGTAGCGCATCCGGACCCGAAGGGCGGCGTCCAGGTTCGACAGCGGCTCGTCGAACAGAAAGACCTCCGGCTCGCGGACGATGGCCCGGCCGATGGCGACGCGCTGGCGCTGTCCGCCCGACATGGCCTTGGGCTTGCGATCCAGATAGTCGGTAATGCTCAGGGCTTCGGCGGCGGCGCGGACGCGGCGGTCGATCTCGGCCTTATCGGTCTTGGCCAGCTTGAGCCCGAAGGCCATGTTTTCGTAGGCCGTCATGTGCGGGTAGAGCGCGTAGGACTGGAACACCATGGCGATGCCCCGGTCCGAGGGCGACAGGTCATTGACCACCCGGCCGCCGATGGAGACCTGGCCCGTCGTCGCCTCTTCCAGTCCGGCGATGGTGCGAAGCAGGGTGGACTTGCCGCAGCCCGAGGGGCCGACGAAGACGACGAACTCGCCGTCGGCGATGTCCAGATCGACGCCCTTCAGCACCTCGACGGCGCCGAACGCCTTCCTTACGTCGACCAGACGGACGTCCGCCATGCTTCCTCTTCCCTGAGCCGTTTGATTTTGCACGCACCGTAACCGGTTACATGGCGGGATCAACGGCTCGTTTGCCGCGCTCGCAGTCCTGCTGCTTGATTTCGCGAAATTTGCAAAACTGCAAAATTGATCTTTCGCAAATGGTGGGCGATGGCTAGAAGCCCGCGGGTAAATCGCGGGGAGATATCGATGATGCGGCGTTCAATCCTGATGGCGACGGTTTCGGCCGCATGGCTGGCCGGCGTCTACGCAGCGCAGGCGCAAGAGGCTGCGTCGTCTGTGGACGAGGTCGTCGTCACCGGTTCGCGGATCGCGGGCGGGGACCGGATCGCGCCGGTCGAAACCGTGGGCCGCGACGTCATCTCGGCGGCGGGCGTCGCCGACGCCTCGCAGTTGCTCCGACTGGTGACCGCCAATTCGGGCTCGGAAGCCCAGGTCGATCAGCTGAACCAGCCGCAGAGTTCCGGCACGGCCCAGTTCAACCTGCGCAATCTCGGCCTGGGCTCGACCCTGGTGCTGGTCGATGGCCAGCGCTGGACGTCCAGCGCGGTGGTGGCCACCGACGGATCCGCCTTCGTCGACATCAACTCGCTCGTGCCGATGATCGCCCTGCAGCGGGTCGAGGTGGTCAAGGACGGCGCCTCGGCCGTCTATGGCTCCGACGCCGTTGCGGGGGTGGTCAATTTCATCACGCGGCATGATGTCGCCCGGCCCGAGGTCAGCGCCAAATATGCGGTCGCTGATGGGGCGGAGGAGAGCGTGATCCAGGCCATCGGCGGGTTCGGGCTTCTGGGCGGGGACCTGACCCTGGCGGCCTCCCATTTCCACAGGTCGGCCCTGAGCACCGACGAGCGCGACTTCACCCAGGCGGAACGCTACGACCGCGCGTCCTGGACCGCTGTCACCAGCTATGGGCAGCCAGGATCCTATTACCGGCCGAGCGCCAACGCCTATGCGCCGGATCCCGACTGCGAAAACGTCGCCTTCGACGCAGCCTATCGCAACAGCGCGAGCGACACGTTCTGCCGCCTCGACTATTCCGACTTTTTCGACCTGGTGCCGGAAGAGACGCGGACGCAGCTGTTCGCCGACTATCGCCGACCCGTCGGAGATATGACGCTATCGCTGCAGGGGGCCTGGTCGTCGACCTGGACCCGCGCGCGACAGACGCCGTCCCTGCCGATCCTGGCGCAATCATTGACCGTGCCGGCCTCTCATCCAGACAATCCGTTCGGCGAGGACGTGTTGTTCCGGGGGCGGCTGTTGGGCGCAGAGGCCGGGGCGTCGGCGGCGGAGTTCGACTATGAGACCTGGCGTATGGCCGCAGAGCTGGAGGGCGGTTTCGCCAATGGCTGGATCTGGAGCCTCGCCGCCACCGCCAGCCGGCAGCATGTCGCCTATGATAAGCCTGACGCCATCGGGAGCGCGTTGCAGAACGCGTTGAACGGACTGGGCGGCGCGGGCTGCGACATAGTCGCCGGCACGCCCGGGGTCGGCGCCTGCCAGTATTTCAACCCCTTCGGAAGCGCCTATCTGGGGACGGGTACGGCCAACAGCGACGCGCTGATTGACAGTCTGATCGGCTCCACGGGCCTGCGCGGTTCCGCCAGCCTGATGACTGCAGACGCTTCCACCAGCGGCCAGGCGTTCGCCTGGTCCGGCGGCTCGGTCGATGTCGCCCTGGGCGTCCAGTACCGCCGCAGCGCCTTCCGTCATGACTGGAGCGACCTCGTGAACGCCGGCGATCTGCTGACGGCGGGCTATTCGCCCGACTTCGACGGCGATCAGCAGACCGTGGCCGCCTATGCCGAAGGACGCCTCCATTTGGGTGAGCGGGTCGAGGCGCAACTGGCCGGGCGGTACGAATCTTATGACGGGGAAGGACGATTTAGTCCTAAGGCCGCCGTCCGTTGGGATGTCGCCGACACCGTCGCGCTGCGGGCGTCATGGGGGCAGGGCTTCCGTGCGCCGTCGGTCTATGCCCAGTCCGGGGCCCAGGCGTCCCAACCCTCGGTGTTCGATCGCGGCGCCTTTGTTTTCGTCAACACCCTGACGTCGGGCGACGCGGACCTGAAGCCTGAGAAGTCCGAGAGCCTGAGCTTCGGGGTGCAATGGCGCCCGATACAAGCGTTTGAGCTGGGTCTGGACGCCTGGCGGTTCGACTACACCGATCAGGTCGTCAAGGAATCGGCTCAGGCGATCATCAACCAGGCGGCGGCCGACACGGCCGCCGGTCTGACGGGCACGGACGCCCAGTCGCGTCTGACGCGCTCGGCCAGCGGCGCCCTGACCTTCGTTCAACTCTATTTCATCAATGCGTCGTCGGTGGAGACCCAGGGCGTGGATGTCTCGGCCCGCTATGGTCATACGCTTTGGGGCGGTCAGGCCACTGCGTCGGCGACCTGGACCTATGTGGATCGTTACGACATCCGCCTGAATGACGGCGCGGCGGAAGTGTCCGGCGTCGGTTCGACCAATCTGAACAACATCGGCCGTTCCCTGCCCCGTAATCGCGGGGAGTTCGTGCTGGGGTGGAGCGGCGGCGTCCATTCCGTGACCGGCCTGGTCCATTACACGGCCGGCTATGACAATGACCGCAGCGGTGTGACGGAGACGACCATCGCCAGTCAGACGACGATCGACCTTCTGTATAGCCGCACCCTCGGGGCCGACATCGAGTTGGCCGTGGGGGTGGTCAATCTGGCCGACAAGGCGCCGCCTCTGGCGCAGTTCGCCTTCGGCTATGATCCCGTCGTCGCTGATCCACGCGGACGTGTGTTCAGCCTGGGTCTTACAAAACGCTTCTGATCAGGCCGCCAAGGGATGGGCAGGGGGCAGGGCGGCGCTCATGGCCTCGATCAACATATGGACGTCCAGTGGTTTGGCGACGAAGCCGTCCAGGCCGGCTTCGCCGCCCTGTTCGCGGACCGAGGCGGAAACATCGCCGGAGAGCAGGATCAGCGGAGTGCGGCGTCCGTCTGCCTCTTCCGCGCGGATCCTGCGGGCGGCCTCGAAGCCGTCGCAGACCGGCATGCGAAGGTCCAGAAGGACCATGTCATAGGCGCCGTCGCGCCAGGCCGCGACCGCCTGGTCGCCGTCCTCAACGACCGTGACCTCCATTCCCAGGTTGGGCAGGATGGCGGCCAGCACCTTGCGGTTCACCGCATTGTCGTCGGCGGCCAGCACGCGAAGTCCGGCCAGGCTGGGCGCGCTCTCCCCCTCGGTGGCGGCGGCGCGGCCGCGCTCGAGCGGCAGTTCCACCGTGAAGCAGGAACCCTGGCCGGGCGCGCTCTTGACGGTGATGTCGCCGCCCATCATCCGGGCCAGAGAGCGGGAGATGGAGAGGCCGAGGCCCGTGCCTCCATGGGTGTGCGAGGTTTCGGCGCTGGCCTGCACATAGGGGGCGAACAATCGTTCAAGCGCGGCCTCGTCCATGCCGATGCCGCTGTCGCGCACATCCACTCGAAGCCTGTCCGCCGCCGAGACTGAAACGGCCACGATGACCTCGCCGCGATCGGTGAACTTGACGGCGTTGGAAATCAGATTGGCCAGGATTTGCCCAATTCGAACCTTGTCGCCGATCCAGTCTCCGGCGGCGTCCGGTGTCACTTCAATCCGCAAAGCGACGCCCTTCTTGTGGGCGACTTCGCCGAAAGCGGCCTTCATGCGATCCAGCAGCCGCGCCAGGTCGAAGTCCGCCTCCACAAGTTCCAATCTCCCAGCCTCGATCTTGGAGGCGTCTAGGAGATCGTTCAGAAGGGACGTCAGGGTTTCGCCCGACTCCAGCGCGACCTCCAGCCTCTGCTTCTGCGCTGGATCCATCGGTTCGCCGGCCATGACCTGCAGCATGCCCAGCATGCCGTTCAGCGGCGTGCGAATTTCATGGCTGACCACGGCCAGCATTCGCGTCTTGGACTTGGCGAAGGCAAGGACCTCGCGTTCGCGTCGGTCGGCGGTGCGAACGGCCCAAAGGCCCATGCCGGCGCCGAAGCCGAGCGCGGCCAGACCCACGGCGACGATTGTAACCCGTGCGGTCGCATAGGCGAGATTGCGCGCGCCCTCGCGTTCAAGCGTCATGGCGGCCTCTTGCGCACGAAGGGCTTCCAGCCGGCGGCGAAGCTCGTCCATCGCGGCTTGGCCCTCGATCGCCAAGACAGAATCGGCGCCCTTGTCGCTCAAGCCTGATAGTCGAGGTTCGGCGTAAACTCTGCGCCAGGTTTCCATCGCTGTCCGCACGCCGTCGAGCTGAGCCTTCTGGGAGGGATTGCCGAACGTCAGTCGGGATAAAGTCTGGAGCTCGTCAGAAAACTTCTGCTGGCCCTGGATGTAGGGAGCCAGGAAATTTCCGTCGCCGCCGCTCTCTACATAGCCTCTGACGCCTGTTTCCTGATCAAGAGCCGCCGTCAACAGATTGGCCGCCGCGCGTTCCACCATCGCCGTGTGCCTGACGGACTGATCGGCCGAGTTGAGCGTGGAGAGATTGGCCCAGACCACCAGCAACATGACCGCAACCATCGCCGTCATCGTCGCCAACATGGCCAGGGCGGAGCGCGCCGCCCGTGTCTGGATCAAGGCCCGAAGGCGAGCCGTCGGGACGGAGATCGTCATGCAAGAACCGTATGTCAGCGTCGGACGTGGCTTACGGCCCTCCCGATGAAAAATGTCTTTCAGGACCGATCAGGATGATTATCTAGGCGGCTGAAATCTCCTCCTGGACATGGATCTCCGATGGCTGTCGTTCTTTATGGCATTCCCAATTGCGACACTGTCAAAAAGGCGCGCGTCTGGTTGGAGCGGCAGGGCGTCGACTACGTCTTCCATGACTACAAGAAGGCGGGCGCCGATCCGCGCGCGCTGGGGCAATGGATCGACGAACATGGCTGGGAGACGGTGCTGAACCGCGCCGGCACGACGTTCAAGAAGCTGCCCGACGCGGACAAGACAGGCCTGGACCGCGACAAGGCCGTCGCCCTGATGCTGGCCCAGCCGTCGATGATCAAACGGCCGGTGCTGGACCTGGGCGACCGCCGCCTGGTGGGGTTCAAGCCTGAGGTCTATGCGCAGGCCTTCAGTTAAGCGCGACCGTCGCGGTGACGCCGAAATGATCTGACGGGTATTCGCCGTTCGTGGGCTGATCGCCAAAGACATGGGCGGCGGTCGGGGTGAAGAACTCCGGCTCCACGAAGATATGGTCGATGACGTGGCTGGCGTGACCCTTGGCTGGATTCAGGGTGGTCGTCGCCGAACCGGGGGGCAGGGCGCTGGTGAAACGAGGGCCGGTCATGGTCGCCAGACCGGGATCCTCTTGCGGCGCATTGAAGTCGCCCATGACGACAAGGGGGACGCCGTCCTGCGGCAGCCAAGACAAGAGGTGTGAAATCTGGCGGGCCCGCACGGCTCCCGCCTCCGGCTGGTGCGCCAGGTGGGTGACCACGACATCGACAGGTCGACCTGCAGCGGACACCCGCAACCGAAGCGCCGTGCGGTAATCATCCAGCGGCTCCAGTCGAACTGAGTCCTGGGCCAATATCGGCAACCGGGTCAGCAAGGCGCTTCCGTAACGACGAGGCGCACCTTCCGGGTCGGTGGAGACGAAGGCGACCTTGTAGCCTCCCAATTCTCTCGCCAGCATCTCGGCCTGGTTTTCCAGCCCTGCATTGGCGTCCTCCAGAACTTCCTGCAACGCGATGACGTCTGCGTTCTGGGCCCGCAAGGCTTCGATCAGCAGAGGCCGCCGCGCGGGCCAGTCGCCCATGTTGTGCCAGATGTTGAAGGTCGTCAGCGTCAGGCGCGACGGGCCAGCCGTGATCGGCTCGGAACTCGAGCTGGCGTTCAAGGCAGGCGCGCAGGCCGCCATCGGCAGAAGCGAGGCTGCAGCGATCAGAAAGCGACGTGAAACCACTGGCGCCGTCTTAACCTTCGACGTCGGTGATGGGCCGGTCGTGGCCGTCGGCGGCTTCAGTGATCCAGCGACCGTCTGCAGTTTCGTATTCTATGGCCGCGTTCTGGTCCGGAACCTTCTGTTCGCGGGCGGCGCGAACCGCAGCGGCCTTGGCGTCATCGTGGCTGGCGAAGGTTTCGGAATAGGTGCCGCTAGACTGATAGGCCCAGCCGCCGTCGTGTTCGACGATGCGATAGGTGACGGTTGTCATGGGGGCTCTCCTTCTCGATCAGGACTTTACCCTAGCCCGAACCGTCCGACGCGTCATCGTGCCCGACGCCTGACCTTACGAAGATTTCACCTCCGTCCTCGCATCCACGGGCGCATCCCGCAGCCTCTTGTGATCAGAAGGCTGCCGCATCAGGCTGTCGCACCGGATCAAAAGAGAGTTCGTCATGGACCTAACGCCCATCTTCATCGTCTTCATCGTTTTCGCATCCATCGTGGCCGTGGTCGTCGGACCATCCTTCCTGAAAAATCGGGAGCGTCGCGAGATGCAGCTGACCGTCCGCCACGCAGTAGACAAGGGGCAGACCCTGCCGCCCGAACTGATCGACGCCATGACCAAGGATGTGCAGAAGAACCTGCCGTCGCGCACCAAGGATATCCGCAAGGGCGTGCTCAGCCTGGCGACGGGCGTCGGCATCGCCGGCTTCGCTCTTGCGGTCGAGAACTCCAGCCGCGACTGGGGTGGAAATGGAGAAGGCGCGCTGTTGGGTCTCGCCTGCATCCCCATCGCTATCGGCATCGCCTTCATCATCTTGGGCATCTTCAACCCCAACAAGGCCTGAGGGTCGGTTCGGGGGAGCGGTCATGAGCAAGTCCTTGCGCGATCTCCATGACGTGGAGCTGGCCGCCCAGGCGGCGGCCGGCGGCCGGCGGGAGTATGGCGAACTGGTCCGCCGGCATGGTTCGGCGGTCCGGGGGCTTCTGCGCCGCATGGGCGCGGCGCCGTCCCTGGCCGATGACGTGGCCCAGGACGCCTTCCTGCAAGGGTTCCAGCGCTGCTCGGAATTCCGGGGGCAGGGGACGTTTGCGGGCTGGATCAAGAAGATCGCTGCGCGCCTTTATCTGAAGCGCGTCGCCCGCGAGGCCCGCTATGTCGCCGAGCTCGAGTCCGATGAGGCTGATGTCCTCGTCGATCGGGCCGGAGTCATGGACCTGGACGAGGCCCTGAAGACGCTCAGCGAGACCGAGCGTGTGTGTGTCTCCCTGTGCCACGGCGCAGGAATGTCCCATCCCGAAATCGCGGCGGCGATGAATTTGCCGCTCGGCACGGTGAAGTCCCATGTCAAACGTGGTCTGGATAAACTCCGCGCCCGGCTTCAGCCGGCGCACGGCTCAGGCGGGAGGTCGACCCATGTCGGCTGATGAATTCGATCCGATGATCGAGCGACTGTTCGCGCAGACGCCTCGAATGGCCGACGAGGCGCTGTTTCTGGCCACGGTTCAGGCCAGTATGGAGAAGCGGTCGCGCTGGCGAACCTTGGCTCTGACCTGCGCCGGCTTGGTCGGCGGCGTCCTGGCGGTGAGGGAAGGGGTCAATTTCAACTTCTCAGCCAGCGACGAAACGACATTGACGCAGGGGGTGCGGACGGCGGCGGCGACGGCCCAGGGCGCGGCTCAATCCGGGCTGGAAGGCTTGGGCGTCGGATCGTTCGATCTGATGGACGGGTCGGGCATGATGGCTTTCTGGATCGTGGCGGGGGCGCTCGTCGCCCTGCTGGCGGCGGGCCTTGTGAAGCTGTCGCAGGACGTCTGAGGGTGACTCGGCGGATCGCGGGGCTTATCTGACCGCACTTGAAGTCAGGAGGCCCCTCGATGTCCGTTCACACCCAGGAGACGATCAAGCGCATTTCCGTGCCTGATATCGCCGGCCGCAAGGGCGGCGAGCCCATCGTCTGTCTGACGGCCTATGACGCCCCGATGGCGGGATTGCTGGATCCGCACTGCGACGTGCTGCTGGTCGGGGACAGCCTGGGCATGGCGGTTCACGGCCTGCCCAACACTGTCGGCGTGACGCTGGAGATGATGATCCTGCACGGCCAGGCGGTGGTGCGGGGCTCTCGTCGAGCCCTGGTGGTGGTCGACATGCCCTTCGGGTCGTACGAGGGGGGCAAGGAGGCCGCCTATGACAACTGCGTACGGGTGATGAAGGAGACCGGCGCCCAGGCGGTCAAGCTGGAGACCAGCGTCGAACTGGCCGAGATCGTCGCCTTCCTGGTCAAGCGCGGCATCCCGGTCATGGGCCATGTGGGGCTGCGGCCTCAGGCGATTCTGGCGGAGGGCGGGTTCAAGGCCAAGGGACGCACCGATTTCGAGCGGGACCGTGTCATGGCGGAAGCAAAGGCCACGGCCGAAGCCGGCGCCTTCTGCATCGTCATTGAGGGGGTCGCCGAATCACTGGCGCGCGAGATCACTGAGACCCTCGACGTGCCGACCATCGGCATCGGCGCCTCCGCCGCGTGCGACGGCCAGGTGCTGGTGGTCAACGACATGCTGGGAATGTTCGACTGGACGCCGAAATTCGTGCGGAAATACGCCGATCTGCGCACCGAGATCGACCGCGCGGCCGCTGCTTTCGCCAATGATGTGAAAACCCGCCGTTTTCCTGCCGAAGTCGAGACCTACTTCTCGAAAAAGCCGGCTTCGCAGTAACGGACGACGTTGCGGGCGGGGAGCCGACCTTCTAGGGTCCGCGCCGGTTTGCTTTTTGCGATTTTGGGGCGACGTTTCAGTGGTTGATGTCTTCGAGCAGGTCGAGGAGGAGCTTCGCTCCGACCGGTACAAGCGCCTGGCCCGCACATGGCTGCCTGTCGTGGGCGTCGTTCTGGTGGTCGCCCTGGTCGCCGCCCTGGGCTGGTGGGGCTGGGACAGCCTGAACTCCAACAAGGCCGCGAAGGCCGCCGACGCCTATGATCGCGGCATGGAGGCCCTGCGCGCTGAAAAGCCCGCCGAGGCCCGTCTCGCCTTCGAGGAAGCGGTCAAGGAAGGAAACGGCGCCTACAAGGTTCTGGCTCTGCAACAGCAGGCCGGCCTGGCCGTGACCGCCGACAAGATCCCCGACGCCGTCCGGCTGTTCGATGATGCGGCAAAGGCTTCCAGCGACCCGATCCTGTCGGATCCGCCTGCCCTGAAGGCCGCCTTCCTGGTGATGGACACCGCGCCGCTGGCCGATATCGAGGCGCGTCTGACCCCGCTGGCCGAGGATGATCGCCCCTTACACGCCTTCGCACAGGAAGCCCTGGCCCTGGCGCGTCTTCAGCACGGCAAGACCAAGGAGGCCCGCGAGGCCTTCGTTCTGCTGCAACTGGGACAGGACGTGCCCGACGATGTTCGCCAGCGCGCCAATATCGCCGTCGCCACCATTGACGCGGGTACGGCGGGCGCGCTGAAGTCTATCGTTGACGCGGCCAAGACCGCCGCCCCGCCGGCCGCCGGCGCCGCCAATGCGCCGACGCCCGTCGCTCCGGCCCAACAGTGACGACCCCTTACAGGACGCCAAAGATGAACCGAGTTCTGAAAGTCGCGCTGATCTGCGGCGTCGCCACGACGATGGCCTCTTGCGGCGCAGTCAGCCGCAACCTGCCCTTCGGCCTAGGCAAGAAGGATGATCCACAGGCGACCGCATCCGCGGGCGACCGTATTTCGGTGCTTGAGTTCGAACAGCAGTTGACCCCGTCGGCGGCCCTGTCCGGACGCGACTACTTCCTGCCTGGGCCCCAGGCCGCGACGGCCTGGACCCAGCCGGGCGGTTCTGCCGAAAACCTGGTTGAGCATGTCATCGCCGCGCCGAACTTCCAGATCGCCTGGAAGCGCAGCATCGGCGAGGGCTCGGCGCGGGTCGGCAACGTCATGGCCCCGATCGTGGCCGCCGACGGCAAGATCTTCGTCATGGACGGCGAATCGACCGTCTCGGCGGTCTCGGCCGACAGCGGCGAGGTCCTGTGGAAGGCCAACGTCAAGGACGCCGAGCGTGATCGCAACGGCGGCTTCGGCGGCGGCGTCGCCTACGCCGGCGGCAAGCTGTTCGTCTCGTCCGGCTATCGCTCCATGACCGCGCTCGACGCCGGCACCGGCGCTGTCGTTTGGACCCAGCAGGTCGATTCTCCGATCCACGGCGCCCCGACGGTCGTCGGCGCGCATGTCTTCGTCGTCGATGTGGACAGCCAGCTGTTTGCCTTTGACGTCAACACCGGCGCCCAGGACTGGACCTATCGCGGCATCGCCGAGCCTGCCCGCGTCCTGCGCGCCTCCAGCCCCGCCGTTACGGGCAATACGGTCATCGCGCCCTTCGCCTCGGGCCAACTTGTCGCGCTCAGCGCCCTGAACGGTCAGCCCCTGTGGGAACAGACCCTGTCGCGCACCAGCCGCACCAGCGCACTTTCCGAAGTGCGCGATGTCGCCGGTCGTCCGGTCATCAGCCGGGGCATGGTGTATGGGGTCAGCCATTCGGGCGTGCTGTCGGCGCTGGACCTGCGCTCGGGCCAGCCCAAGTGGCAGCTGCCGGTCACCGGCGTGAACGCGCCCCTGCCGGTCGGCGACGTCGTCTTCGCCGTGTCGAAGTCGGGCGAGTTGATCACCGCCAACCGCGACACGGGCCAGATTTACTGGACCCGAGAGTTGAACGAAGGGCGTCAACGCAAGGTCGGCGGCTTCCTGAACTTCGGGCGTCGCACCATCTATCCGCAATGGTCGGGACCTCTGTTGGCCTCCAACCGCCTGGTGATGGTCAATTCCTACGGCGAGGCCGTTGCTTTCGACCCGAAAACCGGCGCGGCCCAGACGACGCTGAAGCTCGGCGCGCCGGCCTATATCGCGCCCGCCGCCTACAATGGCGCCCTGTACGTGCTGACCGACAATGGCCAGCTGATCTGCATCCGCTGACTCTTCAGCCCGAAATAAGCTAGAAAGCCGAAATGGCTCTGAAGGTCGCGATTGTCGGCCGCCCCAATGTGGGCAAATCGACACTGTTCAACCGCCTCGTCGGCAAGCGCCTCGCGCTTGTCGATGATCGCCCCGGCGTGACCCGCGACCGGCGCTACGCCGACGGAAATATCGGCGACATGGATCTGACGCTGATCGACACTGCGGGCTATGAGGACGTCACCGACGACAGCCTGGAAGCCCGGATGCGCGAGCAGACCGAGGCGGCGCTGGACGACGCCGAACTGGTCATGTTCATGATGGACGCCCGCGAAGGCGTCACCTCGTTGGACCGGATTTTCGCCGAGCGCCTGCGCAAGGTGCACAAGCCGATCATCCTGCTGGCCAACAAGTCCGAGAGCCGCGAGAGCGGCGGCGGCGTGGGCGAGGCGCACGCCCTCGGCTTCGGCGAACCCGTCGCCATCTCGGCCGAGCACGGCGAGGGCATGGCCGACCTGTACAAGGCCATCCGTACGGCGTCCGAAGACATCTTCATCGAAGAGATCGACGAGCCGGACAAGCCGATCCGCATCGCCGTCATCGGCCGCCCGAACGCCGGCAAGTCGACCCTGATCAACCGTCTGATCGGCGACGACCGCCTGCTGACCGGGCCGGAAGCGGGGATCACCCGCGACTCCATCTCGGTCGACTGGCAGTTCGAAGGCAAGAACATTCGTCTGGTCGATACGGCCGGCATGCGCCGCAAGGCTCGGGTGCAGGAGAAGCTGGAGAAGCTGTCGGTCGCCGACACCATCCGCGCCATCACCTTCGCCGAAGTCGTCATCCTGATGATGGACAAGGACGACGCCTTCGACACCCAGGACCTGCAGTTGGCGGACCTGGTCGAGCGCGAAGGCCGCGCCCTGGTCTATGTCGCGTCCAAATGGGACCTGGAAGACGAGCCCCAGGCCCGCATGGCCAAGCTGAAGGGCATGGCCGAGGACAAGCTGCCGCAGCTAAAGGGTTCGCCCTTCGTGGCCCTGTCCTCGCACTCGGGCCGGGGCGTCGAACGGCTGATGCCGGCCGTGCTCCAGGCCTATGACACCTGGTCGGTCAAGGTGAAGACCAAGGACCTGAACACCTGGCTGTCCATGGCCACCCAGCGGCACCCGCCCCCCGCCGTGGACGGCAAGCGGATCAAGCCGAAATATATCGCCCAGACCAAGGCCCGTCCGCCGACATTCGTGCTGATGGCCAACCGCGCCGAGTCGATGCCGGAGCATTACAAGCGCTATCTGGTCAACTCGATCCGCGAGAGCTTCGACCTTCCGGGCACGCCGATCCGCCTGAACGTCAAGTCCAGCGGCGTGAACCCCTATGCCGAGGGCGGCGCCAAGTCGGGGCCGGAACGCTACAAGGGCGACGCCAAGACCGCGCCGCGCCGCATCAAGAAGGCCGAGAAGGAAGAGGCCCTGTCCAAACTGCCCGGCAAGGCGCTGGAACAGAAGAAGACCCGCAAGGCCCAGCCCAAGGTCTTGGGCGGGCTGAAGTCCAGCGCGTCGAAGAAGGCGGGTTCGTCTGTCGCGGTTCAGAAGGGCGCTCGTGGCGGCGCCCGTCAGGTCTCGCGTTCGGGCCGCATCCGCACAGGCCAAAAGGGCGGCGCCAAGAAGTGAGCCCCCAGGCCTAAGGCATGACCGAGGTCGCGCCCGTCCTTCCCGACCGGCCGACCTCGCGCTGGCTGATCCTGGACGGGCAGGGGCGGGTCCTGCTGTTCCGCTTCGTCTATGCCGACGGTCCGATCGCCGGGACGGCGTTCTGGGCTACGCCCGGCGGCGGTTGCGAACCGGGCGAGACATATGCCGACGCCGCCCGGCGCGAATTGTTTGAGGAAACCGGCCTGATGGTCGCCGATCCGGGCCCTGAAGTCGCCCGCCGCATCGTCGATTTCCGCCTGCCGGACGGTCGTCTGTCCCATGTGGACCAGCGCTTCTTCCTGCTGCGCACCGAACCCTTCGAGCCCTCGCCGACCGGCTGGACCGAGGAGGAACGTCGCGTCCTGATCGAACATCGCTGGTGGACGGCGGCCCAGATCGTGGCGTCGGAAGATACGATCTGGCCGGACGATCTGCCTGAAATCCTCTCGACGCTGTAATCCTCCGCCTGCGACGTTTCGAGAGCGATTTTCGCTCGCAATTAAACTTCTTGCTACGTCCTAAAATGCAGCGCTTGGGTTTTGGCTCGACTGGAGCGCGTCATGACCACGACCCCGATTTTCGATCTGCAAGCGGTTCAAAAGGTGCGTAAGGGCGCCGTCCTGATCGCCCTGTTGGCTCTGGTCGGCCTGACCATGGTGTCACAGTCCGCCACGGGCCTGGAAAGCCCGTTGCATGAAGGAGTCGAGGCCGTGGGTCTGGCGGCCATCGTCTTCGCCATCGTCGGCCGCGCCTGGTGCTCGCTCTATATCGGCGGACGCAAGAAGGCCGAGATCGTGTCGCGCGGCCCGTATTCGATCAGCCGCAACCCGCTCTATATTTTCAGCTTCTTCGGCGCCTTCGGCATCGGCGCTCAGAGCGGCAGCCTGACCCTGGCGGTGCTGTTCACCCTCGCGTCCCTGGCGGTCTTCTATCTTACCGTTCGTCGCGAGGAGGCTTGGCTGGGCGCAACCTTCGGCGCCGACTACGCCGCCTACAAGGCCCGCACCCCGCGCTTCCTGCCCAAGTTCGCCCTGTGGCGCGACGAGGCCGAACTGTCGATCCGCCCGTCCTTCTTCCTCACCACCATCCGCGACGGCCTGGTCTTCCTTCTGGCCATCCCCCTGTTCGAAGCCATAGACGTGGCCCAGGCGCATGGGTGGCTGACGGTGCTGGCGCATTTGCCTTAAGGGCGTCCTAGCCGCTCCAGTACGGCATCGCGATACGTGCGGCTGACCACCAGCTCGGCGCCGCTCTCCATCGTCAGCCGCCAGGAGCCGTCCGATAGCGGCTGAACCTGTTCGACCCGCGCCAGATTGGCCAGGCTGGAGCGATGGATGCGGACGAACAGGCGCGGGTCCAGCCGGGTCTCCAGCCCTGCCAGCGTGTCGCGCACCAGACCCTCGCGTCCCTCCCAGTTCACGACCACATAGTTGCCGGCCGAGGCGAACCATTCCACCGCTCGGGTCTCGACGGTGGCGCGGCATCGTCCGACCGAGACCAGCAGGCGGGCGTCGTCGCTCCGCACCTGTCTGGCGCCGGCCAGGGCCTCGGTTAACCGCTCGACCCTCTGCTGGATCTCGCGAGCTCTTTGCCACTGCGCCCCGGCCAAGCCCACGGCGACGGTAGCCGTATAGAGCAACAGGGCGACCGGCAGACGGTCGATGGTTCGCTCGACCCAATCGCCCGATGACGCCGCGATCCCCAGAAAGGCGACGTCCAGTCGCGTGCCGAAAGCCGCGATCAAGGGCACGATGACGATCATTGCGCCGGTCAGCACGCTCACCGCCTTCCAGCCCGGTCCCCATATCCGCATCGCGCCCCAGACCAAGCCGCCCACGGCCAGCCAGGGCGCATAGGTCCAACCAGCCCACAGCAGCGATGTCGCCAGGTCCAGTTCCGGCCGGTCCCGTCGCAGGTACCAAGCCACCGACAGCACCGTCGCCAAATAGGAATAGGCGGCGAACCCGGTCATGGCGACGGCGACGGACGGGCGTCTCACGCCGGCCGGGCGCGACGCTGCATGATCAGGGTCGCCGTCCAGATCACGGCCATCGACTGGAACAGGGCGGTCGGCCAGAGCTGGCTCCAGGGCGGGGGCAGGAAAGTCAGGAAGTTGCCGGAAAAGGCGCTGAGCACTGCAGCATAGGCGCCCAGCATCTTCACCAGATGCTCGTATCTCCACAAGTCCGGAGAGAATGGCCAGTCGGCCGGTCTCGAAAGCCGCCACAGATCCCAGGATGCGGCCGATAGCGCGCCATAGGCCAGGGCCGCTGAGACCACGGGCGGACCGTCCGACCGTCCCAGGGCGATCAGCGCCAGCACCCAGACTCCGATTGTGAAAGCACCCAGCGTCACCAGCCAGTCCAGCGGTCTGGCCCGATCTTTCAGCAGAATGTCCGGCCGTTTCCGCCTCAGCACCCGCACCCCCGAGAACAGGGTCAGGGAGGCTGTGGCCGACAGGGCCAGGAAATAGATGTTGAAATGGATCGCCGTCATCGCCCAGGCGCAAACCAGCAGCGCCGTCATCAGCCCGACGAACGCCCGACCCCAGAGTTTGTGCATGCGGGATCCCTTGCGGGTCAGCAGGGGGCCCAAACCGACGACGACGGCGGCCAGGCCGGTGGAGATATGTAGAACGAGCAGGGGCTGAAACAGGGTCATGACCGGCCCACTGCCCGCCGCCGGCGTCCTCGCCAACGCGCCTGGGATGAGACGCGGCCTGCGGGGATGAACCGTCAGCCGACCGTCAGGGTTTCGCGCAGTCTTGCGGCGTCGCGGGCGGGCGGCAGGCCGAAGCGGCGGGCGTATTCGCGGCTGAACTGCGACGGGCTGTCGTATCCGACGGCGAAGCCGGCCTCTGCGGCGCCTTCACCGCCGGCCAGCAGGCGGGCGCGGGCCTCCTGCAGCCGCACCTGTTTATGAAACTGCAGCGGGCTCATGGTCGTCACCGTGCGGAAATGCCGGTGGAAGGTCGACAGGCTCATCCCCGCCAGGGCTGACAGGGTCTCGACCCTCATCGGCCGGGCGTAGTTGGCCCGGATCCAGCCTATGGCCCGGTTCACGCCAGCCAACCGGCTCTCACTCGAACCGATCTGCCGCACCGTGGCGGCATGGCGACTGTGCAGAAGCCGCCAGATCAGTTCGCGCTCGATCATCGGAGCCATGACGCCGATCTCGCTCGGGCGGTCCAGCAGACGCAGCAGACGCGCCAGCGGCTCCAGCAGATCCTCATCCAACCGGGCCACATGGATGCCGGACGGCGGCGGCTGGTCCGCAGGGGCGGCCGCGCCCATCTCCAGCATCAGCGCCGCGACGGTCTTCGGATTCAAATCGACGCTAAGGGCCAGATAGGGTGTCTCGATCACACTGCCGCAAACCGGCAGTTCAGCCGACACCACCAGGCAGTCGCCAGCCTGGTAGTCGTAAACCACCTCGCCCAGGATCGTCTGTTTGGCGCCGGACACCACCAAACAGAGCATGGGGTCATAGGCGACGGAAATCATCCGGGTCGGACGGTCGCTTCGATACAGTCTCAACCCAGGCACAGCTGAGCGAGAGAGATCCGGCGGCGCATGACGCGCAATCCGCATTCCCATTTCAGGCAAGAGGTCCATGTCGCACCCAACGCCGGACTTCGCCTTCGCGCAAGCGCGCGACATGGCTTTGACAGGATTGTGCAAGGCTTCGCCTGGATCGCCCTAACGGGAGGCGGTTGATCGGGCGCATCTGATCCTTCTCATAGCCAGGAGCCATTCGATGACCACAACCGCCCCCCAAACCGCCCGCAAGACCTGGTTCGTCACCGGCGCCGCCCGCGGCCTGGGCGCCGCCATCGCCCGGGCGGCCCTCGACGCGGGTGACCGTGTGGTCGTCACCGGCCGCCGTCGTGAAGCGCTGGTCGAAGCCTTCGGCGCTGACAGCGACGCCCTGATGTCGCTGAAGCTCGACATCACCGACCGCGGCCAGATCGCCGCCGCCGTGGATGCCGCCGTGGCCCGCTTTGGCGGCGTCGACGTGCTGGTCAACAACGCCGGCTATGGCCACCTGGGCCTCTTCGAAGAAACCGCCGCCGAAGACGCCCGCACCCAGTTCGACACCAATGTCTTCGGCCTGTTCGACATGACCCGCGCCGTCCTGCCGGTCATGCGCGCCCAGCGGTCGGGACATGTGTTCAACATTTCGTCCATCGGCGGCCTGATGGGCGGCGAAAGCGGATCCATCTATTGCGCCTCCAAATTCGCGGTCGAAGGCTTCTCGGAATCGGTCGCGGCCGAGGTGAAGCCGTTCGGCGTTCGCATGACCATCGTCGAGCCGGGCTTCTTCCGCACCGACTTCCTCGACGCCCGCTCGATCCGCTACGCCGCCAATCCCATTGATGACTATGCGGAAGCCTCCGCCGCCATACGCGCCTTCTATGACGCCCGCAGCCACAATCAGGCGGGCGATCCCGTCAAACTGGGACAGGCGCTGGTGACCTTGGCGCGGGCTGAAAATCCGCCGGTCCGCTGGTCGGCCGGCACGGACGCCATCGGCGTGGTGGAGATGAAGTCGGCGGGCCTGAAGGCTGAACTGGACGCCTGGCGCGACCTGTCCGCCTCTACCGACGGCGAATTCGCCTTCCGTGAGGAACCGAAAATGGGCGGCGCCTGGGAATAGAGCTTTGTACCCAGCGCGTTTCAGCCGTCCCGCGCGTTGATGAAGGCGAAGATCGCGAGATCATTCCAGGCGTCGAGATCCAATATTGGGCTTGCTCAAAAGGCCTTGGTGCGGACTGGCGCTGCCGCTGAACCCCATTGTGTCCCCGTATAAGGGACGAAAGACAGGAACCGTCTCATGCCGCTCGCTCACTATCGTCCCCTTGGCCGCTCGGGCTTGACTGTCAGCCCGCTTGCACTCGGGACCATGACCTTTGGCGTCGCACGCTGGGGCATGGCGCGGCCTGAAGCCGAGGCTGTGTTCGACGCCTATGTCGAGGCGGGCGGCAATATGATCGACACCGCCGATGTCTATGCCGGCGGCGCCGGAGAGACCATGCTGGGTGAGATCATCTCTGATCGCGGCTATCGCGACCGACTGGTGGTGGCGACCAAGGCGGGTTTTGCAGCGGGCCAGGGTCCGCACGCGGGCGGCAACGGCGCCAAACACATCCACGCCGCGCTGGAAGGTTCTCTGCGTCGGTTGAAGACCGACTATATCGATCTCTACTGGATTCACGTCTGGGACTCGATCACGCCGCCGGAAGAGCTGCTGGCGACGATGTCGGCCCTCGTCCAGTCGGGCAAGATTCGTTACTGGGGCCTGTCGAACACGCCTGCCTGGTATGTCGCTCGCGTCGTGACCCTGGCGGCGGCGCGCGGCCAGTCCGGGCCGATCGCTCTGCAGTATTTCTACTCTCTGGTCAGTCGTGAGATCGAGGCTGAGCACATGCCCCTGGCCCAGGACACAGGCTTGGGCGTCATGCCATGGAGCCCTCTGGCCTATGGACTTTTGACCGGCAAATATGATCGGGCGAAGGTCGAGGCGGCTCCATCGCGCGCAGGGGGTTTGCCGAGCGAGGCCGGGAATGGCGACCGCCAGGACGCGAACGGCGCGCGACTGGACGGCGCCAATCCCTTCGGCGACAGCCTGTTCACGGATCGCAACTGGAAGATCGTGGATGCCCTGAAAACGGTGGCGGCCGAGATCGGTCAATCCCCCGCCAAGGTCGCTCTGGCTTGGGTTCTGTCGCGCCCCGCCGTGGACACGGTTCTTTTGGGGGTCAGCCGTGTCGATCAGCTGAAGGACAATATCGGCGCCGTCACCCTAGCGCTGTCCCCACAACACCGCGCCGCCCTGGATCAGGCCAGCCGGCCCGAGCTTCCCATGTTCTACGGCCTGTTCGGCGACGAGATGCGAAAACAGGTGGTTTTCGGCGGCGCCGCTGTGACCGCCCGCGTCTAGACCAGAGCCTCGACCGTCGGGCCGGCCTTCCAGTCGCGGAAACGGACGCTCAGCGGGGGTGTGGCGTCGCCTCGCGCCAGGTCGACGACCAGTTGGCCGATCTCGGACGGGTGGGGCAGGGTCTGCGGATCCTCGCCGGGAAAGGCTTGCGCGCGCATGGCGGTGCGCATCCGGCCGGGATCGACGATGCTGACGCGAATCGGGGTGCTTTCCACCTCATCCGCCCAGGCCTTCATCAGCGCCTCTGCGCCGGCCTTGGTGGCGGCGTACATGCCCCAGAAGGCGCGGGGCGTCGTCGCCACGCTTGAGGTGAAATGGATCGCCCGCCCGGCGTCCGAGACGCGCAACAGCGGCTCCAGCGAGCGGATCAGTCGGTAAACGGCGGTGAAATTGACCTTTTCGACCTTGGCGAACTCGCGCGGATCGGCGTGGGCCACCGGCGTCAGGCCCGACGGCCCCATGGTCGCCGCCGCCTGGACCCAGATGTCCAGTTTCTTGAAACGATCGAAGATGGCGCCGCCCAGCCGGTCGATCCCACCGCCGTCCACCAGGTCGAACGGAACCAGGGTCGCGTGCTTGCCGGTCGCGGCGAAGACGGCGTCGTCCAGTTCCTCAAGCCCGCCTTGCGTCCTTGCCGTGGCGACCACGTGCGCGCCGGCCTTTGCCAGCGCCAGGGCGCTCTCGTAACCGATTCCGCGCGAGGCCCCGACGACGAGGGCGATGCGATCGTTCAGGGGGAGTTCTGACATAGAGCGCTGATAGCGCGGCCTTGACCCTCAAGCCAAGGCCCGCCACGCGTTGGAGTTAGGCGCTGACGAGCAGCGACAACTGCTTGGCCCCAAATTCCCGGCCGCCTTCCTCGATCTCGCGATCCAGCAGGCGGGTGGGGTAGTCGCCGGTGAAATAGTGGTCGGTGAACTGGGGGGCGGCGTTGTTGCGGCCGGTCTCGCCCATGGCGCGGTACAGGCCGTCGATGGACAGGAAGCCGAGCGAATCGACTTCCAGAAGTTCGCGCATTTCTTCCAGCGTCTTGTTGGCGGCCAGGAGTTGCGCCCGTTCCGGCATGTCGATGCCGTAGAAGTCGGGGAACAGGATCTGCGGGGAGGCCGAGCGCAGGTGGACCTCCTTGGCGCCGGCCGCGCGAACGGCGCGGACCAGTTTCACCGAGGTCGTGCCGCGCACGATCGAGTCGTCGATCAGCACAACCCGCTTGCCTTCCAGGGCGGACTTGTTGGGGCTGTGCTTCATGCGCACGCCCTTCTGACGGGCGCCCTGGCTGGGCTGGATGAAGGTGCGGCCCAGATAGTGGCTGCGGATGATGCCCATTTCGTAGGGGATGCCGCTTTCCTGAGCATAACCCAGGGCCGCCGGCACGCCCGAGTCCGGCACCGGCACGACGATGTCGGCCTCGACGCCCAGTTCGCGAGCCAGGCCACGGCCCATCTCCTTGCGGACCTCGTAGACCGAACGGCCGTTCACGACCGAGTCGGGGCGCGAGAAGTAGACATATTCGAAGAGGCAGGGGCGGGCGGCGCGGGCCGGGAAGGGCTTGATCGATTCCACGCCGTTCTCGTCGATGACGACGACCTCGCCGTGTTCGACGTCGCGCACGAAGGTGGCGCCCATCATGTCGAGGGCGCAGGTCTCGGACGCCAGCACCCAGGCCTCGCCGACCTGGCCCAGCACCAGCGGGCGGATGCCCAGCGGGTCACGCGCGCCGATCATCTTGTGACGAGTCTGGGCGACCAGGGCGTAGCCGCCCTCGATCCGCGCCAGGGCGTCGATGAAGCGATCGACGATCTTGGCCTTACGGCTGCGGGCGATCAGGTGAAGGATGACCTCCGAATCCGAGGTGGACTGGAAGATGGCGCCTTCGCTGACCAGCTGGCTGTGCAGGAATTTGAAGTTGGTCAGATTGCCGTTGTGCGCGATGGCGATGCCGCCCTGGTCCAAGTCGGCGAACATCGGCTG
>JBKBXN010000005.1:0-39882 GCA_046314055.1 Brevundimonas sp.
CATCCTGCTGGCCCACAGCGACGGCGCCCTGGTCGGCTGCGTCCAGGTCGCCCGCGTCGGCGACGACCGAACCTACCTCGGCATGCTGACCGTCGAGCCGAGCCTGCAAGCCTCCGGCCTGGGCCGTCGCCTGCTGGCCGCCGCCGAGACCGAGGCCGTCGCCCGCTTCGCCGCCTGTCGCATGGAGATGACCGTCATCCACCGCCGCGCCGAACTGATCGCCTGGTACCAACGACGCGGCTACCGCCCCACCGGCGAAACCCGCCCCTTCCCCGTCGATCCGCCCCGACCGGAGCTGGAGTTCGTGGTGCTGGAGAAGGCCCTCTAGCCCCCTTCCTTTCGTCATTCCGGGCGAAGGGCCGCTTGGCCCGTATACCCGAACCCAGCGGCGCCGAAGGCGAAATCTATCCGCCGCAGGATATCTAATACCGAGTCCGCGACAGGTTCGCGCTGCGCGCGCCGCTGGGTTCCGGGTGTCCGCTCCGCTTCGCCCGGAATGACGAAAGCAAAAGAGCCCTTGCAAAACGGACACCCGTGTCCATTTAAGCGCGTCACCATGTCGCGCCCTGTCAAAAAACCCCTCCGCAAAGACGTCGTCCAAAACCGCGCCGCCCTGCTCGAAGCCGCGCGCGCCGTCTTCGCCGACCAGGGGCTGGACGCGCCGCTGGACCTGATCGCCGAAAAAGCCGGCGTCGGGCGCGGCACCCTGTATCGTCATTTCGCCGATCGCACCGAACTGGCCCTGGCCGTGCTTGAGGCCGACGTCGCCGACCTGGGCCAGCGCACCGCCGAACAGGGCGAGGCGCCGGACGTCTTCTTCTGGTTTCTGGACCGGCTGGCCGAGGACATGATCCGCAACGCCGGTCTGGCGGGAGTGGTTCGGAACGTGCGCTCGCCCGATGCGCTTACCCCCCTGCGGCAAAGCTTGATGGAGGCGGGCGCCGCCCCTCTGCAACGCGCCCAGGCGGCCGGTCTGGTGCGAAAGGATCTGCGACCGATGGACATCCGCCTGATCGCCACCCTGCTGGGCGCCGGCTTCCAGGGCGCCGACGAAGCCGAGCGCCAGGCGGTCTCCCAACGCACCCGCGTCCTCATCCTGGACGGGCTCCGGCCCCGGGCCGAGGCGTCCTGATGCCCCGTCGCGCCGATCACAACTGGCATCTGCCGTGGGACCAGTACCTAGCCACGCTGAAACCCCACGAGCGCCCCACCCTGCCCGGCTCCCCGGCCACGCCCGATCACACAGCCTGGCTGCGGCTTCAATACGCCCTGACCGGCGTCCTGGTGGCCCTGGTCGGCAGTCTGGGCAACGCCGCCGTCATCGCCAATCTCACCAATCTTCAGGGTTCGCTGGGCATAACCCCGACCGAGGCGGCCTGGCTGCCGGTCGTCTTCGTCATGACCAACGCCTGCATGAACCTGATCCTGTTCAAGTTCCGCCAGCAGTACGGCCTGCGCCTGTTCACCCAGATCTGCCTGACCGCCTTCGTCGTCACCTGCGCCGCCCACCTGGCGGTCGACAACTATGAGTCCACTCTGTTTGTCCGGGCAGTGGCCGGCATGGCGGCGGCGGGGCTCAGCAGTCTGGGCTTTCTCTACGTGATCCAGGCCTTCCCGGCCCAGCACCGGCTCAAGGGCCTGGTGATCGGCATCGGCTTGTCCAGCTTCGCCGTCCCCATCGCCCGTCTGGTCATGCCCAGCCTGCTGGAGCTGAACGACTGGCGCGCCTTCTACACCTTCGAGCTGGGCATGGCGCTTCTGGCTTGGGCGGCGGTCCAGGTGCTGCGCCTTCCCCCGTCAGAACGGCTGAAACTGTTCGAACCGCTGGACTTCGTCACCTTCGCCCTGTTCGCGCCCGGCGTGGCCCTGCTGGCCGCCGTTCTCGGCCTGGGCCGGATCGTCTGGTGGACCGAGGCCGCCTGGATCGGCTGGGCCTTGTCAGGATCGATCCTGCTGCTGACCGCCGCCCTGACGGTCGAGTACAATCGCAGGAACCCGCTGATCAATGTCCGCTGGCTGACCGGCCCCGACATCCTGCGCCTGTTCGGCGCCATCCTCTTGATCCGCATCACCCTGTCGGAACAGACCTCGGGCGCCGTAGGCTTCCTGACCGTCGTCGGCCTGGGCCCGGACCAGTTGCACGGCCTGTTCCTGGTCATCCTGCTGGCCATGATGGCCGGCACGGCGGTCAGCGCCCTGACCCTGAACATGGCCAAGCTGAACAAGCCTATCGCCGTCGCGTTGGGCCTCATCGCCCTCGGCGCCTTCATCGACAGCCACGCCACCGTCCTGACCCGCCCGGCCCAGCTCTATGTCAGCCAGGCCATGATCGCCTTCGCCTCGGCCATGTTCGTCGGCCCGGCCCTGCTGATCGGCGTCGGCAAGGTGCTGCAACAGGGCGCGCGCAACATCATCAGCTTCATCGTCATGTTCAGCGTGCTTCAGAACCTGGGCGGCCTGGCGGGTTCGGCCCTGATCGGCACGATCCAGGTGGTGCGCGAGAAGTTCCACTCGAACCAGCTGTCCGCCGACATCACCAGCCTGGACCCCCAGGTCGTGCTGCGCCTGCGCCAGCTGTCCGGCGCCTATGCCTCGACCCTCACCGACCCCGCCCTGCTGAACGCCGAGGGCGCGGCCCTGCTGACCCGGCAGGTGACGCAACAGGCCAATGTCCTGGCCTATAACGACGTCTTCCTGATCATCGCCGCCATCGCCGGCCTGGGCTGCGCATGGGTCACGGCCGTCCACCTGCGTCCCCGTATCAAGGCGCGCCGCCAGGCCCGGCGCGACGCCCGAAACACGCCCCCGCCCGCCGCCGCCCCCGACGCCGCAACCGTCGCCGCCGCCGCCGCCGCCGACTGATCCCCGAAAGCCCCGCACCCCGATGACCGACACAGCCCCCGCCCCCTCCGCTCCGCCCACCCCTGCCGCGCCTGCCGCGCCGGAACCCCGCAAGCGCGTCCTCTGGGCGGTGGTGGCGGCGATCGTCGCCGTCTTCGCCGTCGGACTGGTCCTCTACGCCTGGCGGCTGCCGCCCTTCACCGGCCATGTTCAGCGCACCGACAACGCCTATGTGCGCGGCCAGGTGACGATCATCAGCCCCCAGGTCAGCGGCTATGTGGTCCAGGTCCCGGTCCAAGACTTCCAGACGGTCCAGCAGGGCCAGCTGCTGGCCCAGGTCGACGACCGCACCTACCGCCAACGTCTGGAACAGGCGGAAGCGGCGCTCCATTCGGCCGAGGCGGCCCTGTCCAACTCGACTCAGAGCCAGGCCTCCGCCCGCGGCACGGTGGCGCAGCAGCGCGCGGCCATCGCCGCCGCCCAGGCGACCCTGACCCGCGCCCAGGCCGACGCCGACCGCGCCCGCACGCTGAAGGCCGGCGGCTGGGTGTCGCAATCCAATGTGGACATCGCCGTCGCGTCCCTGCGCAGCGCCCAGGCCCAGCTGGCCCAGGCCCAGGCCGCCGAGGGCGTGGCCCAGACCGGCGTCACCTCCGCCGTGGTCAATCGTGATAGTCTCGCAGCCGCCGTCGAGAACGCCCAGGCCGCCGTCCGCCTGGCCCAGATCGACCTGGCCAACACCCGGATCATCGCCCCTCGCCCCGGCCGCCTGGGCGAGATCGGCGTGCGTCAGGGCCAGTATGTCACCGCCGGAACCCAGCTGATGGGCCTGGTCCCCGACACGGTCTGGGTCACTGCGAACATGAAGGAAACCCAGATGCGCGACATCCGCATCGGTCAGCCGGTCGAGATCACCGTCGACGCCCTGGGCGGCCAGACCCTGCGCGGCCGCGTCGAACGCATCGCCCCCGCCGCCGGCAGCGAGTTCAGCGTCATCCGCCCCGACAACGCCACCGGCAACTTCACCAAGGTCGCCCAGCGGATTCCGGTCCGCATCCACATCGAACCGGGTCAGGCGGGCATGGACCGGCTGGCGCCGGGCATGTCGGTGGTGGCCAAGGTGGATACGGGGGGCTGACGGAACCCTCCCGCCCTCCTCGCGCTCCTCTCCCAGCAAGGGAGATCCTCATGGACCGCGACCAGACCAAGGGCCGGGAGAAGAATGGCGCCGACCCGGCGGGCAAGCCGGACGCCCTCACCTCCGACGCCGACGTCAAAAAGGTCGGCGAGCAGGAACGACGCAGCGCGGGACCGGACGGCCCGGATGCGACGGAGATCGGCGACACCTTCAAGCGCAAGCCCTGAAGCCGCCGCCGCGCGCCCTCTCAAAGCGGCGTGGCCCGCCATGCCGAACGGCGCCGAACGGCCGCCAATGCTCCTAATTCCGAAAACAAACCCAACTTACACCGATTGCACTCCTTTTCCGCCCTGTGCAATTTCGGCGCGGCGAGTCCGGCCGGCGCCCGCCTTCAGGCCCGGCGGGGCGACAGCCGCGCCGCCAGCAGATGCACCTCGTGCGCCCGCATCCGTTCGAAATTGCCCAGCCCCAGGGCGAGGGCGCGCATCACCTCGGTCTGGCGCGTCTGTTCGGGATGTTCCGGCAGGGACGTCTCCGCCCGCGCCAGTTCCGCATCCAGCTCGGCCATCATATCGGCCAGGATTCCGTCGTTCATCTGATCCTCCGTCACGCCGCCGACCGTCCTTAAAGCACAGAGAGAACAAACACGGAACACGCTATGTCCACGCGACTGTGGACGAAGATTGAGCCCTGCTGCGCCGCACAACGGCGCCGCTTCATTGCAGCTTCGTATCAAACTGGCCTTCACCGCGACGCAAGGCCTCGCTTCCCTGCAATGGTCGAGGTCCGGCTGTTTCGTTTGAGTCGACAAGGGGCGCCACAGTGAAGGTCAGGGGATGGCAGGCAGTCCGAAGCTGGTTCGGGACGGTGCGCGCATGAGGGACAGGTTCCGTCTGCCCCCGATGCCGATCGCCGGCCATGTCATGCTTTTGGTGATCGGGGTTCTGGTCGTCGCCCAGGGCGCGACCCTGCTCCTGACCCTGACCTTTCCGCCCCAGCCGCCGCCTCAGCACAGTCTGGAGGACATCGCCAAGGCGATGCGGGGTCAGTCCGTCGCCGCCGATGACGCCCGCCCCCTGTTGCGCCAGGTCGTCGATGAGGCGCCGCACGCCGAAGGTCCAGGCTGGCTCAGCGCCGTCGGCCCCCGCGACCGACTTGCCGATCTGTTGAAGGCCGATCCGTCCGACGTCGTCCTGATGTTCTATGTGCCGCTTCCCGCCGGCGCCCAACCGATGGCGCCGCGATCGCCCCAGGACCGCCAGGAGCGTACGTCGCCGCAGGCCGCCGAGCCCCGGATCGTCGCCGCCGCCTTCCTGCCCATCAGCCTCGGCAATCCCGCCCTGATCCGCAACCGCCAGCCCGGCGCTCAGACCGCGCCCTTCCTCGGCCGGTCCGGATCCGGCCTTCAACCCGGCGGCTTCAACGCCTCGGCGGGACGCGAAGCCTGGAGGCGCTCACGCCCCGTCGCGGACCGAACCCTGAGCGGCGCACGGACCCCGGCCTGGGCCGGCGGCCAAACCCGCCCGAGCCGCCCCACGGCCTCCCGCCTCAGCCTGCCGACCACCGGCGACGCCGGCCTGCCGCGCCCCATCGGGCAGACGGGCGACGGGGCGGCGCTGCAGCCGGGCGGGGTCGGCATGGGCCGCGCCCTCGCGGCCGCCATGGTGGCCCGCCGCCACACCGCCGCCCCGACCTATGGGGTCATGACGACGGTCAGGGCCTCGACGACCCTGTCGCCCTCATCTTCCTCGCCCCCCGGGGCCCCTGCGCCGGCCCCCGACAGGACGCCGCCGGTCGCCCCGCCTGAACCCTCGACGACCCGGGTCTCGATCCAGCCCGCCGCCGCGTCCGCTGACGCCCCGACGACCGCGCCCCAGCCGACCATAGCCCCCCGCCCCTCCGCGCCTCAGGCCGAGACCGCAGACCTGGTCCCGGCGGCCGAGGCTGCGCCTGCCACGCCCGTGCGCCGCGGCCTCTTCGCCCCCGCCTCCGCCGGCTATATCGAGGGCGACTTCATCGCCGCCCAGCGGGTCGGGGACCATTGGATCGTCGTCAAACCCCGGCCCGAAAGCTTCCCCACCGCCTGGCAGAGCCGCGTCATGCTGTGGTTCCTGCTGTCCTTCGTCCTGGTCGGCCCTCTGGGCTGGCTGTTCGCGCGCCGCCTGACCGCCCCCCTGCGCAGCTTCGCCGACGCCGCCGAACGGCTGGGCCGCGATCCGTCCGCTCCCGCCACCGTCCAGGGCGGCTCCGCCGAGATCGCGCGCGCGGCCGCCGCCTTCAACCTGATGCAGGCCCGGTTGAAACGCTATGTGGACGACCGCACCGCCATGATCGGCGCCATCTCCCACGACCTGCGCACCCCCCTGACCCGGATGCGGTTCCGGCTGGAGGCCGCCCCCGACAAGCTCAAGCCCGGCTTTGAGACCGACATGGACCAGATGGAGGCCATGATCAGCTCGGTCCTGACCTTCATGCGCGACCAGGCCGAGGGCGGCGCCCGCGAACGTCTCGACCTGCGCACCCTGCTTGACGAGGCGGTCAGGAACGCCGTCGCCGGCGGCGCCGATGTCGCCCTCGAACCCGGCGACGCGGTCGAGATCCAGGCCGATCCCGTCGCGCTGAACCGGGTGTTCGCCAACCTGCTGGACAACGCCGTCAAATACGGCGGCCGCGCCGTGGTCCGGTTGGACAAGGATGGGGCAGAGGCGATCGCCACCGTCCGCGACTTCGGACCCGGCCTGCCCGACAGCGAACTGGAACGGGTGTTCAAGCCCTTCTACCGGGCGCCCCATGCGGTCGCCGGCGACGCGTCCGGCATGGGCCTGGGACTAGCCAACAGCCGCTCCATCGTTCTCGCCCACGGCGGCGCCATCAGGCTGAGGTCACAAGACGGCCTGACCGCAGAAGTCCGCCTGCCGGCCGCGGCCTGAGACGACCGCCTAAGCCGCCTCAGCTTCGATCAAAGGCAGGGACAGGGTGGCGATCAGGCCGCCCTCGGGCGCATTGGCCAGGGTCAGATCGCCGCCGTGGGCGCGCACGGCGTGACGGGCGATGGACAGGCCCAGGCCCGCGCCTCCCGTCATGCGGCTGCGCGACGCCTCCAGTCGAAAGAAGGGATCGAACACCCGTTCCAGCTGATCCTCGGGAATGCCCGGCCCTTGATCCTGGATCCGCGCCACGGCGCGCCCGGCCTCGGCCCCGACGCTTACCGACACCGCGCCGGCGTGCCCGATCGCATTGTCCATCAGGTTCGAGAGCCCGCGCCTGAGAACCCCCGGATCGCCGCGCACCTCCAGCCCCGGTTCGGACACGACGGCGATATTCGCACCCGTGTCGGCGTACCGCTCGGCCATGTCCTGAACCAGATCGCCGAAGTCCAGCGTCTCGGCATGACCGACGTCGAACTGGCCTTTGACGAACTGCATGGCCTGGGCGATCAAGACATCCATCTCTTCGATGTCGCGAATGGCCTGTCGCTGCTGGTCGAGCGGCATCATCTCGATCCGGAACCGCAGCCGCGTCAGCGGGGTGCGCAGATCATGCGCGATCGCCGCCACCGTATGGGTGCGGCGTTCGATATGTTCCCTCAGCTTGGCCTGCATATCGTTGAAGGCGGCGATGGCCAGCCGCACCTCGTTCGGACCCGAGGGCGTAAGCGGCGGCGCATCCGGGTCCGCGCCCAGCTGGTCGGCGGCCTGGGCGAACCGCCGGATAGGCCGCGCAAGCTTCTGCGCCATCCACCAGATGAGCGGCGAAAGCAGCACAAGGCTCAGCAGCATGCTGAGCAGAAGCATGATCTGCCAAGGCGCCAGCCATCCTCTGGGCGGCGCGATCGTCGACCACCGGCCGTCCTCCATGCGAACCGCAGCGAGGAACGGCGGAAAGGCGATCTGGTCCGACACCACGCCGACCCGAACCCCGCCCAGCCATTCATCGGGTCCGAAAGGTCTGCGTAGAGCCCGAGGCTCACGGCCATTCTGACGCGGCGGACGAGCCCAGAGCGGACGCCCTGCGCGGTCCATGCGCACATGGACCTCCGCCACGCCGCGACCGAGTTCCGACGCAAGGCTGCGCGCGAGGGCGTCGGCCAGCGGATCGCGTTCCTGTTCGAACGGCGCCTCAGCTTGAAAGCGCCGCCGCAGCGGCCGCCCATCCTCGGTCTTCGCCGTCTCTCCCCGAAGCGCAGCGGAAGCGGCGGCCAGCGTATAGCCGGCCGGCCGGGGCGCCGGCGCCAGGACGACGATCGCCAGGGTCGTCAGTTGGGTCGCGATGACCGCCACCACAGCGATCAAGGCCACCTGCAGCAGGACGGTCGGTGGCCGCATGCGGCTCATGGCGTCAGTGTTCGTTTTCGACCACGGCGTCGAACAGGTAGCCCTCGCCGCGCACGGTGACGATCAGCTCCTTGCTGTCTTCCTCGTTCAGCTTGCGGCGCAGCCGGCTGATCTGGACGTCCATGGCGCGCTCGTTGACGTCACGGCCGGCGGCGCGGGCGTGGGCCAGCAGTTGTTCGCGACGCACGATGCGGCCGGCGTTCTCGACCAGCATCTCCAGCATGACGAACTCGCTGCGCGACAGCGAGACCTCCTGTCCGCTCGGCGTCGTGATCTCGCGACGCACCCGATCCAGACGCCAGCCCATGAAGGTGACGACGGTGCCGGACATGGGCGATTGCGCCGTTTCCTGGCGACGCAGTACGGCGCGGACACGCGCCAGCAGTTCACGCGGATTGCAGGGCTTGCCGATATAGTCGGCGGCGCCCAGCTCCAGACCCACGATCCGGTCCGTCTCCTCGCTCATGGCGCTCAGCATCAGGATCGGCGCGCCCTTGCCCGACATCCGGCGACAAACCGACAGGCCGTCCTCGCCCGGCATCATCATGTCCAGCACGATCAGATCGACCGGCGTGCTGGCCAGGACCTCGTCCATCTCGCTGGCCGAACCGGCCTGATAGGCGATGAAGCCGTGTTGCGACAGGTAATCGCCCAGAACGTCGCGAATGCCCGCGTCATCGTCCACGACCAATATCCGGGAGGCGCTGCTTTCCAACTTCAATGACCCTCGTCTAAACGGCCGTTTGTTTCAGAATGGAAACAGAACTGCCCATAAACACGGTTATATGCCGTTACTGAGAGCGATTTTATGTTCTGAACCCCGCTAGATCTCCACTTTCGTGCACACGATCAAGCGACCCAGCTGATCTCAACCTATCGCAGATAATCGGACAGCTTGACCGAGATCAGGATGTTGAGCGTCGAATAGGAGGTCTGAAGCAGGGTCTCGTATTGGGTGGCGAGGATGGCGGCCTCGGCCAGGTCCGTCTCTTTCAAGGTGCTCACCAGGGTCGTCAGAGAATCGCTGCGGGCCGTGGCCTGTTCGGCGATCCGCTCCAGACGCGACGCGTTGGAAGATAGAGCCGCACGAAGCACGCCGATATCGGACGCCGCCGCTTGCACAGCGTCGAGCGCGTCCGCGCTGGACGTCGTCCCGGCCGCCAGTCCCTGCAGGCTGTCGATCAGCCCGGCGAGCGCCGGGTCCGCAGCCGTCACCGACAGGGCAAGGACCTGACCGTCCGATGTCTTATAGGCGCGCGCCGACGATCCGCCCTTGTAGTAGGCGTCCGCATCCGCCGCGTCCCAGGCGTCGAGATCCACAGCCTGGGCGTCCAACGCGTCGCCGGCGAACAACGCCTGATCGCCGTATGTGCTGTTCAGCAGGCTCTCGAGATCATCGAGCCAGCCTTCGGACAGCGAAGCCAAGGTCGTGCTGTCCTCGCCGTAGGTGGCCAAGGACGACAGAATGGTTTCGGTCAGGTCCGAAATCGAACCCAGGGCCGAATAGGCCTGCTCGACCACATTGAGCGCGCTGGTGGCGCTGGCCGATTCAACGTCCGCTGCGGCGATATCGCCCTCGTAGCGCGTGATGGCGCTGGTCGCGGTTCCGTAGCCGCCGAAGGTGTCGCTCTTCAGCCCGGACGCGGTCTGGGCCTGGACATCGGCCAGCCGGGCCTGGCTCGCCAGGCTGCGGTCCAGGACATAAAGGGTCTGACTGAAGGTGGAGACCCGCCCGATCACGACGCCACCATGCTGAGCAGGGCGTCGTACATGGCTTGAATGGCCGACATCAGTTGGGCGGAGATTTCGTACTGCTGCTGATACAGGCTGACCAGGGCGGTCTGTTCGTCCAGGTTCACGCCCGTGGCGTTGCTCAGACTGTTGGCGTAGCCGTCCCGCAAGGCCGTGGCGCTGGTCGCCGTGCTGGCCGCTGTCGATATGGTCGTCGCCGCGCCGGACAGGACGTCCGTCGCATAGTCCGCCAGGCTGCGGGTGCGCGCCGACAAATTTCCGGATTCCGCGAACGACCGGTCGTCCGTCATTGCGGCTAGCAGGGCCGAAGCCCCGCCCGTGCCGCCAGAGGACACGGCGGTCTGCCCGACCGCCGCCGAGGCATCCAGACTGGAGGTCGCCAGAAGACTGGGGTTCGCCGTCAGGGCGGCCGTGACCCGGATGGTCGAGGCGTCGTCGCCGGAAAGAACGTCGTTGAACCCCATCCAGTCGGACAGGGTCTCTCCGCCCGAGGTCAGGGCGACGGACGAGTCCAGCACGACGCCGCCCGAACTGCTCGAGATGGTCAGCTTGCCATCGACGATGTCGGCCGTGATCCCGCTGACGCCGTTCAACGCATCGACCAACTCCCCCACCGTGGCGACGGACGACAGATCGACCTGATTGATGGCGGTTGCGACGCCGGCCGTGGTCGACTGCACGACGCCCAGGGGCCCCGTAAGTGAAAGCGGCGTGGCGGCCGTCACGGCGGTCGTCGAGGTCAGGCTGCCGGGCGACGCCGCCGAGCCGGTGGAGGCGGCCGTATTGAGGGCGGAGATCAAGGTCGTCGCCAAGCTGTCCAAGGCGTCCTGTTCGGCGGGCAGAACCTCGTCGCGCAGGGCGATCAGGGCGCCGAGTTCGCCGCCGGTCAAACTGGAGGTCACGTCGCGTCCGTTGACGCTGACGCCGGAGAGGCTGGCCGGATAGGTCGAGTCGGCCGACACCGTGCCGGAAGGCGTGAAGGACAGGGTGCTGACGGTCGTTCCAACCAGCATCTGCCCGCCGGCGTAGATGTTCAGCCGCCCGGAAGCATCCGTATAGCTGGTGACGCTGACCAGGCCTGAAAGCGTCTGCAAGGCCGTGTCCCGGGCGTCCGCCAGACTGGTCTGGTCGCCCTGCCCCGCCACGATCTGGTCGTTCAGCGTATCGATCTCTTGCAGCAGGGCGTTCACTTCATCGACGGTCGTGGCGATGGCGGCGTCGGCGTCGGATCGCAGCTCCTGGATTCCGGACGACAGGGTGCGCAGCCCATCGGCGAGTTCCGCTGCGGTGCTGACGGCGGCGGCGGCGTCAGTATCGCCCGTGCCCGCCGCCAGGCTGGTGAGGCTGGTCGATAGCGCAGAGGTCAGGCTGGCGATATCGCCGTCGCTGGAGGTGTCGCCCAGGAGCGTATCGTAGCGCGACATATAGCTGTCGATCGTCTCGGCGTAGCCGGCCGAGGCGCTGCTGGTGATCAGCGACTTCTGCAGATAGGCGTCAGTGACGCGCGACAGCTCGCCGTTGGTGAGCGCGAGTGTGGTGGTCTGGGACGTCGCCGCATAGGTCTTGGTCGTGTAGCCGTCGGTGCTGGCGTTGGCGACGTTGGTCGTGCTCAGGGCGACCTGATACTGGGACGTCGTCAGCGCTGCAGAGGCGTTGGCGAGGGCCCCGGACAGGCTCATGGCCGCCTCCGCGCGCCCAGCCGTCCTCCGGCCGCATAGGCGCCCGCCGCCCCCGTCCCGCGATTGAGACGGATGATTTCGGCGGAGGTTTCGCTCATACCGGCGCGCAGGGTGTCGGCGCGTCGTTTCAGCGCCGTCTCCAGCATCCGGACGTCGCTGATCAGCAAGGCCTTGTCGGACCAGGGCAGGCTCGCCAGACGTTCGGCCAGGTCGCGGGCGATCGCTGCGGCCTGCTCGTAGCTTTCGACGATGGGGCGATCAAAACCGGTACGCCGCGAGCGGCCGGCCCGTTCGACGATGCGGCTGATCTCGTCCATCAGCGGACCACGGAGATCAGGGTGTCGAACATGTCCTTGACGCTGCCGACGACCTGGGACGCAGCGGAATAGGCCTGCTGGGCCACGATCATCTTATTGAATTCGGTCGCTGTGTCCGTCGTTGAGCCTTCCAAAGCGCTGGCCACAATACTGCCGGAAGAGCCGACGCCCGAAAGGTTGATCGTCGCCGATCCGCTGAGGTTCGTCGCCTTGAAGGTCGTACCGGAAACCTGCGTCAGCCCCTCCGAGTTGGCGAATGTCGCGACCGGCACTTGGTAGATGATCTTGGTCAGGCCGTTGCTGAAGGTCGCCTCGACCTGGCCGCCGTCATTGATGGCGACGCTGGTCAAAGACCCCGCGACGATGCCGTCGTTGGAGATGCTGTTGACGGTGAGGCTGGGGTCGTTGCCGCCGGAGTCGGACTGGGTGACGCCTGAGGACGAGCCGATTTCGCCCAGGTCCATTTCCACCGTGGCGTCTGCGGCGCCATTGGTGAAGCTGAAGGTCACCTCCGCCGGATCTGGGCTGATGGTGGCGGGAAGCCCGCCGCTGTCGAAGGTGATCGTGATCGTGGTCGCGCTGGCTGTACCCGTCGTCTCACCCGTCGTGGCCGAGTAGGGGTCGCCTGTCGTCAAGGTCCAGGTGTTGGTGTCGGTCTTGGTCCAGGTCTGATCGACGATATTGGTGGCGCCGAGACTGTCGACGACGGAAGCGGTGGAGGTGAAGGTGTCGCCCACCTCCGCCTCGGCCGGAAGGATGGCGGAAACGCTGACCGTGGAGGTGGCCTCAGCCGGGCTGGTCAGGTTCGAGAGTTTGATCGTCTCAAGGCCCGAGCTCCCGCCGCCGATGACATTGCCGTCCTCGTCGGTTGGATAGCCCTGCAGATAATAGCCCTCGGAGTTGACCAGATAGCCGGAGGCGTCGGTCGAGAAGCTGCCATTGCGCGTATAGGCCAGGTCGGACGTCACGCCGGAGGTGTTGTCGGCGACGATAAAATAACCCGAGCCGTTGATCGCGAGATTGGTCTCGGTCGCGCTGGTCGAGATCGTGCCCTGGACCGACATGGCGCGGCTGAGCGACGTCGTCACCCCGCCGGCGGCGGCGCTGGATTTCATGCTGGCGCTGACCAGGGCCTCGAACGAGGTCTCCTTGGTCTTGTACCCGGTGGTCGAGGAGTTAGCGATGTTCTCGGAGATCGCCGACAGGGCGGCGCTCTGGGCGGTCAGGCCCGAGACGGCGGAAGAGAGAGAGGCGGAAAGGCTCATGGGGTGTTCCTCAGGCCTGGCCGTAGAAGGCGAGGACGGCCGATGGATCGATGACCGCGTCGCCCGCCTGATAGGTCGTGACCCCGTCGTCGAAGACGACGGCGTCCAGGGTGGCGAAGGCGGTGACGGCGTTCGAGACGGACGCGCTTTCCGCGTCGGTGGAGACCGAGGTGAGGGTCAGGATGTCGCCCTCGGCGACGCCGCTCATGTCGGACAGGCTCAGCGACAGGCCGTGCTCGCCGTCGCCGGTCTCGCCGGTTCCGCTCCACACGACGTCGCCGTCCTGATTTGTGACCACCAGGGCGGTCGAGGCGGCCTCGCCGTCCAGCGTGTAGGTCCAGCTGGCGGCGCCGTCCTGAACCGGCGCCATGGCGCCGTCGTACTCGACCTTCTGACCGACATAGCCGGCGCTCTGGGTCGTCAACATGGAGGTCAGAGACGACGACAGGCTTTCCAGCGTCTCGTTCGTCGAGGTCTGCTGGCCCAGCTGGGCATAGCCGACGAGCTGGTTGGTGAACTCAGTGACGTCGGTCGGTTCGAGCGGGTTCTGGTTCTGCAGCTGGGTGACCAGGATCCCCAGAAACTCGTCCATGTCGATGGACAGAGCCGACGACGAGGACGAAGTCGCCGTCGCCGCCGTGGCCGTTGATGTCGTTACGTTAACCGAGGTCATGGGTCGCCGCCGAAGCCGGTGGATGTCCCGGCTTCAACGAGGCGACCGGCGCCGATGGGGCGCACAAAATTTCAGCGCCCCATTTGCCGGGGCCGCTCCGTTTCTCTGCTGAAGGTCGGGGCCAGAAAGCGTCGTGGCCTTCCCGTCGAGCGATCGCCCGACGGTGTTCAGTCTGGAGAGAATGAGGAAAGAATGCCTAGTATCTCAACCAATACCGCCGCCAACACCGCCCTGCGTTATCTGAACGCCAACTCCGCCGCCCAGTCCGCCTCCCTGGCGAAACTGTCCAGCGGACAACGCATCCAGAGCGCCAAAGACGATGCGGCCGGCCTCGCCACCTCGACCAATATCTCCGCGGACATAGTGGTGATGGAACAGGCCGCCATCAACGCCCAACAGGGATCCGCCGTGCTTCAGACGGCCGACGGCGCTCTGTCTCAGATCAGCGACATCCTGCAACGGATGAAGGCCCTGACGGCCCAGTCCCAATCGGGCTCGGTCGACGACGATGGACGGGCGAACATCGATGCGGAGTACCAGCAGCTGATCGAGGAAATCGACGACATCGCGTCGTCGACCAATTTCAACGGCTCGGCTCTGCTCGACGGCGCAGGCGACTTCTCCACCGGCGTCTCTTTCCTCCTTGGCACCGCCAGCACCGATACGCTGACGATCACCATCGACGGAGCAACGGCGACGGACCTGGCTGTCGATACGACCGACGTCAGCACCTCGGCCAACGCCGCCACGGCGATGACTGCGGTCGACACGGCGATCAACACCATCTCGACGGCTCGGGCGAATGTGGGCGCAAGCCTGTCTCGCTTCGAGTATCGGGCGAGCGTCATCGACACCTCGCTTGAAAACCTTGAGGCCTCCAAGTCGGCCATCTCGGACGTCGATCTGGCTGCGGAACAGACCAACTACACGAACCTGTCCACCCTGACGCAGGCCGCCATCGCGGCCCTGGGCCAGGCGAACAGCATGTCGTCGTCGTTGCTCAAGCTCCTGCAATGACAGCGCGGGCGGGGGCTCGCTCCCGCCCGTTCCCTTCGACGACCAGGACCGCGCCCCGGATCATCCCATGAGCACAACCTCCACCGCAGGCGTCTCGACCAGCAGCGGCGCCAGCTACATCACCTCGACGGCCTCCGGTCTCGACACCGACGCCCTGATCGAGACGGCTGTGGCCCAGAAGACCGCGCGCGCCGACACCATCGACGCCAAGGTCACCGCCAACGAAGCCAAGATCGCCGCCTATGAGGAACTGCAGACCCTCGTCGCCGCAGTGGCTGACGCGATCGAAGGCCTGGCCCTTCCTGCCTACTCGAGCCTGGGGTCCGAGAACTCCTTCGACTCCCGCAGCGCGGCGCTGAGCAGCAGTTCCGGCGAGACCGTCACCGGTCTGGCCGTCGACGTCACCAGCGACGCCATCAACGGCGACTACGAAATCGAAGTGATACAACTGGCCCAGGCGATGAAGGTCAGCGCCTCGTCCGGTTCTTCGACCGACGCCATCGGCGTCGCGGGCGTTCTGTCACTGGGCGTCGAGGGCGGGGAAGCAGTCGAAATCACCGTAACCGCCACCACGACCCTCAGCGATCTCGCCAAGGCCATCAACGCCCAAAGCGACACCACCGGGGTGCAAGCCTCCTTGATCACCCTGGACTCCTCGACCGTCCAGTTGGTGCTGTCCGCGACCGACACCAATCAGCCGATCGTCATCTCCTCCGTTTCGGGCGAGGACGTCGCCCAGACCATAGGACTGACAGACGACACCGGCGCCTTCGCCAATGTTCTGCGCGAGGCCCAACCGTCGATCATCACCGTGGACGGCGCGACGGTGACGCGCGACACCAACGAACTGACCGATGTCATCGAGGGGGTCAGCCTGTCGCTGTCCGGCGTGACGGACGGCGCGGCCACCCTGACGGTCTCCACAGATTCCTCGGCGGTGAAGACGGCGATCACCGACTTCGTCGACGCCTATAATGCCCTGAAGCAATACATGCTGGACCAGTCGGCGGTGTCCTCGGACGGCGGAGCGGACGAGGACGCTGTCCTGTTCGCCGACTCGGTCATGCGGATGCTGAACTCCACGCTTCAGACCCTGATCAACTCAGGCAGCGACGCCGCCTCGGACGATATCGCCATGTTCAGCGACATGGGCATCACCTGGACGTCGGAAGGGCTGCTGGAGCTCAGTGATGAAACGGCGCTGAACGACGCCATCCTGTCCAATCTCGACGCCCTCGAGAGCTTCTTCGAGACGGACTTCTCCACCTCGGACACCAATCTGAAACTGCTGGCCAACGAGACCACCAGCTCTCTCGACTTCACCCTGACGATCGTCACGGACGAGACGGGCGCCATCACCAGCGCGGCGGCCGACGGCGACGCCAGCGCCTTCACGGTATCCGGCTCGCGCCTCGTGGGCGCCGAGGGGACCGTCTACGAGGGCCTCAGCTTCACCCTGTCGCCGGCGACCGCCGGAGACATCTCCGTCTCGATCGAGCAGGGGTTCGCCAATCTGCTGACACAGACCCTGACGCAGTTCGACGACAGCACGAGCAGCCTGATCCAGCAACGGATCGACTCCCTGACGGACATCAACACCGACCTGTCGGACCGCTCGGACAAGATCCGCGAGGACGCCGAAACCTACCGGACCCGGCTCGTGACCAAATACGCCAACATGGAAGCCGAACTGGAGGCCGCCCGTCTGCTGCAAGAGCAGATTAAGGCCATCCTCGGCGCGAGTGACGATGATGAGTAACGCCGCCTATTCCCGCGCCATCGCCGGCTATCGCGCCACAAGCCAGTTGGCGCTCAGCCCCACTGATATCGCCCTGGCCTTGCACCAGAAACTCTACTCGGCCGTCGCCTCGGCAAGATCTGCCGATGAGCAGAATCGGCTGGATGAGATGGTTTTCCATCTCGGCGTCGCCAGCCAAATCATCAGCGCATTGAAACTCCATATGGATTTCGCGGCTGCAGGCCCCGAAGGCGCTGATCTGCGGCGATTTTACGCCCGCACCCACCGCGCTGTCCGGCGCATCGGAATGCTACCAAAGCGCAACAGAGAGTGGTCAATCGTGACTGATCCAATTCAAAACATGGTCCGTTCGATCATAAATATATCTCGACCGAAACAACTATTGTCTAATAATACAATACAGTAATACTTTCGCTTTGGCATGCACGTTGCTTTGCTTTGATCGACCTAAGGAAGGTATTGATCATGCACTCGTACGCGCTTCACACCTTCAATCACCAAGACATCGCTCCGATGGCCGATCGCGCCGTCGCGTCCGACCAGGAGCTCTATGAGGCTATGCGCGCCGGTGATGATCTTTGCTTGCGAACGCTGATGGAACGGCATCGAGGAATGGCCCATGCCGTCTGCCGCAACATCCTCGGCGACGAAGTTGAGGCGGATGATGTGGTGCAGGAGGTCTTCTTCTCGCTGTGGAAGCGGGGCGGCTGGACCCCCGGTGATGTCCGCTTCACCACTTGGCTGCACCGTGTGCTGATCAACCGCTCGATCGACCATCGCAGACGCCGGCGCGACACGCCGACCGAGGCCGAAGCGCTCGGGGCCGCGGTCGAGGATTTCGGCGCAGGCGGCGGGCCTGACGCCGAGGAACTGATCACGCGGCAGGAAACGGCCGACCGGCTGCGCGCGGCGCTGCTTCGCCTGCCGACGGCCCAGCAGCGCGTGCTCAGCCTGCACTACTTCGAAGACGCCGACGTGCCGGAGATCATGGCGCGGCTGGCGGCCACCGAAAACTCGGTGCGTTCCCTGCTTAAAAGAGGCAGAATGGCGCTCCGGGAAGACCTACGGAAACAGAAGAAGATCTGGACCCATGACCTTGACCGAACTGCACGCCACGCTTGACCGACTGGGCCCGGACCTCAGCGCCTGGCCGTCCTCTCTGGCCGAACCGGCGCTGGATCTGATCTCGGTCTCCGACGCCGCCAAGGACCTGTTCGCCGCCGCGACGGAGGCGTCGCTGCGGGCAGACGCAGCGCCTGCGCCGCGCTGGGAGGCGACCGCCACAACCGCGCCGTGAGGCCGATTACTTCAGCACCGAAATACGCGGGCGCAAGCATGGACGGCTGCGCTTCACCACCGAAATAAGTTCACCGCACAACCGCCACCGGGACCAAGAACTGTGCGCCCCGACAATGTCGTCGTCGGGATATTTGCTCAACATGCTTTCAAGGTTCGCCACAGCGGCCGCCATCGCGCCGCTCGTGCTGGCTTCAGCCGCCCATGCCCAGGTCGACATCGGGTCCAAAAAGACCGCCCCCGTACTGACCTCGACGGCCTCCAGCGGTTCGGCGGCGGACGTGACCGTGTCCGAGGACGGCTCCGTGGTGATGACCGGCGGCGTCGCCATCACCGGCGATTCCGACAACGACATCGTGCTGGAAGAAGGCTCCCTGATCACGATGGAGGAGGCCGAGGACGGCGACACCGGCATTCTGCTGAATGCCGGCCAGACGGGCGATCTGACGATGGGCGGCGGCATCTCGATCACCGACGACATCGACAGCTATGAGGACGAGGACGACGACGGCGACTATGACGGCCCCTTCGCCAGCGGCAGCGACAGGTATGGTATCCGCGTCGCCGGAGAGGGCGTCCGCACCGGCGACATCCTGGTCGAGGACACGGGGAGCATCGCCGTTCAGGGCGACGACTCCGCCGGCATTTCGATTGAAAGCGCCCTGGCCGGCGATCTGACCGTCCTCGGCTCGGTGTCCGTGACCGGCGACAATGGCGTCGGCGTAAGGATAGCGGGCGACGTGACCGGCGACATCCTGCTGAGCGGAAGTTCGATTGCGGTGACTGGCGAAGGCTCGGTCGGGGTCTCGGTCGAGAACACGGTCTCCGGCGCCCTCCAGATCCAGTCTTCGGTGTCCAGCAACGGCTACCGGTACACCTCCCAGCCGACCGCCGTCGCCGACCTGGACGAAGACGATGCGGACGACGTGGACCTATCCGACGACAGCCTCTACCTGGAAGACCTCGACGCGGACGATCTGCTCCAGGCCGGGTCGGCCGTTCAGGTCACAGCCAGCGTCGGCGGCGGCATACTGCTGGGCGCCGCGCCGTCCTATGACGACTCCGACGGAGAGGACGGCGACGACGATCGCGACGGCGTCACCAACGGCGACGAGGACGACGACGGCGACGGGACCATCAACGCCGATGACGACGACCGCGACGGCGACGGGATCCTGGACGAGAACGAGGGCACGTCGGCCATCAGCACCTATGGCGCCGCGCCCGCCCTGGCCATCGGCGCCGAGACGGGCGACATCGTCATCAGCGCCTATGGCGACAGCGGCTATGGCCTGGTCAACAAGGGGTCGATCACCGCCTCGGGCATCTTCGACGACATCAACGGGACGGCTGTTCTGATCGGCGGCGGGACCGGATCGACGGTGATCGAGGGCGGGATAGTGAACGACGGCTCGATCACCGCCGGGTCCAGCGAGGCGAACGCCACCGCCCTGCAGTTGGCGGCGGGCGCCACCACCCCGACCCTGGTCAACAGCGGCTCGATCACGGCGACGGCGACCACGGAAGCGGCGGACACCGCCACCGCCGTGCGGATCGACGCCGACGCCGCCCTGTTCAGCATCGTCAACAGCGGGACAATCTCGACCTATATCTACGGCGAGGCGGGGGATGCGGTGGCCATCCGCGACGCCAGCGGATCGGTGACCAGCCTGACCAACACCGGCGGAATCGTCAGCTACATCGTCGCGACCGACAATGACGATGACGACGAGACGGACGACGAGGTGGTGACGGGCAAGACCATCGCTATCGACTTTTCGGCCAACACCACTGGCGTGACCCTCACCCAGTCGGCCGCCCCCAACGACCTGCTGGCCGACTACGACGGGGACGGCCTGTACGACGACGAAGATCCGGACGACGACGACGACGGGATCCTGGACGCCGAGGATGACGACGACAACGATGACGACAACGACGGCGTCGCGGACACGGCCGAGCCCTATATCGTCGGCGACATCCTGCTGGGCTCGGGGAACGACGTCGTCGATATCCAGAACGGCTATGTGGTCGGCGACATCGCCTTCGGGTCGGGGGCGGACAGCCTGTCGATCGACGGCGGCGCCACCTACCAGGGCGCCCTGTCGGACGAGGATGGGGTGCTGGACATCAACATCATCGACGGGGCTCTGCAGGGGCTTCAGGGCGAGACGCTGAACCTGACCAGTCTGACGGTCGGCGAGAGCGGCGAACTGTACTTCACCGTCGATCCCGACGCCGGGACCGTAGGCGACTATGTGGTGTCCGGCGCGGCCGTCTTTGCGGACGGGGCGACGATCAGCCTGCACCTGGACTCGCTGGTCGACGACGGCGGCGAGACCGTGCGCCTGGTGACGGCCGGGTCGCTGTCCTACGGCGAAGTGCAGGGGACGGACCTGAGCGGCAACTCGCCCTATATGATCGTCTCGAGCCTGTCCGCCGATGAGGCGGCGGGGACGATCGACGTAAATCTGCGCAAGCGCACGACGACGGAGATGGAGCTGTCGGGCGTCGAGACGGCGGCCTACGAGGCCTTCTACAGCGCCTTGAGCCGCGACGAAGACGTGATGGACGTCTTCCTGAACCAGGCGACGCGCGACGACTTCATGAACCTGTACGAGCAGACCCTGCCGGACCATTCGGGCGGCACCCTGATGTCCTTGTCCAGCGGGGTCGAGGCCGTGACCCAGGCCCTGGCGAACCGCAACAGCACCGCCGCCGTCGGCGAGGTCAGCGGCTGGGTCCAGGAGATCAACTTCTACGAGGACAAGGACAAGACCGACACCTACGGCTATCGCTCGGAAGGCTTCGGCGTCGCGGGCGGGGTGGAGAAGATGACCGAGGCAGGCGCGGTGGGCGTCTCGGTGGCCCTGGCCTCTTCGGACATCGAGGACCCGGAGTCGGAGGCCGAGGAGGAGCTGTCGTCCAACCTGCTGGAGCTGGGTCTGTACTGGCGCGCCCAGGGCCACGGTTGGAACGGCTGGGCGCGGGGCGCGGTCGGCTACGCCTCGTTCAACAGCACCCGCACCCTGGTCGGCGACGACGTCTATCTGAGCACGGACGCGGACTGGGACGGCTACACCCTGTCGGCCGCCGGCGGCGTCTCCTACGAGCACCGGTTCGGGCGGCTGTCGCTGCGGCCCGAGGCCTATGCCGAATACTTCAGCCTGACGGAAGGCTCGCGCCGCGAGTCGGGCGGCGGGGACGCCTTCGACCTGGAGATCGACGGCCGCACCGGCCATGTCGCCAGCGCCACCGCCGCGCTGAAGATCGGCTACGGCCTGGGCCGCGACCAGATGTTCAAGCCGGAGCTGAAACTGGGCTGGAAGGAGATCCTGTCAGCCGACTATGACGCGACCACCGCCCGCTACATCAGCGGCGGCGACAGCTTCACCCTGACCGGCGAGCCGCTCAGCGGCGGCGGGCCGGTGCTGGGCCTGGGCATGACCATGGCCAACGGCCTGAGCTCCCTGTCCATCTCGGGCGACGCCCAGCTGCTGGAGGACTATGTCCGCTACAGCTTCCTGCTGCGCGCGACCTTCCTGTTCTAGGGGCTGATCGGACCCCGGGAAAACCAGTGCAATAGGGCGCAATTTCCTTCTACACCTTTGCTTTATAAACAAAAAATCCTATCGCGAAGTTTCACAGTGCAATTGAGTGCAATCGTGCGGATCAGGCGGACCGCCCTCTGGGCGGGCTGTACGCAGGCATGGACATGTCACCGGGACAGCAGACTAACACCGATCCAGGGGGCGCCAGGTCAAAGGCCCCGACCGGTTGTCAACCGTATGAAAAGACGGCGGTTCCTTTTCGAAATTAGGAAAACCGGCGGCGCTGGGCGGTATCAATGGAGCGATCCGCTTCTTTGTCATCACTCCCTTGAAGCTAGCGTGTTCCACTCAGACGGCCATTCGACCGCCCGGGTTTGCGCCTGATCAAGGCGGCCGCCGGAACTGTCCTGCGATCAGAACGCTGTGTCAGCTATAGTCACGCTTGGAATGGTCCTTTGAAATTCGCCCGTCGCCTCGTCGTCCTGCCAATCCTGGCCTTAGGTCTATCCAGCCTCGGGGCCTGCGCCTCCATGCCTGGCCTATCGGGCGTACAGCTGAACCGGGATCAAGCGTCCCAGGGCGGACGGACGTTTGGCGATGGCGTGGGCCAGGCGGCGACGGCGCCGCTGGATGATCTCAACCTGCGGCGACAGGAGGTGCCCGAGATTCTGATCACCGCCCGCCGCGCCCCCTATGCGACGGCGGGTCTGCAGCGTTGCTCGGCCGTCATCGCCCAGATCGACGCCTTGGACGAGGCCCTCGGCCCCGACGTCGATCAGCCGACGCCGGCGACCGGCACGGGCGACCAGGCCGCCAATGCCGCGCTCGACATGGTTCGCGACACCGCCACGGATTTCATCCCGCTGAGGAGCTGGGTGCGTCGCCTGTCCGGCGCGGCGGCCCATGATCGAGAGGTTCAAGCGGCGATCCGCGCCGGATTGGTGCGCCGCGGCTTTCTCAAGGGCGTCGCTCACCAGCGTCGCTGCACGCGGACGGCGGGATAGTCGTCGGTCGGAAGGAAGTCGATCGGCATCCCGCCGAAGAAGGTCTGGCAATCGCTAGGACCGGTCATTCCCGACCTGCCTAAAAGACGATATTCCGCTCTTGGCGCCGATGTCGGTTTGCCGGCGTGACGCTTTTGGCCGACGCCGACCCATTGCGGACCTTACCTGCGCAGTATGGCGGATGCGCCGTAAGGAGCGGCCGGCTTCCGTACAACCGAACGCGCCTGACGCCTTAGGGTACTAAACGCGCTGCCCATAGATGGTCGCCTCGCCATTCACGCCTGTCAAATCAAACTGCGAACCATCAAGAACTTTTTCTAATCCGTCATTCAGCAAAATAACAATCCGAAAATATCCCCGCACATTCTTGATAGTAATTGAATTCACTTTCCTCAAAGGAATACGAAAATTAAGAGCATTTTTGTAAATTATACTATTTCCAACGATCCGGAGATCTGATCGTCGCCGTACAAAATCAGACCATCTGCACGCAAATACATACAATATGCAAATCCATGACGCGAACGATACAAGCCCCAACAATACGGTTCCACCATTAAACTTATAAATAATGCCGGTTAAGCTTGCATAGATAATGAATGAAAAGGTGAGTGCGAAAAAAATGTTGCCAAATAGCTGCTTTTGAAAAGACGCTCGCGAAATCTCCGTGTCGGCCCAAAGTAAGTTCTGCATTCGGCCGCCATTCCAACGTGAGCAATTTTGCTGTGCGCACCTCCGATTGCGAACCTGATCGAACATTGCGTCTTCGTTTCCCTTATCTGAAGGAAGGTCAAAGAAATCAAGATAACGGCCACTGATAGCGCGGTTTTCTCGCGCGGGCTGACTGCGTTTAGAGGCGACGCTCAATTATGCTTCCCACCCTTTCCAGCCCGTCCGAATGTTCGCTTCCTGGCGCTGTGACCAGGTTTGCTAGTGACGTGGGTATGGGTGGGTGACGAAAGCTGTGGCGGGGTCAGACGATAGCGGGGTTGGGCACGTTCACTCCGTCATCCTCGGGCTTGCCCCGAGGATCGGATTTAGATCGGGCTGTGCGCGGGCCGCAGACGCAACGCGGCGGTCTCTTCGGTCCTTGAGCCAAGCTCGAGGGTGGCGGCTGTAGGCCGTCGAGAGCCCCTCCGCCACGCGTCGCCCGCCCCCCTCCCCGCAAGCGGGGAGCAACCATGTCCGCTCTCCATTGGCCTCCCACTTTCGTCATTCCGGGCGGAGGGCCGCTTGGCCCGGAGACCCGGAACCCAGCGGCGCGCGGGAGCGCGAAACTGTCGCGGATTGGATATTCGGACATTTTGCGGCGGATAGATTTCGCCTTCGGCGCCGCTGGGTTCCGGGTCTCCGCTGCGCTTCGCCCGGAATGACGAAAGACAACAGGTGTGACCTCGCCACTCGGCCGCCCCCGCTCCTGGCGTTCGAAGACCAGCAGAGCAGACCGTCAACACACAAGGAGACGGGAGCGTGGGCGGCCCCGTCCCTCGCCGGCGCGAGGGACGGAACGATCGATCAGCTGTCGGCCTGCCAGCCGCCGGCGAGGGCGCGAAACAGGGCGATCTGGTAGGTGGTGACCAGGGCGTCCGACTGGGCCAGGGCGGCGTCGGCGGCGGCCTGGGTCCGTTCGGCGTCCAGCACCAGCAGGAAGCTGTCGGCGCCGGCGTTGAAACGCTGACGCGACAGGTTGGCGGCGCGAGCGGCCTGATCCCGCGCCTCGGTCAGGGCCGAACGACGGTCCAGCTCGTTGGCGTAGTTGCTGAGCGCCGTCTCGGTCTCCTGCAGGGCCGTCAGCACCGTCTGGTCGAACGTCGCCAGGGCCGCGTCGGAGCGGGCGTCGGCGGCCTTGATCTGGGCGCGGGCGGCGAAGACGTTGGGGAAGGACCAGCTGATCAGCGGACCGAAGCTGAAGCGGAAGTTCTGGTCGTCGCCCAGCTCGCTCGATTCCAGGGCCGTGGAGCCGATGGAGCCGCCCAGGCTGATCTGAGGATAGAGGTTGGCCGTCGCCACGTTCACGCGGGCGGCGGCGGCGGCCAGATTGGCCTCGGCCTGGCGCACGTCGGGACGACGCGCCAGCAGGGCCGCACCGTCGCCGACCGGGATCGGTTGGCTGAGTTGCGGCGGCCGGACGCAGGCGGCGGCGGCCTGGCTGGCCTCGGCCGGGGTGACGCCCGTCAGGGTCGCCAGCCGGTACAGAGCCTCGTTGCGAGAGGCGCGCAGCGTCGGCAGGGTGGCCGCCGTCTGGGCCAGGGCCGCGCGGGCGCTGGCCACGTCCAGGCCGGTGCCCGCCCCGCCGTCGAGCAGGGTCTGGGTCAGCTGAGCTGTGTTGCGTTGCAGCCCCAACGTCCGTTCGGCCACCGCGATCTGAGCGTTGGCCGAGCAAGTGTCGGCATAGGCGCGGGTCGTCTCGGCCGCGACCGAAACCTGGACCGTCGCCAGGGCGGCCTCGGCCGCGCGGGCGTCGGCGCGGGCGGCGCGGATGGTCGATTCAACGCGGCCGAACAGATCGACCTCATAGCTGGCCGACAGACCGACGTCATAGGTGTCGATCTCGGGCGCGTCCGCACCGGCGGGCAGGCCGGTGACCGTGGCGGCCGAGGCGCGGCTGCGCTGGGCCTGGGCGCTGGTGGTCGTGGTCGGGAACCGGCCCACGCGCGCCTCGGACAGCGACGCCCGAACCGCGCGCAGGTTGGCGAAGGCCGCCTCCAGCTCGTTGTTCTCGGCGAAGGCCTGACGGATCAGGCCGTCCAGTGTCGGGTCGTCGTACAGCCGCCACCAGTCGTCACGGGCCTGAGCGGTCGAGACCGTGGTCGAGGCGGAGCCGATGAAGGCGCCCGTCCCGGCCACAGGCAGGTCGGCGGCAGGCGCCCGGGGCCCGACCGCGCAGGCGGCGAGCAAGGCGCTGGCGGCTGCGGCGGTCAGGAAGCTGAGGGTCTTGGTGCGGGTCATCAGATATCCCCTCCCCGCCCGGTGGCCGGAGCCGGCGCATCGGGATCGGTCAGGCTGGAAGTTTGATCGTAGCGGACGGCTTCAGTCCCCGTCGATTTGGGCGTCGGCGTCGGCTTCTTGCCTTGCGGCAGTTTGGACGACATCCAACGGGTCACGACATAGAAGACCGGCGTGAAGATCAGGCCGAAGAAGGTCACCCCCAGCATGCCGGAGAAGACCGCCGTGCCCAGCGACTGGCGCATTTCAGCGCCGGGGCCGGTCGCCAGCATCAGCGGCACGACGCCGAGGATGAAGGCGAAGGAGGTCATCAGGATCGGGCGGAGACGGCTGCGGGCGGCGTGCACGGCCGCGTCGAAGCGGTTCATGCCCTCTTCTTCTTCCGCCTGTTTGGCGAACTCGACGATCAGGATGGCGTTCTTGGCCGCAAGCGCGATCAGAACGACAAGCCCGATCTGGACCAGGATGTTGTTGTCCAGACCCCGCAGGTTCACGCCGATGATGGCCGCGAGCAGACACATCGGCACGATCAGGATGACCGCCAGCGGAAGCGTGAAGGCTTCATACTGGGCCGCCAGCACCAGGAAGACGAAGACCACGGCCATCAGGAAGATCATGGTCGCGCCCGATCCGGCCGCCTTCTGCTGGTAGGCCAGCTCGGTCCACTCGTAGGTGAAACCTTGCGGCAGGGTGCTGGTCGCCATCTGCTCCATGACCTGCAGCGCCTGGCCGGAGGACACGCCCATGGCCGCATTGCCCTGAAGCTCGGACGCCGGGAACAGGTTGTAGCGGACGATCCGCGACGGACCCGAGTCATTGACAAGGTTGGCCACCGAGCCGATCGGCACCATGGCCCCGCTGGATGAGCGGGTCTTCAGGTTAGCGATGTCGGCGATGTCGTCGCGATACTGAGGCTCCGCCTGCGCCGTGACCCGGTAGGTGCGGCCCAGCATGTTGAAGTCGTTCACATAGGACGAACCCAGATAGACCCCCAGCGTGTTGAACACGTCGCCGGGCTGGACGCCCATCATCAAGGCCTTATCACGATCGACGTCGGCCGAGATGCGCGGCGAGCCGGTGTTGTAGGTCGAGAAGACCTGGCTGACCTGATCCGGGGCCTGGGCGGCGGCGCCCATCATGGCGAAGGTCGCCCCCTCCAGCGCGCGGTAGCCGGCGCCCGAAGTGTCCTGGATCATCATCTTGAAGCCGTTGCCGTTGCCCAGACCCTGGACCGCTGGCGGAGCGATGACGAAGATCTGCGCGTCCTCGATCTGACCCGTGGCCTGGGTGATAGCCCCGGCCAGGGCCGCAGCCGCCTCTTCCTTGGTCCGGTCCTCGAAGGGACTCAGACGCACGAAGATGGTGGCGGCGTTGGAGCCGAACGAGAAGCTGGCGCCGTCGAGGCCGGCGAAGGCCACGGTGCCGTCGACGCCATTGGTGTCGCGGATGATCTGGCTGGCGCGTTGCATGATCGCCTCGGTGCGATCCAGCGAGGCGCCGGCAGGCAGTTGGATGACGCCGATCAGGAAGCCCTGATCCTGCTCGGGGATAAAGCCCGAGGGCGTATCGACCAGACGCCAGGCGGTCAGGCCCAGCAGACCGGCGTAGATGATCAGGACCAGGCCGACGGTGCGCACCAGGCGCGCCGTCAGACGGCCGTAGCGATCCGACAGCCAGTCGAAGCCCTCGTTGAACTTACGACCGGCCCAGCCGCCGTAATAGACGACCGAACCCAGGACGCCCGGCTTGCGCGCGTTCTCGTGGTCCTTCTTGTGCGGCTTCAGCAGCAGGGCGGCCATGGCCGGCGACAGGGTCAGCGACACGAACAGCGAGATGACCGAGGCCGAGGCGATGACCACCGCGAACTGGCGGTAGAAGATGCCCGGAATGCCCGGAACGAACATGGTCGGGACGAACACCGACACCAGCACCAGGCCGATGGCGATCAGTGCGCCGGAGACCTCCTGCATCGATCGATAGGCGGCCTCCTTGGGCGTCAGACCTTCGCTGATGGCCCGCTCCACGTTCTCGACCACGACGATGGCGTCATCGACGACGATACCGACCGCGAGGACCAGGGCGAACAGGGACAGGGAGTTGATCGAATAGCCGAGGGCCAGCTGCACCGCGAAGGTGCCGACCAGGGCGACCGGGATGGCCACGATGGGAATGATGGCAGCGCGCCAGGTCTGGAGGAAGACCATGACCACGATCACGACCAGGAAGACGGCCTCGATCAGGGTGTGCTGGACCGACTCCACCGAGGCGGCGACGAATTCGGTCGGGTTATAGGGGACGGACAGGTCCATGCCGGCTGGCAGTTCGGCCTTGACGGCCTCGACCTCGGCCAGGACGCGTTCGGCGGTGCCCAGGGCGTTGGCCCCCGGCTGCTGGACGATGGCCAGACCGACGCCGCGCTGGCCGTCGAAGAAGCCGCGGATGCCGTAGTCCTGGGCGCCCAGTTCGATCCGCGCCACGTCGCGCAGATAGGTGACGCGCCCTTCGCTGTCGGTCTTCAGGACGACGTTGGAGAACTGGTCGGGGTCGTTCAGACGGCCCTGAACCTGGATCGGCAGTTGGAAGGCCGAGGCGTTGTTCGCGAACGGGGGCTGGCCGATCGAGCCGGCGGCGGCTTGGACGTTCTGGGCCTGAAGAGCGGCGACGATGTCGGGGCCGGTCAGATCGCGCTCGGCCGCCTTGGCCGGGTCGATCCAGATCCGCATCGCATAGTTGCCGCCGCCGAAGACCTGGACCGCGCCCACGCCCTCGAGCCGCAGCAGCCGGTCCCGCAGCGTGGAGTTGCCGTAGTTGCCGACATAGTCGTTGCTGAGCGAGCCGTCGGGCGAGGTCAGACCCAGCACCATCAGGAAGCCGCTCTCGGCCTTGTTGACCACAACGCCGGTCTGGCGGACCGCGTCGGGAAGGCGCGGTTCAGCCAGGGAGACGCGGTTCTGGACCAGCACCTGTGCGGCGTCGAGATCCGTGCCGGGCTGGAAGGTGACGGTGATGGCCACCGCCCCGTCCGAGGTGGACGAGGAGGTGATGTAGAGCATGTCCTCGACGCCGTTCACCTCCTGCTCGATGGGGGCGGCGACGGTCTCGGCCAGAGTTTCAGCCGAGGCGCCGGGATAGGAGGCGTTGATGGTGATCGTCGGTGGCGCGATCTCCGGATACTGCGACAGGGGCAGCAGCGGATAGGCGAAGACGCCGATGATGGTGATCACCACCGAGATCACAGCCGCGAAGATCGGCCGGTCGATGAAGAAGCGGGATATGTTCATGGCTTAGTCGCCGGTGGAGAGGCTGCTGGCGAACGAACCCGTCGAAGCCGGGGCCGCCTGGGTGACCGGAGCGTCCGACGCCTGTTCGGCGACGGGGGCGATGCGGCCGTTCTTGGGGGTGACCTTGGAGCCCGGCTGGGCGGCGCGCTGGAGACCGGCGATGATCACGCGATCGGTCGGGGCCAGGCCCGACTTGACGACGCGCAGACCCTGGACGATCGGACCCAGTTGGACGGGCTTGGCCGTGACCGAACCGTCGGCGTTGACGACCGAGACGACCCGGCGCGACTGATCGGTGCCGATGGCGGTGTCCGGCACCAGCAGAGCGTCGTAGGAGCCGGCGCCCGCGACCTGGGCGCGGCCGAACAGGCCGGGACGCAGGAAACCGTCGCCGTTCGGCACGATGGCGCGCATGCGGATGACGCCCGACGCGGTGTCCAGCGAATTGTCCGAGAAGTCCAGGCGGCCGGTGCGGGTGAAGCCGCTCTCATCCTGCAGGCGGATGCGGACCGGTGCGCCGTTGGCGGCGCCGCCGTCACGCAGATATTTCAGCAGGACCGCTTCCGAACCGTCGAAGACGAAGTGGATGGGTCCGCCCGAGATGATGGTGGTCAGGATGTCGCCCGCCGACGAACCGCCGGCGACCAGATTGCCCGGATCGACGCGACGATCCGAGACGCGACCCGAGGTCGGGGCCGTGACGCGGGTGTATTCCAGATCCAGTTGGGCCGTGCGCACGGCGGCATTGGCGGCGGCGAGATTGGCCACGGCTGCGTCGACCGCAGCCTTGTTGGAATCATATTCCGCCTTGGACACCGCCTGCGAAGCCAGCAGGGTCTCGCTGCGGGCCAGGTTGGCGCGGGCCAGGGTCAGCTGCGACTGCATCTGGGCCACCTGGGCCTGGGCCTGGGCCAGAGCGGCCTGGGCCGGACGCGGGTCCAGGGTGAACAGCAGCTGGCCGCGCTGGACCATCTGGCCGTCGCGGAAGTGGACGGCCTGGACATAGCCGCCGACGCGGGCGCGAACGTCCACACTCTCGACCGCTTCGAAGCGGCCCGTAAATTCGTCCCAGTCCACCACCTGCTGCTGCAGCGGCGTGGCCACAGTTACGGGCAGGGCGCCGCCGGGCGCCTGGCCTTCAGCCTTGGGGGAACAACCATATAGCGCACCCGTCACCATGACGGACACGGCCGCAATCTTCAGCCCGCGCATCTGCGCAATCTCCCTGTCGGAGGTAAATCCCAGTCGTGCGGACGAAGGCCGATGGGGAGTCGGCCTTGTCAACGCGTGGTGACTTAATGCGAGGCATCGTGACACTTGTCAACAGGCGTTGACAAAGCCATATGTGATCTACGGTTATTGTTCTGTGGAGTGTCATCCCCTTGTTATGTCCCGGCCCCCGCCCGAGGAACGCCGCCGCCACGCGCACGGCCATCCTTGACGCAGCACGCGAAAGATTCGCGGCCGAGAGCTATGACGACGTGGGCATGCGCGACATCGCGCGGGACGTAGGGGTCGATGCGGCCCTGATCAGCCGCTATTTCGGATCCAAGGACGATCTGTTTCTGGCGGCGCTGGACAGCTGCGGCGACGGCAGCGCCTTGATGTCGGGCGAGAAGGCTGATTTCGGCCGGCGCGTGGCGCATGAGATCGTGTTCGAACCCAAGAAGGCCGAAAAGCTCAAGGGCATGTCGATCATGCTGCGCTCGATCGGCTCGGCCAAGGCGGCGGAAATGGTGCAGTCCAGCTGCACCCAGCGCTTCTTTGGACCTCTGGAAGACTGGCTCAGCGGGCCGGACGCCACGGTGCGGGCACGGCTCCTGGCGGGCTTCATCATGGGCATGTCGGTCAGCCGCGAACTGGGCGGCGGCTCGTTCAATATCGAGCCGGCGGAATGCGAGACAATGCGCGACCGTCTGGCGCCGATCCTTCAGTCCCTGATCGACGGCTGAGAAGCCCCCGGAAATAAAGAAGGGCGCGGAGGTTGCCCTCCGCGCCCTTTGTCTTGTCCGATGACCGGTGATTAGTGCGACGCGGTCGTGGTCACTTCCGCCTTGGCCTTGGTGCGGGCGCAGGCGATGGCGAAGACGGTCAGGCCGATATAGCCCGCCATCGGCACCAGGAAGGCCGGCTGAAGCGCGCCGGCGGCGTCGGCGATACGCGCCGCCACCTGCGGCAGCAGGGCGCCGCCGATGATGCCGAAGACCAGCAGGCCCGAGGTCGCCGAGGTCGGCGCCGTGGACCGCTCCAGCGTCAGGGTGAAGATGGTCGGGAACATGATGGAGTTGAACAGGCCGATGGACAGAACCGCATAGGCCGCCGTCGGTCCGCCGATCTGGCTGACCAGCAAGCACAGAGCCGCAGCGGCGACGGTGCAGCAGGCCAAGACCACGCCGGGCGAAACACGCGACAGCACCCACGAGCCGATGAACCGGCCGACCATGGCGCCGCCCCAGTAGAGGGCGACCATCTTGCCCGCCGTCTCGATCGGGGCGTTCAGGATGTCGGGGCTTTCGAGGAAGTTGGTCAGCATGCCGCCGATGGCCACTTCCGAACCGACATAGAGGAAGATGGCCAGGGCGCCGAAGATCGCCCAGGGCGAAGACAGCGCCTTCAGCGGCGAGACCGCCTCGGTCGCAGCCGGCGCCGCCGCATTGATCTTCTTGCGCGCGGTGAAGATGAAGAAGGCCACCACGGCGAAGAAGGCCCCCATGCTCAGGAAGGCCATGTCGATGCTGCGCAGAGACTGGGTACGGGTCGCGACCGTGACCACGGCGCCGGCGGCGAAGACGCCCCCCGTCAGCAGAACGTGCGACCCCAGCCAAGGACCAATAGTGGTCCCCAGCGAGTTGAAGGCTTGGGACAGGTTCAGACGGCTGGACGCGCCCTTGCGGCTGCCCAGTTCGGCGACCAGCGGATTGGCCGCGACCTGAAGCAGGGTGACGCCCGAGGCGATGACGAACAGGGCGATCAGCACGCCCGGATACCAGTCGGCGGCCGTGGCGGCCGGCACGATCAGACAGCCCGCCACCATGACGACCAGGGCGCCGATGATCGACCGGCTATAGCCCAGCCGGCCCAGCACCGCCGCCGCCGGCAGAGACATCAGCCCATAGGCGATGAACCAGGCGAAGGTGGTCAGAAAGGCTTCGGCGTTGTTCAGATCGAACACCCGCTTCACCGCCGCGATCAGCGGATCGATCAGCGAGGTGGCGAAACCCCAGGCGAAGAAGAGCGTGGTGACATAGGCGAAGGCCAGGGCTGTACCCTGGCGCTTTGCGGCCTCTGGAGCGGACATGAATTCCCCCTGCGGAAAAGAACTAAGGACGGCCGCGCTTTGCCCGCGCGGTTCTGGTCGCCTTGGTTCGGGCATAGCGAACGCGCCGTCCAGCGGAAAAACACCGGCTGTAACCAAACTTTGGCGGCTTCCACGACGTCAAGAGCAGTGGGACCCGCGCAAAAAGAAAGGGCCGCCTCGATTCCGAGGCGGCCCAAGTTTGCTCAGGGGAGAAATCAGAAGCGGTAGTTCATGCCCACCGCGAAGGTCCGGCCGTAGCTCTGATAATCGATGGTCCGGCGTTCATCGCCGTTCTCGAAGGTCTTGAACGGCTCGTCGGTCAGGTTGTTGACCTGGGCCAGGATCGACAGGCCTTCCAGCGGACCCGACTGGAACTCGTAGCCGACCTGGGCGTCGACGACGGTTTCCTCGGCCACCGAGCGCAGGGTGCGGCCGTTGCCGAAGCCGGCGACTTCGCCGAGATAGTCGGACCGGTAGCGGGCCGAGACGCGGGTCTGGAAGCCGTAGCGTTCAAAATAGACAGTGCCGTTCATCACGGTTTCCGACAGGCCCGGCATGGTGGTGGGCGCCTGGGTCGGATCCGGCTGGACCTCGCTATCGGTGGCCGATGCGCTGAACAGGGCGCCGAAGCCTTCCAGAGCGGGGTGGAAGATGTCGAACGGAGCCGACACAGAGAATTCCACCCCCTTGATCCAGCCGCCTTCTCCGTTGTCCGGCCGCGACGACAGACCCTGGTTGATGACCGGAACTACGCCGCCCGTCGGATAGCCGGTGAAATCGACGATCTCGTTGCGGGTGAACACATAGCTTTCGAGGTTCTTGTAGTAGGCCGCAATCGAGACGTAGCCCTTGCGGTTGGCGAAATACTTCTCGATCGAAATGTCCGCCACATCAGCGATATAGGGTCGAAGTCCCGGATTGCCGCCGCTGGCGCCCCAGGGCGACTGGTTGTCAGGCTGGGCGCTGGGGATGTTGTTCGCCACATTGAAGGAATAGTTCTGCGAGGCGCGCATGTCGTCCATCCGCGGGCGGGCCAGGGTACGGGCCACGGCGAAGCGGGCGAACAGGTCGTCGCCGACTTCCAGGATGAAGTTCGAGCTGGGCAGGATTTCCAGATAATCCACACCGCCGCTGACGGCGATGGTTTCCGACACGCCGGGACCGACCTGGCGGGCCGAGAATCCGCTGGACTGCTGGTCGGTGTAGACGAACTGCATGCCGACATTGCCGGTCAGAGGCAGGCCGAACAGATTGTGGTCGATGTTGGCGCGGACATAGGCGGTCGAGACCTTTTCCGTCACTTCCCAGTTGCCGGCGGCGACGTCGGCGTTGGGGTTGCGGACCAGGTCGAGCAGGCCGCTGTTGACCAGGCCCAGGGCGTCATAGCTGAGCACCTGTGAGATGCCGAGATAGCCCAAGTCGGTCGGGTCCAGCAGATACTCCGACGGAACGAACAGGTCGCCGCCCCCTGGGACGCCGATGTAGTACTGGTCGTTGACGAAGGTCTTGTTGCGCTCCGAATAGTTCAGGCCGAAGTCGATCGACTTGAACGGGCTCTGGTAAAGGGTGTGGTTGGACGTCAGGCGCACAGCCTTGATCTCGTCCTCGATGGACGGGGTGTTCATATAGCCAACCTGACCGCCAGGGATGACGTCGCCGCCCCAGCCCTGAGCGCTGGTGATACGGATCAAGGTCGGATCGGCGTAGTCGAGCTGGCTGGTGAAGCGGGTGACGCCGTCATCGGTCAGTTCGAAGCCGAGGGTGTCCAGGGCTCCGTTGATGTTGCGGCCCGTGCCGGCGTTGGTCTCGAGGATGATGTCGTTCCGCTCGACCTTCGAATAGTTGACGTCGAGCGCCAGGGTCCAGTCGTCGGTGGCCACGAACTCGGTGTTCCAGCCCAGGGCCGTGATGTTGCTTTCACGCTTGTTCAGGTCGTTGCGGACGACGCCCTTTATGTTGTCCCAGGTGCCGGCGACGATCAGACCGTCCTCGACCGTATAGCCCGAGCGCAGCGACGGGGCCGGGCGGCAGAGCGACGAGGGCACGTTCACGGTGCAGTCCCCAGCCGAACCGCCCCAGGCCAGCGGGAACTCGATGCCGCGCAGGACCTGGGTGTTCTTGAACTCGGAATAGAAGGCGTCGATCGTCGAGTGGATGCGATCGTTCGGGCGCCATTCCAGCACGCCCATATAGCCGTCACGCTCCAGCTCCGACGACATGACATACGGCTTGACGCCGCCGGTCAGCAGATTGCCGTCGGTGTAGTTGGGATAGCCCCAGGCGTTGAATCGCTCGGATTGGTACGGCGAGCTCATGTGGGCGTAGCCCAGGGCGACGCCCAGGGTCCCGTCCATGAACTGGTCGATGTAGGAGAAGGTGTAGCGGTCGCCGCTGTCGGTCGTGCCCGAGTTCAGGGCGCCGATGTCGTTCCACTCGTGGCGATAGTTCAGGGCGATGGCCTGGCGGCCATAGGCCAGGGGGCGAACAGTGCGCAGGTCGACGGTGCCGGCCAGGCCCTGGCCGATCAGGGCCGAGTCCGGGGTCTTGTAGACGACGACGCTGCCCAGCAGTTCCGACGGGAACTGATCGAACTCGACGCCGCGGTTGTCGCCGGTGGTGACCAGTTCGCGGCCGTTCAGCAGGGCGGTGGTGAAGTCGGGGCCGAGGCCGCGGATGGAGATGGCCTGGCTGCGGCCGTCGAGGCGCTGCGAGGTCACGCCCGGCAGGCGGGCCAGGGATTCGGCGATGGAGACGTCCGGCAGCTTGCCGATGTCTTCGGCCGAAATGACTTCGACGATCGAGGTGTTGTTGGCCTTGGCCGAGATCGAAGCCTCGATCGAGCGGCGGATGCCGGTGACGACGATTTCGCCGACCTCTGCGGCCTGGGCGTCGGTCTGGGCTGTGTCAGCGGTTTGGGCGTGAACGTTGCTGACGGACATCAGCATGGCGGCGCCGAATGCGGCGCCCGACATCAGGCGCACGCGCCGGTTAAGACGTTGAGACATGGTCATCCTCCCTGAGGCTGTCGCGATTCTGAATGTCGCAACCGAAGCCTTCGCAAAAATATGCAAACATTTGTCATTCTTGCAAGCAGTTAATCTCTGCGGCTCATTTTCGCCGCGCTCCAAGCTATGCAATTGCCCCTATACAGCCGCTTTTGCACCGCTCCATGCTGTGTAAATGCTGCATCGCAGCATTCTAATGCGCGTTGACACATGGCGCCGAGACTGCAAAATCTTGCAAATCGATCTGGAAGGCTTTGCACTTTCCGGACGGGGAGGACGATAGGATGACGCTTGCTCGACAGTGGAAGACGCCGAAGCGCGCCGTGATGATGGCCGCCGCCCTGCTGGCCTCGACCTCTCCCCTGCCCGTGCAGGCCCAGGCGGCTGCGCCGGACGCCCTGACCGCGCTGCGTCAGCGCCCGCCGCAGGACGAGGTCATCTATTTCCTGCTGCCCGACCGTTTCGCCAACGGCGATCCGTCGAACGACCACGGCGGCTATGCGCCCGAGCGGCTGAAGAGCGGCTTCGACCCGTCCGACACCGACTTCTACCACGGCGGGGATCTGGCCGGCGTGACCCAGCGGCTGGACTATATCCAGGGTCTGGGCGCGACGGCGGTGTGGCTGGCGCCCATCTTCAAGAACAAGCCGGTCCAGTCGCACGGGAATTACACGGGCGCGGCGCACCACGGCTATTGGATCACCGACTTCACGGCCGTCGATCCGCATTTCGGCGACGAGGCGGCGATGCGCGCCCTGGTCGATGCGGCCCATGCGCGGGGCATGAAGGTCTATCTGGACATCGTCGCCAACCACACGGCCGACGTGATCCGCTATCGCGAATGTCCCGACCGGCCCTGCGAATACCGCAACCGGGCCGACTATCCCTACACCCGTCGCGGCGGGCTGGACGGGGCGGCGATCAACGCGGGCTTCGATGGGCGGGACTTCTCGCGCCTGACCCGGCCCGATTACGCCTATACGCCCTATGTCCCGGCGGGCGAGGAAAACGCCAAGGTTCCGGCCTGGCTGAACGACCCGATCCACTATCATAACCGGGGCGACAGCACGTTTGCGGGCGAGAGCTCGCTGGACGGGGATTTCGCCGGTCTGGACGACCTGCTGACCGAGGATCCGGTCGTGATCCAGGGCATGATCGACATCTTCGGCGGCTGGATCGACAAGTACGGCATCGACGGCTACCGCATCGACACCGCCCGCCACGTGAACCCCGAGTTCTGGCAGGCCTTCATCCCCGCCATGCTGGAGCGGGCGCGGGCCAAGGGGATCCCGAACTTCCACATCTTCGGCGAGGTCTACGACCATGACCCGGCGGTCACGGCGCGGTTCACGCGGGTGGACGCCTATCCGGCCGTCCTGGACTTCCCCTTCCAGAAGACGGCGGTCGAGGCGGCTTCGGGCAAGACAGGGACCGACGCCCTGGCCAAGCTGTTCGCCGCCGACGCCGTCTACGCCAAGGGGGCGGACACGGCCGCTATACTGCCGACCTTCCTGGGCAACCACGACATGGGCCGGGTCGGCTTCTTCGTGAAACAGGCCAAGCCCGAGGCCGACGAGGCCGAGATCCTGGCCCGGGTGAAACTGGCCCACGCCCTGATGATGTTCAGCCGCGGCGTGCCGACCCTGTACTATGGCGACGAACAGGGCTTCGCCGGGGCCGGCGGTTATGGGAATTCGCGCCAAGACATGTTCGCCAGCCAGACGGCCGTCTATGCGGCGGAGCAGCCCATCGGCGGTCGCCAGCCGGCCTATTCGACTGAAGCGCCCCTCTATACGGCCATTGCCGAGATGGCCCGGATCCGCGCCGCCGAACCGGCCCTGCGCCACGGGCGTCAGGTCGTCCGCGCCGCCGGCGACACGCCGGGCCTGTTCGCCCTGTCCCGCCTCGACGAGACCGGCGGGGAGACCCTGGCCCTGTTCAACACCTCGACCGTCGAAGTCACGGCCCAGGTTGAGGTGGAGCCCGCCTCCCAGCGGTGGCAAGCTGTTCGCGGCGACTGTGCGGCCCAGGCCTCGGCGCCGGCCAGCTACGCCGTCCGCATCGCCCCTCTCGACTATCTGATCTGCAAGAGCACGCCCCAGTGAACGCCCACACCCTCGACCTTGCGACCGCCGCCCATCTGGCGACCGCCCACACTGAATGGTGGCGGGGTGCGGTGCTGTACCAGATCTATCCGCGCAGTTTTGCGGACGCGAACGACGACGGCGTCGGCGATCTGAAGGGGATCACCGAGCATCTGGACCATGTCGCCTCGCTGGGCGTGGACGGGATCTGGCTGTCGCCCTTCTTCACCTCGCCGATGAAGGATTTCGGCTATGACGTCGCCGACTATTGCGACGTCGATCCGATCTTCGGAACCCTGGCCGATTTCGACGCCCTGGTGGCCCGCGCCCATGCGCTGGGCCTGAAGGTGGTGATCGACCAGGTCTTCTCGCACACCTCGGACGAACATCCCTGGTTCCTGGACAGCCGCGCGTCGCGCAGCGGGCCGCACGCCGACTGGTACGTCTGGGCCGACGCCAAGCCGGACGGATCGCCGCCGTCGAACTGGCAGTCGGTGTTCGGCGGTCCGGCCTGGACCTGGAACGCCCGGCGCGGCCAGTATTACATGCACAACTTCCTGGCCTCCCAGCCGCAGTTGAATGTGCGGAACCCCGAGGTGCAGGACGCCCTGATCGAGGCCGCGCGCTTCTGGCTGGATCGGGGGGTGGACGGCTTCCGGCTGGACGCCATCAACTTCTCCATCCACGATCTGAAGTTGACCGATAATCCCCCGATCAACGACGGCAAGAAGCGGACCCGTCCGTTCGACTTCCAGGACAAGATCAACAATCAGAGCCAGCCCGAGATCATCGGCTTCCTGAACCGAATCCGCGCCCTGACCGACAGCTACGAGGGCCGGTTCACCGTCGCTGAGGTGGGCGGCGACCATGCCGACCGCGAGATGAAGGAATATACGGCCGGCGACGACCGCCTGCATTCGGCCTACGGCTTCCTGTATCTCTACGCCGATGCGCTGAAGAGCGAACTGGTCGCGCAGGGCGAGACCATGTGGCCGGACCAGCAGGGCGAGGGCTGGCCGTCCTGGACCTTCTCGAACCACGACGCGCCGCGCGCGGTGTCACGCTGGGCCCAAGGCCGGGATCGCAAGGCCTTCGCCGAGATGGCCCTGTTGCTGCTGGTCTGCCTGCGCGGGAACGTCTTCGTCTATCAGGGCGAGGAACTGGGCCTGCCCCAGGCTGAGGTGCCGTTCGAACGCCTGGTCGACCCCGAGGCCATCGCCAACTGGCCCGAGACCCTGGGCCGCGACGGCGCCCGCACCCCCATGCCCTGGCATGCGGGCCAGACCAACGCCGGCTTCTCCACCGTCGAACCCTGGCTGCCGGTCGATGCCCGCCACCTGCCGCTGGCGGTGGACGCGCAGGAGGCCGATCCGGCGTCGACCCTGCAGGTCGCCCGCGAGGTCATCCGCCTGCGTCATCAGCATCCGGCCCTGCGCTATGGCGGGATGGAGCTGATCGAGACGCCGGGCCTGCTGGTGTTCGAACGCCACGAGCGGGGCGGCTCGCACGAACGGCTGCTGTGCGTCTTCAACCTGGGCCACGACACAGTGCGCTGGAGCCCGCCGGCCGGGGCGACGCAGATCGAGGCGATCAACTTCGCCGGCGGTGACGCCCTGCCCCCGCTCGCCGGACGGGTCTTCAGACTGGCATGAGCCGGTCAGCCGCCACAGGTCTCGCGCACGATCAGATCGGTGGGAACGCGTTCCGACCGACCGGCGGTCGCACCCCCGTGGTCCAGCAGTTTGGACACCATCAGTCGGCCGGCCTTCATCGTGTCCTGGGCGATGGTGGACAAGGCCGGGCGCGAGTAGCGGCTGAAAGGCACATTGTCGAAACCGATCACCGAGACGTCGCCCGGCACGGTCAGTCCGGCGTGTTCCAGCGCCCGCACGGCGCCCAGGGCGATCTGGTCGGACGCCGCCACCACACCGTCGAACCGCACGCCCCTACGCACCAGGGCGTCGACGGCCGCCTCGGCGGACTCGACCTCGAAATGGGCGGGCACGATCAGGTCGGCGTCCACCGACAAGCCCGCCGTCTCCAGCGCCTCCAGATAGCCCCGGTGCCTCTGCATCGCCTCGGGCGGATCGAGGTCGCCGAGGAACACGATCCGCGTGCGCCCCAGCCGCGCCAGATGCGCGGTCGCGCGCCGACCGCCCGAGAAGTTGTCCGAGCCGATGGAGCAGTAGTCCTGTTCGGGCAGGTCGGCGCCCCAGACCACGAACCGATGATCGCCCGCCGCCAGCCGGTTGAAGGCGCCGTGCAGGCTGGACTGGCCCAGGAAGATTACGCCGTCGGCGCGGCTAGTGTTCATCGCCGCCGCCAGCTCGTCATAGGTGGCCGGCGAGATATGGCTCATCAGCAGGTCGCAACCGCGTTCGCGCGCCGCCTCGCCCACCCCGGCCAGAAGCTCCAGGAAGAAGGGGTCGGAGATCCGGCCCTCCCGCCCCTGCGGCCGCGGCGTCACCAGGGCGATGGTGCCCTGGGCCCCGATCGGGCCGGCGGGCATGTAGCGGCGGAACGGATAGTCGTGCTCCTTCGCCAGCTTCCAGATCAGTTGTTTGGTGCGGTCGTTGACGGCGGGGCTGTCGTTCAGCGCGCGAGAGGTGGTGGCGACCGACACGCCGGCCAGGCGCGCGATA
>JBKBXN010000006.1:0-38863 GCA_046314055.1 Brevundimonas sp.
CCCCCACGGGGGCCCGGGCCCGCGGCGCGCGGCCCACCCCGTGTTGGCGGCCCCCCGGGGGTTTGTGCGGGGGGGCCCGACGCTCGCGTCGGTCCTGGCGGCCGCCGCCTGTTCGACCGCTCCCATGACCCCGACCGCTCCGGCTATGCCGGGAACAGGGGGGCCGGGAACGGCGGGGCCTAAACCCTATGTGCCTTTGCCGAAGCCGGACGCGCCTCTACCCCGGCCTACGCCGTCCGACGCCCTCAGCCCGGCCGTCCTGCCGGGCTGGAACGACGAGGATCACCTCGCCGCCTTCCGCGCCTATGTCGAAGGCTGCGGCGCCGCGCGCGACGCCGCTTCGCGGGCGGTTTGCGCTCGCGCTCAGGCCATGTCTCCCGCCCTGACGCCCAGCGACGCGCGGGCCTTTTTCGAGGCGAACTTCAGCGCCGTTCCCGCCCGGACCCCTAACGGGGCTCCAGGCCTGCTGACCTCCTATTTCGCGCCCGAATATCCGGCCCGCCGCGTCCCGGACGCTGAATTCTCGGCCCCCGTCCTGCCCAAACCCGCCGATCCGCGCGGCGCCGGCGACCGGGCGACCATTGAAGCCAACGCCCGCCCCGACCAGGCCCTGGCCTGGATGCGGGCCGAGGACCTGTTCTTCCTGCAGATCCAGGGCTCCGGCTATCTGACGTTCGAGGACGGCGCGCGCGGCCGCGCCGCCTACGCCGCCGACAACGGCAAGACCTTCGTCGGCATCGCCCGACCGATGGCCCGTCAGGGCTTGCTGCCGGAAAACGGCACGTCGGGAGACGCCATTCGCGGGTGGCTGGCCGATCACCGAGGCGATCAGGCCCAGGCGGTGATGGCCCTGAACCCCCGCTACATCTTCTTCCGCCTCGACCCGGACGACAACGGCCATCCGCCCGGCGCGGCGGGCATCCCTTTGACCGAGCGCCGCGCCATTGCGGTCGATCCGTCCCACTGGCGCTATGGCGAACTGGTCTGGCTGGAGGCCGACGGCGGCAACCTGCGCGGCGCCACGGCCTCCTATCGCGGTCTGGCCATGGCGCTGGACACCGGCTCGGCCATCCGCGGCCCGGTCCGCGCCGACCTCTATATGGGCCGGGGCGACGCCGCCGGCGTCGAGGCTGGAACCGTCCGCCACCCCCTCCACATGTGGCGGCTGGTCCCCAAGGGCTGACGCAAAAGACCCTCTCCCATCGGGAGAGGGCTTGAGCGCCCGAGAGCGTAGCGATCGGTCTGCGCGCGACCCGAAGGGCGGCGAAGCAGCCAAAGGGTGAGGGTCCCGGCGGTGCGAGTTAGCCCACAGGCGGACCCCTCATCCGGCCCTTCGGGCCGCCTTCTCCCGCAAGGGGAGAAGGAAACCCCGTCACGCCACCGTCAGCTTGACCGAGATATTGCCCCGCACCGCGTGCGAATACGGGCAGACCGAGTCCGCTTCTTCCACCAGGGCCAGGGCCGTGTCGCGATCAACGCCCGGCAGGCTGGCTTCCAGTTCGACGTCCAGGCCGAACCCCTTGTCGCTGCGCGGACCGATGCCGACCGTGGCCTTGATCGTCGCCTCGGACACGGCCTGACCCTGGCCTTTTTGCGACGCCACCAGCTTCAGGGCGCTGAGGAAACAGGCCGCATAGCCGGCGGCGAACAGCTGTTCCGGATTATTGCCCTTGCCGGCGCCGCCCAGTTCCTTGGGCATGCCCAAGGCCAGGTCCAGCGCGCCGTCGGTGGTGGCGACGCGGCCGTCACGGCCTCCGGTGGCGACGGCGGCGGTGCGGTACAGGACATTAATGGACATGACGGATCTCCCTTGGATGAATAAATATCGCGTACGATCTAATCGCGAACGATGATTTAGGGCGCGCCTCTCCGGTCGTCAAGCTTGCGATTAAATCGCGTGCGATTATTATTGACCCATGACCACCCCGGCCCCCGCCCCCGATGTCCAGACCCCCTTCGCCGTCGAAGACATGCTCTGTTTCGCGGCCTATTCCGCCAGCCTCGCCTTCAATCGCTTCTACAAGCCGATGCTGGACCGGATGGGGCTCACCTATCCGCAGTTCCTGGTGTTGAGCCTGTTGTGGCGCGAGGACGACCAGACCGTGGGCCGGCTGGGCGAGCGGCTGTTTCTCGAATCCAACACCCTGACCCCCCTGATCAAACGTCTGGAGGCCGCCGGACTGGTCGCGCGCGCCCGTGACGCCGCCGACGAACGGGTGGTCCGCGTCCGCCTCACCGAAGCTGGCCGGGCCCTCGCCGTCGACGCCGGCTGTCTGGCTCAGGCCGTGATGGACCAGACCAACCTCACGCCTGAAGCCATGGCCCGCTTGCGCGACGGCCTGACCACGATTCGGGATCAGCTCCGCCTCGGCGTCCAGACGGACGTCGAAGACGGTCAGCGGGCCTAATGTCGAGACTATAAGACTGCGATTTCAATCACCTGACTTAAGAGGTCCGCCTTCAACTCAGCGCCGGTCCCGGCGGGTGTAGGGTGTCGCCGGGTCTTTGAGATCGTCACGCCGTACCGGACCACGCGCCGAAATAGACTCCATTTTTTTGGGGTGGAATGAGTCTATTTCCACGGCCGGACCCTGACCGGTTCGGGTCCGGCCTCTAGGCCAGATCCTCGATCTCGGCCTCGGTCAGTTCGCCGGGCACGATGGTGACCGGCAGCTTGCGCCCGCCCAGCTGGGCCCCCTGTTTGATGATGGCCGAGACCAGGGGGCCCGGTCCGCGCGAACCGTTTCCGGCGGCCAGGACCAGGATCTTGATGTCGGGATCGTCCCCGACCACCTTCTTGATCGCGCTCTGGGCCTCGCCCTTCTCGATCAGGAAGATCGGCGCGGCGCCGGACCTTTCCAGCGCCTCCTCGCCTAGCCGGTTCAGCAGAGCCTCGGCCTCTTCGCGCTGCTGACGCTCGATCTCCTCGCGCACGCCCGACCAGTGGGCGTCGCTGTTGGAGGGCATGACGCGCAACATCACCACCCGTCCCCCCGTCGAGCGGGCGCGCCGACAGGCGAAGCGCAGCGCGGCCTCGAACTCGGGGCTGTCGTCCACGACGACCAGGAACTTCCTCGGCATATCGGCCTCCCCGCTCTTCTTATCGACCGAAGAGGCCGCGCCGGACGACCGCCGTCAAGCCTGGACCGCGGCAGTGGCCAGATCGCGGATGGTCGCATTGGCGATGGTCAGCTTGGCGAAGGTCCAGCCCGAACCGGACTGTTCGATCTCGTCGACCGAGGCGCGGACGCCCTCGACCACCGCCTGTTTCGATCCGATCCAGGCGTCGACGGCGCCCTCGGCCGCATCCTCGCTGATCCCCACCGACGGGTCCGATGCTCGGGCCACGGCCCGCGTCAGGGTCGCCTGCTCGTTCATCAGGTCCTCGATCAGACGACGCACCGCCAGCCGGTCGAAATGGTCCGCCGAGGGGATCGACCCCGCCGCCGCGCGCAGACGGTCGAAGTCGAAGGCCGCCCCGACCTGGTGATACAGCCGCGCCATGGCCGCCACCGGCCAGCCGGTCTCCTGGGCCAGATCGCCGATGTCGGAGGCGGCGACCAGCGGCCGCATGATGCCGATGCGGCGTGTCAGGTCTTCCGGCGCGCCGTGTTGGGCGAAGGTCTCGACCCGGCGCTCCAGACGCCCCTGTTCGAAGCGGGACAGCACGGGCGCCCCCTCCGCCTGTAGAGCATCCGCCGTCGGCCGATAGCGATCGATCAGCGCCTGGACCGACACCCCGGCCTTGGCGCGTCGGGCCAACCAGAAGGTCTGGCGACGCAGGACGACGGCGATCTCGCGATACAGGTCGATCTGGGCCTCGGCCGAGATCGTCCGGTCCAGGGCCGAGACCGCGTCCCAGGCCTCGTCCAGCCGGAAGACGCGTCGCGCCGCCTCGAAGGCGATGATCAGGGCCGTGGTGTCGCATTCGGCCGAGCCGCGCAGCCGATCCGGGAAGGTCGGGCCGCACATGTTGACGACCTCGTTGGCCATGACGGTGGCGATGATCTCGCGCCGCAGTCTGTGGCTCTTCATCTGGGGTTCGAACCGCGCCAGGGCCTCGGGGAAGTAGCGGACCAGGATCTGTTCGAAGAAGGGGTCCTCCGGCGCCTGGGACGCGACGATCTCCTCCGACAGCTCCAGCTTGGCGTAGGCGGTCAGCACCGCCAGCTCGGGCCGGGCCAGCGGCACGCCTGCCGCCATCATCTCCTTGACCCGGGCGTCGTTGGGCAGGCCCTCGACCTTGCGGTCCAGCTTGCCGCGCGCCGACAGGGCCTGCATGAACCTCTGCTGGGCGTCCAGCGCCCCTGGCCCCTCGGCCTGCTGCAGGGTCAGGGCCAGGGTCTGGTCATAGTTGTGCGCCAGCACCTTCAGCCCGACTTCCTCGGTCATAGAGGCCAGCAGCGGGGTCCGTTCCTCGACCGGCAGGACGCCGTTGGTCACGGCCGACCCGACCAGGATCTTGATGTTGACCTCGTGATCCGAGGTGTCGACCCCGGCCGAGTTGTCGATGGCGTCGGTGTTCATCCGGCCGCCGCCTTGGGCGAAGACGATCCGTCCGGCCTGGGTGAAGCCCAGGTTGGCGCCCTCGCCCACCACCTTGACCCGCAGCTCGTCGGCGTTGATCCGCAGGGCGTCCGTGCCCTTGTCGCCGACCTGGGCGTCGGTCTCGGCCGCCGACTTCACATAGGTGCCGATGCCGCCGAGATAAAGCAGGTCCGCCGGCGCCTTCAGGATGGCGCGGATCAGGCTGGCCGGGTCCATTTCGTCTTCGGCGATGTCCAGCGCCGCCTTGATCTGGGGCGTCAGCTGGATCGACTTGGCCGACCGCGAGAAGACCCCGCCGCCCGCAGAGATCAGCCCCTTGTCATAGTCCTGCCAGGACGAGCGCGGCAGATCGAACAGTCGCTTGCGCTCGACCCAGCTGGCGGCCGGATCGGGCGTGGGGTCGATGAAGATGTCGCGGTGGTCGAAGGCGGCGATCAGCTTGGTGGCCTTGGACAGGAGCGCGCCATTGCCGAAGACGTCGCCCGACATGTCGCCGACGCCGACCATGGTGAAGGGTTCGGTCTGGATGTCCCAGACCTTGTCGCGCGGGCCGATCTCGCGGAAGTGGCGCTTGACCGCCTCCCAGGCGCCGCGCGCCGTGATGCCCATGGCCTTGTGGTCATAGCCGATCGACCCGCCGCTGGCGAAGGCGTCGCCCAGCCAGAAGCCGTAGGCCGCCGACACCCCATTGGCGATGTCCGAGAAGGTGGCCGTGCCCTTGTCGGCGGCGACGACCAGATAGGGGTCGTCCTGCTCCCAGGCCACCATATGGGCCGGGTGTGTCACCGACCCGTCGCTGGCGATGTTGTCGGTGATGTCCAGAAGGCCGGACAGGAAGGTGCGATAGGCGCGGATGGCCTCGCCCTGAATGGCCTCGCGATCCGTCGTCCGAGGCAGTTGCTTGGGATAGAAGCCGCCCTTCGAGCCGACGGGAACGATGACCGCATTCTTGACCTGCTGCGCCTTGACCAGGCCCAGCACCTCGGTGCGGAAGTCGTCGCGCCGATCCGACCAGCGCAGGCCGCCCCGCGCCACGGGACCGAAGCGCAGGTGAACCCCCTCGACATGGGGCGCCCAGACGAAGATCTCGCGATAGGGCTTGGGCAGCGGCAGATCCTCAAGCTCCCGGGAGGCGATCTTGATCGAAATGTGCGGCTTGGGCAGGCCGTCGGCGTCCAGCTGGAAGTAGTTGGTGCGCTTGATCGCCCCGATCAGGGCGGCCATGCGGCGCAGCGCCTTGTCGTGATCCAGGCTCTTCACGTCCTGCAGCAGGGCGTTGATCTTGGCGTTCAGCGCCGCGACCGCCGCCTCTCGGGTCTCCACCGCCCCGTCGATCGGATCGAACTTCGCCTTGAACAGCGACAGCAGGGCGCGGGACACGTCCGGGTACTCCCGAAGCGCCTCTTCCTGCACCGCCTGCGACGGATCCAGGCCGGTCTGCTGGCGATAGCGGGCCAGGGCGCGGATCAGGGCGGCTTCGCGCCATTCAACGCTCAGCTCGACGACCAGGCGGTTGAAGCCGTCGCTCTCGGTGCGACCGTTCCAGACGGCGGCGAAGGCGCGCTCGAACGGGCCTTTCACATCGGCGAAGACCAGTTCCTCGCCGCGCGGATCCTCCATCAGGAACTCATGGACGTGGATCTCGTCCGCACCCAACGGCCGGATCGGATAGCCGTATTCCTCCAGGGTCTTCAGACCCATGTCGGCCATGATCGGCAGGACGTCGGACAGCGGAACCGAGGGACCGCGACGATAGAGCTTGAACCGAAACTGCAGGCGGCTGTCCTCGGCGTTGCGGAAGGCGCGAACCACAACGGGTTCTCCGGCGCCGACCTCACCTGTCGCGTTCAGCCGGTCCATCTCGCCCAGATCGATCGCGGCCTCGTCGGCGTCATAGCGGTCGCGATAGGCGGCGCCGAAGGCGCGGGCCCAGCGGGTGCTGAGCGGCCCGACCTCGACATCGGTCACATCCGCGCGGCGCAGGGCGCTTTCGAACCGCTCGACCCAGCCGCGACCCGCTTCGGCCACGTCATGCTCCAGCTGGGCCGTATCGGGCGTCGGGTGATCGCCGGGCGTCACGCCGATGATGAAATGGACCCGCACCAGGGGGGCGTCGGACAATTGCGGATACCAGGCCGAGATCCGGCCGCCCCAGGCGCGGGCGACGATCTGGCCGATCCGCTCGCGCACCGCCGCGTCGAACTTTTCGCGCGGGATGAAGCACAGGACCGAGACGAACCGGTCGAACGGATCCTGGCGCGAGAACAGGCGGATGCGCGGACGGTCGTAGAGGTGGAGGATGCCCAGGGCGATGGACAGCAATTCGTCCTCGCTGATCTGGAACAGCTCGTCGCGCGGATAATTCTCGAGGATGTTGCGCAGCCGTTTCTCGTTGTGGCTGCCCGGCGCCTTGTCCGCGCGGGCGAGCACATTGGCCACCTTGCGTCGGATCAGCGGGGTCTCGGTCGCCAACTGGTCATAGGCGTCCGAGGTGAACAGGCCCACGAACCGGGTCTCGCCCGTCGCCTTGCCGTCTGGGCCGTAACGCTTGACCCCGACATAATCCATGTAGGCGCGGCGGTGGACGCGCGACCGGGCGTTGGCCTTGGCCACGGTGACGGGTTCGCTCAGGTCCAGCTGGCGGCGCATCTGGCGCGTCAGCACGGCCGGTTCGGAGGCGCGGCGCAGCACGGTGCGCTCGGGATCGGCCAGAATGCCCAGGCCGGCGCTCGACTGGCTCAGCGGGGCCTCGGCCTCGTAGTCGCCCTCTGCGTTCAGCGGATAGTCGTAGTCGCGGGCGCCCAGGAAGACGAAATGGTCGCTCTTGAGCCATTTCAGGAAGGCGATGTTCTCGGCCAGAACGGCGGGATCGACCTTCGGCGGCGTTTCCTGCAATCGCAGAAGGGCCTGGCGCATCAGGCCCGTCATGGCCTCATGATCGGCGACGGCCGCGTGGACGTCGGCCAGGCATTCGGCCAGGCCCTCGCCCATGGCGTCGCGTCGTTCCTGCGGGGCGCCGTCGATCACCAGCATGATCACCGACAGGCGACGCCCCTCCAGCTCCACGACGGGATGGAACAGTGCCCGCACCGAAACCCCGGCCTCGGCCAGGGCGCCCATGACGCTGTCGACCAGGAAGGGGGCGTCCATCTGGATGATACGGACCAGATCATAGTCCAGGGTCTGACCGTCCGCGCCCGAAAGCGGACCCACGGTGATCAGGGGCGCCGATCCGGCGGGGTAGTCCTTCGCCGCACGCCACGAAGCCGCCAGCAGGGCGGCCAGATCTTCGCCGTCAAGCTCGGGCGTCTCGTCGGCCGCATAGTCTTCATGGGCCTGGGCCAGGAAGGATTGTTCGGCCTTGCCGGGGGAGGTCCCCAGAATCCGCGCAAAGGAAGCTTCCAGGGCGGCCGGAGAGATCGGCTGAACCGGGGCGGGGCGCGGATCGAGGGCGGTCATGGACAATGGTCTCGGGCGACGCGGCCTAGGCCGCTGGGGCGGGCGCGCGACTGCGCGTCACATCGCTGACTAGGCCAGGTCTGGTCGCTCGTGAAGCCCCTGAAGACCGAAGAGTCTCCTAAACAGCGTTCAGGTTGGAAGACTTTTGCGTCGCAAAAACGAGAAGGCCGCCGAGCGGGGGAACTCGGCGGCCTGCGCGAACCGACGCGAGGGGAGGGGAGGGTGCGTCGGTCGCTTCGCCGCGGTTCGGAGGGGAATGTCCCGCGGCGTCGATAAGGGAAATGGGAAGCCTTTCGGCCGGTTCAAGGGACGCAAGTGCGGCTTTTGGCGCGACGCGGCGCCGCAGGGCTCAGGCCTCTTTTTCGGCCGTCTTGCTGGCGGCGCTTTTGGCCCCAGCCTTGCCCTTGCGTCCCTCCTCGTCGGCATAGGGCTCGCCATCGCCCGACAGCAGGATCGCCATCCAGCGCGAGCCCTGGAATTCGGCCAGGATCGCCATGGCCATGACGGCCAAAGGGGTCGACAGGAACATGCCCACCACGCCCCACAGCTTGCCCCAGAAGGCCAGGGACAGCAGGACCACGACCGGATCGATGTTCTGGTTGTCGCCCTGCATGCGCGGCTGAACCAGATTGCCGACAATGAAGAGAATGGTCTGAAGTCCGACCAGCAGGATCAGGGCAGGCCAGTAACTGGGGAATTGCACCAAGGCGAACAGGGGGGGCGCCAGTCCCGCCACGGCCCCGCCCAGCACGGGAATGAAGCCGACGATGAAGATGACGAAGGTCCAGAACTCGGCGTTCTGAAGGCCCACGGCTCGCATCAGGATCCAGGCCGCCAGACAGATCATGGCCCCGGTGACGGTCTGGACCCAGATATAGCCCTCGACCCCGCCGCGAACCCGTTCGAACACGGCGACCGCCTCGTCGCGTTGGGCCTTCTGAGGGAACATGGCCACGATCTTGCGCCGGAAGCCGATCTGAGACGCCAGCAGAAAGCCCAGATAGACCATGACGAAGAAGGCCCCGGAGGCGATCCCCTGGGCCTGGATGGCGATCGAGGCGACATAGCCGCGAATATCGACGCCGTTGATCAGCTCCTGGGCCGTCGGCGGATTGTCCAGGCTCACCACGCCATAGACGTCGCGGATGATCTGATCGATGCGCGGCCCGATATTCTGCGACACGCCGGAGGCCTCGCCGAAGAAGCCCGCTGCGCCGTTCACGATGATGGCGATAGAGGCGAAGAAGGCCAGGACGACCAGGATCAGGGCGGCGACCCCGGCCCAGCGGTCGTTCAGCGGGGTCCGGGCGGCCACCGTCCGCTTCACCCCGTCGATCATGATCAGCAGGAACAGGGCCATGGCCAGAGGCGTCAGTATGTCCCTAAGCCAGTATATGGCCGCGCCCGCCGCGACGGTCGCGATCAGGGCGGCGGCGTTCCGCGATACGGCCGACGCCTGCATGGTGATGGGACTCTTCATGACGATCCTTGTCGGCGGCTGACCGAGCGGCGTCAACACGTGCGAACAGCGGCGGTTCCGGCGCGCGAGGGTCTGCGCTAGACCTTGGTCATCCCTCTGGAGACCTATCGATGTCAGAAGTTCCTTCCGGCCTCTTCCTCGGCCAGTCTGACGCCGCTCAGCCGGAAACCCTTCTGTTTCACCGGGCGAACCGCCACGGGGTGATCGCGGGGGCGACCGGAACCGGCAAGACCGTGACCCTGCAGATCATGGCCCAGGGGTTCTCGGACGCCGGAACGCCGGTCTTCTGCGCCGATGTGAAGGGCGACCTGTCGGGCATTTCCCAGGTCGGCGCCCCGAACGAAAAACTGCTCGCCCGCGCCGCTGAGATGGGCTTGACCCTGACGCCGCGGGCCGCGCCGACGGTGTTCTGGGATCTTTACGGCCAGAAGGGTCATCCGATCCGCACCACCGTGTCCGAGATCGGCCCCGTATTGATGGCCCGAATGCTGGACCTGAACGAGGTTCAGGAAGGCGTGATGACGGTGGTCTTCCATATCGCGGACAAGGAGGGCCTGCTGCTGCTGGACCTCGCCGACCTGCGCAGCCTGCTGGCCTATGTCGGCGAGAACGCCGAGCGGATCGGCCGCGAGGTCGGCAATGTCGCCCCCGCCTCGATCGCCGCCATCCAGCGCGCCCTGCTTCAGCTCGAACAGCAGGGCGGATCGGCCTTCTTCGGCGAACCCGCCCTGAAGCTGGAGGACATGATCCGCACCGGCCTGGACGGGCGGGGTCAGGTCAATATTCTGGATTCCACCCGACTGATGAACAGTCCGCGCCTGTACGCGGCCTTCCTGCTCTGGCTGCTGTCGGAACTGTTCGAACAACTGCCGGAAGTGGGCGACCCCGATAAGCCGCGCATGGTCTTCTTCTTCGACGAGGCCCACCTGCTGTTCAACGACGCCCCCCGCGCCCTACTGCAGAAGGTCGAACAGGTGGTGCGGCTGATCCGGTCCAAGGGGGTCGGCGTCTATTTCGTCACCCAGAATCCCGCCGACATCCCCGACAGCGTCCTGGCCCAGCTGGGCAACCGCATCCAGCACGCGCTCCGCGCCTATACGCCGTCCGAACAGAAGGGGCTGAAGGCCGCAGCCCAGAGTTTCCGCGCCAACCCCGATTTCGACACGGCCGAGGCCATTCAGGCCTTGGGCGTGGGCGAGGCCCTGGTTTCAGTCCTGGACGAGAAGGGCGCGCCCACCGTCGTCGCCCGCACCAAGATCCGTCCGCCTGCGTCGCGCCTGGGGCCGGCGACCGAGGCCGAACGCGCCGCCGTCGTCGCCGCCAGCCCGGTGCGCGGCCTTTACGACCAGGTGCTGAACCGCGAGTCGGCTGAGGAAATCCTCGCGGCGCGCCATGCCGCTGCGGATCAGGCGGAAGCCCAGGCCGAGGCTGATGAGAGGGCGGCGAAGGACCGCGCCAAGCAGCAGCCCAGCGAGAAGCCCAAGGCACAGCCCCGGCCAGCCCCTGCCCCCCGTTCCCGCGCCTCCAGCCGGCAGACGCCGATGGAGGCCTTGGCCAAGTCGGTGTTGCGCACGGCCGGATCGACCATCACCCGCGAACTGCTGCGCGGCGTCCTAGGCGGGCTGCGACGGCGTTAGGGCTTTAAGGCTTGCAACCCGGCGGCCGCGTGCGCATCTCCCGCCCATGTTCATCCAGACCGAACCCACGCCCAACCCGAACGTGCTGAAATTCCTGCCGGGCCGCGATGTCTCGCCGCTCAAGGTGCTGGATTATCGCACCATAGACGAGGCCACCGCCTCGCCTCTGGCCGAGGCCTTGTTCGAGCTGGAGGGCGTCGACGGCGTCTTCTTCGGCGCCGACTATGTGTCGGTGACGCGCAATGAGCGCGGACCGGACTGGTCGGAGATGAAGGCCCCGATCCTGGGCGTGATCATGGATCATTTCGTCTCGGGTCGTCCCCTGACCAGCGCGGGCGTAGAGGCCGAAGGCCATGCTGAGGACGACAGCGAGATCGTCGCGGAGATCAAGGCCCTGCTGGACAGCCGCATTCGTCCGGCCGTGGCCCAGGACGGAGGCGACATCCTGTTCGACTCCTTCGACGAAGCGACCGGCGTGCTGAGCCTGCGGATGCGCGGCGCCTGTTCCGGCTGCCCGTCGTCTTCGGCGACCCTGAAGGCGGGCGTCGAACAGATGATGCGCCACTATGTGCCGGAAGTGACGCGGGTCGAGCAGACCGTCTGATCGCGCGACAGGTTTTTCGTTCTCGCCACACGTGCGTCGGTGCGTCATCTATGATGCGATATGCCGCGCTTCGTTCCTGATCCGGAAGTCCTTAGCCTGGGGGAGGCGCTGGCGACTCTGCGTCGCGAGCGCGGCCTGTCCCAGGCTGAGGCTGGCGCGCGGCTGGACATGACCAGCCAGGGATGGGGCCTCTATGAATCCGGCCGACGCCCGGGCCTGTTCCGTCCCGATGTTCAGCGACGCCTGACCGGCGCCTTGGATTCGACGCCCGAGGCCCTGGCTCTGATCCTCGGCGGCGCCGCGCCTGAGCTCCGTCCATCGCCAGCGGGTTTGGAGAGTCGGGGCCGGGATTTTGAGGGAGTGGCGAGGTCGAAGCGACTGGAGGTCCGCGACGACGCCTTGTCGCCCTGGGCGGAACGCGGCGTCCTTCTTGAATACCAGCCCGGCCTATGGCCGCGGCCCGGTCAGGGGTGCGTCGTAGAGACCGCAGACGGCGCCGTCCGTCTCCGCCTGTTCGAAAGTTCAGACGCAAAGTCGATCCATGTCCGGGGCGCTGGTGCATTGGATCGCGCCGAGGTCATCGACCGAATGGCCGTCGTGCGCGTGTCTGCGGTGATCGCCCGGCACGACCTATGAAACGAAAAGGTTGTATGCCCGCATGGGTTGTGAAATACTCCCTTTATGGACAGGACGACCGCCCCTTCTCGTAAAACGGCCCGAGCGGTCGAACCCCTGGACGTCGAGGTCGGCGCCCGGATCGCCGCGCGACGGACGGCCTTGGGCTTATCCCAAACCGTCCTGGGCGAGCTGGTCGGCGTCAGCTGCCAGCAGGTGCAGAAGTACGAAGGGGGCCAGAACCGGATTTCAGCGGCGCGCCTGCACCATCTGGCTTTGGCGTTGGGACTTCCGGTCGAGGCCTTCTTCCCGGAACGACCCGAGGACGCCCAGAACGCGGAACTGTCCCTGATCCGGCTGATCGCTGAAACGCCGGAGGGCCGGGCCATGGCCAGCGGTTTTTCGCGTATCGAGGATCAGGCGGTCCGGCGCGCCCTGACACGACTGGTGGAGGTTCTGGCGAGAGCCGCCTAGAAGGCGGGGCATGAGACTTCTGGTGATCGATACGGCGCTCGGCGCCTGCACGGCTGCGGTGTTCGAGGATGACCGGCCCCTGGCTGTTCGATACGAACCCATGACCAAGGGGCATCAGGAGCGGCTGGGCGGTCTGGTGCGGGATGTCATGGCCGAGGCCGGCGTAGCGTTCGACGACCTGGACCGGATCGGCGTCACGGTCGGACCCGGTTCCTTCACCGGTTTGCGGGTCGGGCTGGCCTTCGCCCAGGGTCTAGGCGCGGCTCTGGATCGCCCGGTGGTCGGGGTCTCGACGCTGGACGGGCTGGCGGCTTCGCTTGACCGGGCCGAAACCCCTGTCGCCGCCCTGATCGATGCGCGAAGGGGACAGGTCTACGCCAAATTGTTCGCCCAGGGCGGCGCTCTTGGTCCTGACGAAGCCTTGCCGCTGGACGAGGCGGCGCGGCGAATAGCCGCTCAGGGCGACGCTGTTCGCCTGGTCGGCAACGGGGCGGCCGTGCTGGTCGAGGCCTTTCCTGGTCTGAGCTTCGCATCCATGGATGCTCGCGCCGCGCCGGCGCCCGAGGCTCTGGCCCGATTGGTTCGCGCGGCCGATCCGGAGATCCATCCCCCCCGCCCCCTGTATCTTCGCGCGCCCGACGCCACCCCGCCCAGCCGCCTGCCGGGCCAGCCGCGGCAGCCCGCCCCATGACCTCGGTCGATCCCGCCATCCTGGCCCGACTTCACGCCCAGGCTTTCGCCGCGCCGTGGAGCGAGGCCGAGTTTGCGGATCTGCTGACCCAGGCGGGCGTCTTCGCCGTGGTGGAGCCTGACGGCTTCATCCTGGTCCGCGTCGTGCTGGACGAGGCCGAAATCCTGACCCTGGCGGTCCGGCCCGAGGCGCGGCGCGCGGGCTTGGGCGGGCGTCTGACGGGGCAGGGGGCGTTGGCCGCAGCCGCAGCCGGCGCCGTGCGCCTGTTTCTTGAAGTGGCTGAAGACAATGCGGCCGCGCGAGCCCTCTATGACCGTGCAGGCTTTCGCCAGATCGGTCGGCGGAAGGCCTATTACGCGACTCCGGACGGCGCTCGAACCGACGCCCTGGTGCTAGGACTGGACCTCAGGAATAATCCCGACAAGGCGCCGCTTCCCTGAAACGATCCGAACCCCTATTCTAGGTTTATGGACCGGATCGAAAAACTCTGCGCCGACCGCGGCATGCGTATGACCGAACAGCGGCGGGTGATCGCCCGCGTGCTGTCCTCGGCGGAAGATCACCCCGATGTGGAGGAGCTGTACCGTCGCGCTTCCTCGATCGATCCGCACATCTCGATCGCCACCGTTTATCGCACCGTGCGCCTGTTTGAAGAGGCGGGCGTGGTCGAGAAGCATGACTTCGGCGACGGACGCAGCCGCTATGAAGAAGCGGGCGACGACCATCACGACCACCTGATCGACACCAAGACGGGCGAGGTGATCGAATTCTTCGACGCCGAGATCGAGAAGCTGAAGACCGAGATCGCTGATCGCCTGGGCTTCGAACTGATCGGTCACAAGCTTGAACTGTACGGCGTGCCAATCGAAGGCGCCGAGCCCTCCAAGCGCGAAGGCCTGATCTTCAAGCGCCACGCCGCCCGGGTCGCCCCCGCAGACGTGGATGTGGGCTGAACCTCGGTCTTGTCGTCGTCGGTGCGGGCGATCATAAGCCCGGCATGACCGAAACCCTGGTTCCGCAAGCCGAGGCGACGCTGAACACGCCGTCCAAGCGCCTGTTCATCAAGACCTACGGCTGTCAGATGAACGTCTATGACAGCGAGCGCATGGCCGATGTCCTGCGCCCGCTGGGCTATGCCGTGACGGACGACGTCAAGGCGGCCGACTTTGTGATCCTGAACACCTGCCACATCCGCGAGAAGGCGGCGGAGAAGATCTATTCTGAACTGGGCAAGATGCGCGAGCTTCGCGACATCAAGCGCGAGGCGGGCGGCGACATGACCATCGCTGTCGCCGGCTGCGTCGCCCAGGCCGAGGGCGAGGAGATCATGAAACGCCAGCCGGCGGTCGATATCGTCGTCGGCCCCCAGGCCTATCACCAACTGCCCGAGCTTCTGACCCGAACGGCGCGAGCGCGCGGCGAGCGGATCGGCGCCGACTTCGCCCCCGACGACAAGTTCGACGCCCTGCCGGCCGCCCGCTTCACCGAGGGCCCGACCGCCTTCCTGACGGTCCAGGAAGGCTGCGACAAGTTCTGCACCTTCTGCGTGGTGCCCTATACGCGCGGCGCCGAATGGTCGCGCCCTTTGACTTCGGTGCTGGAAGAGGCGCGGGCCCTGGCGGGGCGCGGCGTGCGCGAAGTCACCTTGTTGGGCCAGAACGTCAACGCCTATGACGGCGAGCGGCCCGACGGTCGCAAGTCGAGCCTGGTCGAACTGGCCTATGCCCTGGCCGAAATCCCTGGTCTGGACCGGATTCGCTATACGACGAGCCATCCCAACGACATGTCCGACGCCTTGATCGCGGCGCACGGCGATCTGGACGCCCTGATGCCCTATCTACATCTGCCGGTTCAGGCGGGTTCGGATCGGATCCTGCGGCTTATGAACCGCAAGCATGGCCGCGAGAAATATTTCGACCTGATCGCCCGCATCCGCGCGGCCCGGCCGGACATCGCCATGGCCGGCGACTTCATCGTCGGCTTCCCCGGCGAGACGGACAAGGAGTTCGAGGACACCCTGGATCTGGTGCGTCGCGTCCAATACGCGGGAGCCTTCGCCTTCATGTATTCGCCCCGTCCCGGCACCCCCGCCGCCGGCATGGGCAAACAGGTTGAGCCCGAGGTCGCCAAGGATCGGCTGCACCGTCTGATTGAACTGCTCACCGAACAGCAGACCGCCTTCAACCTCGCTCAGGCGGGTCGCACCCTGAATGTGCTGTTCGACAAGCCCGGCCGACACGGCCATCGTCGCCAAGCGATCGGTCGATCCCCATATCTTCAGTCGGTCCATGTCGACGACGCGGATCATCTGATCGGCCAGATCGTTCCGGTCGAAATCATCGCCGGCCAGCAGAACAGTCTGACCGGTCGGCTCGTCTCCGCAGAGGCGGCGAAGAAAGAAAAGGCGGCCTAGTGGCGAGAGACTCCGAGTTCGTTCCCCTGAATGACGCTGAACTGCGTGCGGTGATCGGACCCAACAGCCGTCACGTCGCCTTGATCGAGGACGCGTTTAAGGTGCTGGTCGAGGCGCCGGGAGGCGGGGTCTCCGTCAACGGCGGCACGCGCGACCGTTCGGACGCCCGCCAGGTGATCGAGGACCTGGCCAAGCGCGCCGCTCTGGGCGCGGAGGTCACCGAAGCCGATGTACGCGCGGCCCTGGGCCAGACGCGCGGCGGCAAGGGCACGCCGGGGATGGCGGCGGCGGGCGTGTCCCTTCCGGGCGGCAAGCGCGGCTCCATCGTGCCGAAGACCAAGGCTCAGGCCGCCTATCTGGACATGTTGGGCCGGTGCGAACTCAGCTTCGGCGTCGGCCCGGCCGGCACCGGCAAGACCTTCCTGGCGGCGGCCTACGGCGCTTCCCTGCTTCGCCGAGGTCAGGTGGACCGGCTGGTCATCACCCGTCCGGCGGTCGAGGCGGGCGAGAAGCTGGGCTTCCTGCCGGGCGATCTGAACGAGAAGGTCGATCCCTATCTGGCCCCGATCTGGGAGGCGCTGAACGACATCCTGGGCGCCGAGGACGTGCAGCGTCGCAGGGACAAGGGTGAGATCGAGGCGGCGCCCATCGCCTTCATGCGCGGCCGCACCCTCAGCCACGCCTTCGTCATCGTCGACGAGGCCCAGAACACTTCGCGTCTGCAGATGAAGATGGTCCTGACCCGTCTGGGCGAGGGCGCGCGGATGGTGGTGACGGGCGACCCGTCCCAGATCGATCTGCTGAATCCGCGCGATTCCGGTCTGGCCCACGCTCTGCGCATCCTCGACGGGGTCAAGGGCGTCGGCATCCTGAAGTTCGAGGCTTCGGACGTGGTGCGCCACGCCATGGTCGAGCGCATCGTGCGCGCCTATGACGCCGACGCCGCAAAAGGCCGCCCGGCCCCGGACCTCGAAGACCCCGCATGATCGAGATTGAAGTCGAGGCCGAGGCCTGGACCACCGCATTGCCGGACGCCCAAGCCGTGGTGGAGACCGCAGCGAAGGCGGCCCTGGGCGCCGTCGAGGGCGACATCGTCGTCCTGCTGACCGGCGACGAAGCGGTGCGCGACCTGAACGGCCGGTTCCGCGACAAGGACAAGCCGACCAACGTCCTGTCCTTCCCCGCGCCCGAGAACGCCGCGCCGCATTTAGGCGACATCGTCCTAGCCTACGGCGTCTGCGCGACCGAGGCTCAGGCCCAGGGCAAAATCCTGGGCGATCATCTGAGCCATCTGGTCGTCCATGGCGTCCTGCACCTCCTTGGGCGCGACCACGAAGACGACGCCGAGGCCGAAGAAATGGAGGCCGAGGAGCGCGAGATCCTGGCCCAGATCGGCGTCGCCGACCCCTACGCCGCCGATTTCTCTATAGATGGGCAGGACTGACCGTGATGTTTCCCGACGCCGCGCTCGACCGTTTCGCCGCCCGCATTCGCGCGCTTCCGGACAAGCGACGCGCCCTGACCTGGCGGCTGATCCGCATCGGCCTGGCGCTGCTGGCGGGGGCGGGGACAGCCTTCGCCCATCCGCCGTTCGGGGTTTTGATCGGCCTGCTCGGTTATCCGCTGCTGATGATCCTGTCCGAGCGGTCGGACACGACGCGCGGCGCCTTTTGGATGGGCTGGCTGGCGGGGTTCGCCTATTTCTTCATCGGCTGCTGGTGGGTGGCGGAGGCCTTTTTCGTCAATCCGGAACAGGCCTGGATGGCGCCCTTCGCCGCCAGCCTGCTGCCGGCGGGCATCGGCCTGTTCTGGGGCGCGGCCTGCGCCCTCTATCGCCGGTTCGCGCCCATCGGGGTCGTCCGGGTGCTGTTGTTCGCCGCCCTGTTCTGCGCCGCCGAATGGCTGCGCGGCCATGTGTTGACCGGCTTTCCCTGGAACCCGGCCGGCGCAACCTGGCGAGCGGGGGGCGGCATGTCCCAGTTCGCCTCGGTCGTCGGCGTCTATGGGCTGAGCCTGGTCACGGTCGCCTCGACCGCCGCCCTGGCGCCCCTGATCGGACCGGGCGCGCAGCGCAGCCGCCTGATGTCGGCGGGATTGGGCGTTCTGGCTCTGGCCGTCGTCGGCGCCTTCGGCGCGGTACGGTTGGCCCAGGCCGAGCTTCGGTTCACCGACACGGTGGTTCGCCTGGTCCAGGCCGATGTGAAACAGGAGACGAAATGGTCGCCGGAGGCCTACCGCTCCATCGTCGATCGCTATGTGGCCCTGACCGGACAGGTGGGCGCGAAGACGCCCGATGTGGTGGTCTGGCCTGAAGGCGCCCTGCCGGCCTCGGCCAATGACGTCTTCGCCTCAACGGACGCGACGGCTATTGCGGGCGCCCTGCGACCCGGCCAGACCCTGTTGATGGGCCTGGCGCGCGGCGAGGCGGATCTGACGGCGCCGGAGGGCGCGCGCTATTACAACAGCCTGTTCGCCCTGGCCGACGAGGGCGGGCCGGGCCTGCGGATCGCCGCCGTCTATGACAAGCACCGGCTGGTGCCGTTCGGCGAATATCTGCCGCTGGGGTCGATCATGACCGCCGTGGGTCTGCGCAGCCTGGTGCACATGCCCAGCGACTTCTCGGCCGGACCGGCGCCTGCGCCGATCCAGATTCCCGGCGCGCCGCCGGCTCAGATCCTGATCTGCTACGAAAGCCTCTATCCCGGCTTCACGCCCGGATCTGCGGGCCGCCCGGACTGGATCGTCAACGCGTCCAACGACGCCTGGTTCGGCGCCACCTCGGGGCCGCGTCAGCATCTGAACCTCGCCTCCTATCGCGCCATTGAGACCGGCCTGCCTATCGCCCGCGCCACGCCGACGGGTATTTCGGCCATGATCGACCCCTGGGGCCGGATTGTGGACGGGGAGCGGCTGGACCCCGGCGTTATGGGCGTGATCGACGCCCCGCTGCCGCGCCCGACCGGCGTCACGCCCTACGGCCGATTGGGCGACTGGCTGTTTCTGGCCGGCCTTTTGGCGGCGGGGCTCGTCGGCTTGTGGCCGTTGATCGCACGATCTAGGGTTCCCCGAATCGAACGTTGATCTGGGACGGGCAAGGTATGGCGCGAGACAAGACCGAACAGCCGCACGCCGTTGATCGCCACGTCGGGCGCCGTGTCCAGGAAAAGCGCCTCGACCTGGGCCTGACCCAGAGCGCCCTGGCGCGCGCCGTCGGCGTCAGCTTCCAACAGGTTCAGAAATACGAAAAGGGCACGAACCGCGTCTCGGCTTCGAAACTCTTCGAGATGGCCGAGTTCATGAAGGTCGAGATCCCGTTCTTCTTTCAGGGCTTGCAGGACGCGCGGCCGGGCCTGGGCGAAGAAGAGACCGCCGGCTTCGATCACCAGCACAGGCCGACGAAACAAAGCGTCGAGATCGCCCGCCTCGCCCCGCTTCTGCCGCTGCGAAATCAGAAGCTGATCCTGGACATGATGCGGGAAATGTGTGGCGAAAGCGGTGACGAGCCTCGCTGACGTCAGTGGTGATCGCTGCGTCGATCTGGTGCGGGAGCCCAAGATGATTCGATCCGTTTTCCGCCATTTGTCGTCAATCCTGGCGGCAGTCCTGATCGCCGCTGTCGCAGCACCGACCTCGGCTGAACCGGCGGGGCCGGTGGTCGTCAGCGAGTTCATCTACGCCACAGCGCCCTATCCTCAGGCCCATGCCTCGACTGTCGTTGAAACCCGCACAGGCGTGATCGCGGCGGCCTGGTTCGGGGGCGCCTATGAGCGCTCGCCTGACGTTGAAATCTGGTTCGCGCGGCGTGGACCGGCGGGATGGGAAACGCCGGTCTCGGTTGCGGACGGTGTTCAAGCCGACGGATCGCGCTTGCCGACCTGGAACCCCGTCCTGTTCCAGGATCCAGAGGGCGCGCTTCACCTGTTCTACAAGACCGGTCCCAGCCCCAGCACCTGGTGGGGTATGGAGCGTACATCGACGGACGATGGTCGCCATTGGAGCCCGCCGCGCCGCTTGCCGGACGGAATCTTGGGGCCGATCAAGAACAAGCCTGTGGTTCTGGCCGACGGGAGCTGGCTGTCGCCGTCCAGCACCGAGACCCCGGCCGAAGAATGGTCGATACATTTCGAAAGAAGCGAGGATCGCGGTCAGACCTGGACCTCCACCCCGCCTGTGGCCTCGCCAGTGGGGCTGGCGGCGATCCAACCCAGTCTGTTGTTCCATCCTGACGGTCGGCTGGAGGCGGTCGCGCGGACCCGCCAGGGCGTGCTGTCGATGACCTGGTCGAACGACGGCGGTCGGACCTGGTCGCCGCTGGCGGCGATCGACCTGCCCAATCCCAATGCCGGCGCCGACGCCGTGACATTGCGCGACGGCCGCCAGTTGATCGTCTATAATCACAGCGCCCATTTGCCCGGCGATCCAGGCCATGGCCCGCGTTGGCCGCTAAACCTGGCCCTGTCGGACGACGGTGTGACCTGGCGTAAGGTGCTGACGCTCGAGGATGCGCCGCTCAAGGACGGCTACGCCTATCCGGCGATCATTCAGACCCGCGACGGCCTGGTTCACCTGACCTATACCTATAACCGTGAACGCATCCGCCACGTGGTGCTTGATCCGTCGAAGCTGGAATAGCACGCGCCCCCGCCTCGGCCGTTCGCGCCCGTCAGCCCAAGGATACGATCTCAATCGACTGGCCCGTGACCGTGGTCTCGTCGCCGACCCGTCGGCCCAAAACCGCCCGCGCCAGAGGTGAAACATGACTGACCGAGCCCTTGGCCGGGTCGGCCTCGTCCTCCCCCACGATCCGCCAGGTCTGGGCCCGCCCGTCCTCGCGCTCGATGGAGACCCAGCCGCCGAAACGCACGCGACCATCGTCGTCCCCGGGTTCCATCAACTGGGCTGAGGCGCGGCGCGCGGACCAATAGCGCAGGTCCCGCGTCGCGCGGGCCATGGCGGTGCGGTCGCTCTCGATCGATCCTTTGACCTGAGCGGCGGTGTAGGCGGCGCGGGCGGCGGTCAGTTCCGCCTCGATCAAGGCCAGGCCTTCGGGGGTGACGAGATTGGGGTGGGGCGAGATCGGGCGGTCCGCCAGGTCGGCGGCGGTGGCTTCCAGATCTTCTTCTCGGGTGAATGCAACGCTCATGCGCAGAACATAGCGACCCGCGTCCCTATAGCCAGCGTCGCCGCAACCGGGCAAAGCGGGTCGATGAAACAATCCAAACGCCAGGTGCATGTGATCGGCGCCGGCCCCGCCGGCCTGATGGCGGCCGAATGGCTGGCCCAGGCCGGCCTCGCCGTCGTGGTGCACGACCGGATGCCGTCCGTGGCCCGCAAGTTCCTGATGGCCGGTCGCGGCGGGTTGAATCTGACCCATTCCGAGCCGCTGGACCGGTTCCTGACCCGCTATGGCCCGGCCCAGGAGTCTGTCTCGCGTTGGATCGACGCCTTCACGCCCGCCGACCTGACCGCCTGGGTCGAGGGCTTGGGCCAGCCCACCTTCGTCGGCTCCAGCGGGCGGGTGTTTCCCGACGCGATGAAGACCTCGCCCCTGCTGCGGGCCTGGCTGGCGCGGCTGGATGGTCTGGGCGTCGAAATCCGCACTCGGTCGCGCTGGATCGGCTGGCGGGACGGGGCTCTGGTGTTCGAGACCCCGGACGGAGAACGGTTGGAACGGCCGGACGCCGTGGTCCTGGCCCTGGGCGGCGCCAGCTGGCCGCGGCTGGGTTCGGACGGCGCCTGGAAACCCTGGCTTGAGACCGCCGGGATCGCCGTCGCGCCCTTCCGCCCTGCCAATGTCGGCTTCGACCTCGCCTGGTCGCCGCTGTTCCGTGATCGGTTCGCCGGCCAGCCGCTGAAGGGCGTCGCTGTGACCCATGGGGAAAAGACAGCGCGCGGCGAGGCCATGATCGCGCGGTACGGCCTCGAAGGCGGCGCCATCTACGCCCTGTCGGCCGTGCTGCGGACGTCGGTAGAGACGGACGGTCGGGCCGATGTCCAAATCGACCTGAAGCCGGATGTCGCGGTCGGCAAACTGACCGACCGGCTGTCGAAGCCCCGCGGCAAGGCCAGTCTATCGAACCATCTGCGCAAGGTGGTCGGGCTCGAGTCGGCCGCCGTCGCCCTGCTGTATGAAGCCGGCCCCCTGCCGGTTTCGCCGCGAGCCCTGGCCGAGCGGATCAAGGCCATGCCGTTGACCTTGACGGGCGTTCAGGGCCTGGAGCGGGCGATCTCTTCCGCCGGCGGGGTGGCGCTGGAGGGCGTTGACGAAAGGCTGATGCTCACCGCCCGACCGAGCGTCTTCGTCGCCGGCGAGATGCTGGACTGGGAGGCGCCGACCGGCGGCTACCTGCTTCAGGCCAGCTTCGCATCCGGCGTCCAGGCGGCGCGCGGCCTTATGGCCTGGCTCGACAGCCGGGACTGACGCGGGCAGGGTTGAACCCCCCGCCATTCTGGAGCTCTCCCCCGATGCGCCACGCCCTGCCCGCCGTTTCCGCCCTCGCCCTGATCATCGCCAGTTCCTCTGCGACCGCGCAGGAGAAGCCTGACATCGACGCGTCGCGGATGAATGAGGCCGTGCGCGTTCTGGCGTCGGACGAATTCGAAGGCCGCGCCCCCGCATCGGCGGGCGAGGAAAAGACGGTCGCCTGGCTGGTGGAGCAGTTCCGCGCCGCCGGCGCAGAGGGCGGCGGGCCGGACGGCGCCTTCGTCCAGGTCGCCCATCTGTCGCGCACGCGCCAGGACGGCCCGGCGACTGTCGCCGCCCAGGTCGGCGACCAGACCATCGCCCTCGAGCGCGGCCCGGACGTCTTGGTCTCGAGCGACAGGCCCACAGACCACATCACCGTAACCGACGCCCCTGTGGTCTTCGTCGGCTATGGGGCCACCGCGCCCGAGCGCCAGTGGGATGATTTCAAGGACGTGGACGTGCGCGGCAAGGTCATCGTCGTCCTGGTCAATGATCCCGATTTTGAAGCCCCGGCGGGCGATCCGGTCGCCGGCAAGTTCGACGACAAGGCCATGACCTTCTACGGCCGCTGGACCTACAAGTTCCTCGAGGCGGGCCGTCGCGGCGCGGCGGGGGTGCTGGTGGTGCATGAGACGGCCGGCGCCGGCTATGGCTGGTCGGTGCTTCAGAACTCATCGGCGGCGCCCAAGTTCGACATCGTCCGCGCTGACCCGAACGCCGAACGCGCTCCTTTCCAGGGCTGGATCCAGCGCGCCAAGGCCGAGGACCTGTTCACCGCCGCCGGCCTCGACTTCGCTGCGCTGAAGGACAGCGCACGCCGTGCCGACTTCCGTCCCGTCGTCCTGCCCGGCCTGACGATGAGCGTCGATTTTCGGCAGATCGCCGACCGGGTTGAGACCAAGAACGTCATCGCCCGTATTCCCGGCGCCGAACGCCCGGACGAGACCGTGATGTATGGCGCGCATTGGGACGGCTACGGGGTCGGCACGCCGGACGCCTCGGGCGACAAAATCTATAATGCCGCCGTGGACAATGCGACCGGGGTCGCCGCTTTGCTGGAGTTGGCTCACGCCTTCGCCGAAGGGCCGAAACCGAAGCGATCGGTGGTCTTCGCCGCTTGGTCGGGCGAGGAGGCCGGCCTGCTGGGTTCGACCTATTACGCCGCCAATCCGGTCTGGCCGCTTGAGACGACGGTGGCCAATATCAATGTCGACAGCCTGCTGCCTGGAACCGAGATTGACCCCAATGTCGTGGTCATCGGCAAGGGCAAGAACCAGCTGGACGAGGTCCTGGCTCGACACGCCGCCACGACCGGCCGGACCTTGATCGCTGACCCGGCGCCCCAGGCCGGGGCCTTCTATCGCTCCGACCATTTCCCTCTGGCCTTGAAGGGCGTGCCGGCCCTGTTTCCTGCGGCGGGTTTCACCGGCGCCAGCGCGGCGAGCCGGGACTATGTCCAGAACCGCTATCACCAGCCTTCGGACGAATGGGATTCGACTTGGCGCATGGACGCAGCCGCTGCTGACGTCGCACTGATCTACGCCGTCGGACGCGAGCTGGCGGACTCGAATCAATGGCCGGAATGGAACCCCGGCGCCGAATTCGGTCCCGCCCGGGACCGGTCCAGGGCGGAAAGGCGTTAGGAGGCGACGGCCTCTGCGGTGGCGGGAGCCGGAACCTCCAGCGGAAGTTCCGGCGCGGCCGCTGCGGGGGAGACGCTCAAAGGCAGGTGCAGGATAAAGGCGGCGCCCTTGCCGGGCTCGCTTTCCACCTCGGCCCAGCCGCCGTGCAGCTCGACCAGAGCCTTGACCAGGGCCAGGCCGACGCCGGGCCCGCCACGCTCGCGCCGGACGAACCGGTCAAACACATGGGCCTGCAGGTGATAGGGGATGCCGCGACCTGAATCCGATACGGCCAGGCGGACTTCTGAAGTTCCGGTTTCCGCCGAAAGCGTCACCGCGCCGCCCTCTGACACCGATCGCGCGGCGTTCTCCAGCAGATGGTTCAAGGCCTGGCCGATGCGGTGGGCGTCGGCGCGGATCGGCTTCATACCGGGTTCGCACAGGACCGTCAGAGCGGCGCCCCGACCTTCGACCTTGGGTCTTATGCGTTCTGCGGCCTGGCCCAGCAGGTCGGAGACGCTGACGTCGCCCAGTGACAGCTCCATCTCGCCCGCATCGATCTGGGCCATGTCCAGGACGTCGTCGATCGAGCGGGCCAGCTGACTGGCGGCGACACGGATGGCGCCCGCGTGCTGGCGGCTGCGCTCGGGCAGGTCGCCCATGGTCTCGAGCAGTTCCGAATAGCCGACGATGGTCGTCAGCGGCGTCCGCAGCTCATAGGAGACGCTGCCGACGAACTCCCGTTTCAGCGCCTGGCTTTCGGCCAGGGCCTGTTCGCGCTGAACCAGGGCCTGTTCCAGCCCGCGCCGCGCCGTGACGTCCGAGAAGGCGACCAGGGTGGCCCCGTCGGGCAGGGGGCGGGTCTGCCAGGCGGCGACGCGGCCGTCGACCGTCCGCCCTTCGCCCGAGATGGCGATGCGGCTCTCCGGATCCGGATCGGCGACCCGCGCCTTCAGACCCAGCCACAGGGCCGGATCGGGCAGGGTGGCCTTGCAGAGCTCGGCTATGGCGTCGAAGTCGTTCGAGGCGGCGATCCGCTCGCCCGTCAGGTTCCAGAAGTCTTCGAACGCCTCATTGTGCAGCCGCAGCCGTCCGTCGGAGCCGAACACGGCCACGGCGTCGTTCAGCTTGTCCAGGGTGGCGGTCTGGACCTGAATCTGGGCGTTGAACCGGCTGCGCAGGTTCAGTTCGTCGGTGATGTCCGAGAAGATCAGCAATATGCCGCCCAGCGGATGGGGCTGGCGCACCACGCGAAGGGTGCGGCCGTCCGGCAGCGACCAGCTGTCGTCGGGCGACGCCTGGGCGGCGCCGTAGAAGTCCAGCTCGTGCGCCTTCCAGCCGGCATAGTCCATCACCTCGGGCAGGCGGCGGCGCTGGCGCAGCCGGTCCAGAAGCTCGGCATGGGTCGGCCGCTCGTCCAGCCAGGCCGAATCCAGGTCGAACAGGGTCTGGAAGGCCGTGTTGTGGAAGGCCAGCCGTTTGGACGGCCCGAAGATGGCGACCGCGTCGGCGAGATGGTTCAGGGTCTCGTCATGGGCGTCGACATGGCGGCGCAAGGTGTCGCGCGTCTCTTCGGCCTCGGTCACTTCGATGGCGAAGGCGATGACGGCGCCGCCGCCGGCCGGTTCGGCGATGATCCGCCAGGCGCGGCGATGGCCGCCCCCGGTGGTCCAGCGGAACCCTTCTTGCCGCAAGCTCAACCGCCCCGCCTCTGCGACCAGGGCGTCGGCGCCCCGGTCGAAGGACAGGCTCATCTCCCGCGCCTGCGCGACGGTCTCGGCGCCGATCTCGTGCAGCCAGATGCGGTTGGCCCAGGCCAGTTTCCCCGCGCCGTCGACCACCCAGGTCGGGATCGGCGAGGCGTCGCCCAGCATGGCCAGGCCGCTCTCGGTCGCATCGGCGCCGGTCAGCATGACCCTGGACGCCGGCGACAGCCGCAGCCAGGCCGCGCCGCCCGCGACCCGTCCCTCGATCCGCCAGGGTTCGACGTCGTTCAGGTCGATCAGGCCCTCGAAACCCTTGCCGGTCTCGACCAGGGCCTCGATCTGGCCGGCATGGGTCTGTTTGAGCCGGGCCAGAACGACGGCGCCCGTGTCTTCGACGGTCCCGGGCTCCTGACCGGACAGGCGGTCGATCAGTTCGCCCGGACCTATGGGCGATCCGCTCGCCTCCCCGCTCGCCGTCAGGGCCAGGCTGACGTCGTCGAAAGCGCGCAACATGCTGCCGTGACGGCCCACGTCAGCCAGCGCGGCGTCACGCTGGAGCGTGGCGGCGGCCGTCGTGGCGTTCAGCCGCGCACGCAAGCGCAAGGCCCAGGCGCTGACCGCCAGAGCCAGTCCGGCTGCGCCTGCTGTGGCGACATAGGCGATGTCAGCCTCGGCCATACTCGTCCCTGCGGTCACGGCGACCTGATTCGTCTTTACCATACCCCAAGCGCGCGAGAAAAAATCGGGGCCGTCTTCGCGTCAACCCGCCCCGTTGCGCTCATGGGCGTGGGCGGCGATATCCGGAGCATGACCGACGCGACCACCGACCTCTTCGCCCCCACCCTGGACGATTTCGCGCGACTGGCGCGCGAGGCGTTCGACGCCCTGCCGGCGGAGTTTCGCGCCGCAGCCGGGGAGGTGGTTTTTCGCGTCGACGACTTCGCCGATGAACAGACCCTGGCGGATCTGGAGATCGAGGATCCCTTCGAACTGACCGGCCTGTACCACGGCGTGGACATAGGCCGCCGCGACAGTCTGGGACCGGCCGCCGAGCCGTCGCGGGTCTTCCTCTATCGTCGTCCGATTCTGGACGAATGGTGCGAACGGGGCGATGTGGGTCTGGCCGAGCTGATCGCCCATGTCCTGGTCCACGAGATCGGTCACCATTTCGGCCTGTCCGACGACGACATCCACGCCATCGAGGACGCGGCCGACTGAGCGAACCCTAGTTCGCCGTCGGATAAGGGGTCGTCACGGCGCCTGAGATCATCCCGGGAATGGCCTCGCCCAGGCCCAGCAGAACGAACTGGATCGCCAGGGCGCACAGGATCAGGCCTAGGACGCGGACGATGATGGCCATGCCGACCTCGCCCAACAGGCGGCTCAGCGAACCGGTCAGGGCGAAACAGACGAAGGATACGGCGCAGGCGGCTGTGATCGCGACCAGCGAACCGATCGTCCCGGCATAGCCCAGCTTGGCCGCCTCGCCCGCCTGGATGATGACGGCCGAGATCGCGCCGGGGCCGATCATCAGCGGGATGGCGAAGGGCACGACCAGCCGCTGGAACCGGCGACGGGCATAGCCGCGCACATCTTTGGAGTCGGCGATGGCGTCCTTGTCGGCGAACAGGGCCAGGAAGTCGCCACGGGCCATGTCCAGGCCGAGCAGCAGCAGCAATATGCCCCCCGCGATGCGGAAGGCCGCCAGGGAAATGCCGAAGAACTGAAGCAGGCCCAGGCCGGTGAACAGGAAGAAGGCCAGGAAGACGGCGGCGAAGGTGCAGATCAGAGCGGAGACCGAAATCCGCTGGCGCAGGGTCGCCCCGGCGGTGGCGGCGGCGAAGATCGGCAGATTGCCGATCGGATCCAGCAGGGCGAACAGCGTCACGAACAGGTTGACACCCAGATCGACCGCGTTCATCGCCTCGCCTCGCTCTTGAAATTCAACACGCCGGCCGCGCCGACGCACCCCTTGCGTCCCCGCATAGCCGCTCAGCGCGAGTCCGTCGATGACCCAGACCCAAACCGTCGCCCCTAATCGCGGTCCCGACGAACGGATCATCTGCGCCTTGGACGTGCCGACGGTCGCAGAGGCGGCCGCTCTGGTTGCGCGGGTGCAGGACGCGGTGGGCTTCTACAAGATTGGGCTGCAGCTGTTTGCAGCGGGCGGCATGGATCTGGCGCGCGACCTGAAGGCCGAGGGTCGCAAGGTGTTTCTGGACTGGAAGCTGCACGACATCGGCGCGACGGTCGAAAAGGCGGCGGCCAATCTGGCGGACGCGGGTTGCGACTTGCTGACCGTCCACGCTCGACCCCAGGTGATGGCGGCGGCGGCGCGGGGCGTGGCCGGATCAGGGCTTAAGGTTCTTGGCGTGACGGTGCTGACCAGTCTGACGGCCGAGGATCTGGCGGCTGACGACCACAGCCTGTCGCCGGCCGATCTGGTGGAGCTGCGTGTGCGTCAGGCGCTGGAGGCCGGGATCGACGGCGTGGTGTCCAGTCCCCAGGAAGCGGCGCGGGTGCGGGAGATCGCCGTTGCGGCCGGCCGCCCGGACTTCCTGATCGTGACGCCGGGCGTAAGACCGGCGGGTTCCGCCCTTGACGACCAGGCGCGGGCGGCGACGCCCGAAGCCGCGCTTCGGGCCGGCGCCACCCATCTGGTGATCGGTCGCCCGATCACGGCGGCGACCGACCCCCGGGCCGCAGCCCTGGCCGTCGCCGAAAGCATCGCCCTGATCTAGCAATCAGCCGCGCTCGCCCGGCTCTTGGGCGTAGTGTTGGCGCGGCGGGGCTTGCGGTGCGACATAGTCGGGCGGCGGCAGGTCGCCGTAGTAGTCCTGAACCGGCGGCGGAGCGTGGACCTCGGGCGGCGCGACATAAATCTGGGCCGGGGCGACCTCGACCGGGGCGGGCTGAACGTGAACCGGCGCCTGGTCTATATAGACGGGACCCGCCGTCTCGATCTGGGGCGGCGCCAGATTGACCTGGCTGGGCGCGACGTGGATGCGCTGGGGCCCGATATTGACCGGCGGCGCCTGCACATAGACGGGCGGCTGTTCGATATAGACCGGCGGTCCGGTCACGATCTCGGGCGGCGCGATGTTCACCTGGGACGGGGCGACATAGATCCGTTGCGGCGCGACATAGACGGGCGGACCCTGAACCTGAACCGGGGCCTGCTGATAGGCGCGCTGCTCGTAATAGCCGCCTTGCTCGTAGCCGCTATGTTCATAGGACTGTTCGTACCGCTCCTGATACCGACCTTCATATCGGTCTTCGCGGTAGGTCGGGGGCGGGGCGGGGCGGCAGTCGCAGTCGGCCGGGCGCTGCGGCTGATAAGGACGCCAGCCGATATAGTCGCGTCCGAAACCATAGACGGGATAGCCGACGGGGGCGCTGACCGGGGCCGGGCCGACGAAGTTCACGGGCGGGCCGGGAATATAGCCGCCCGAATATCCGCCGTCGGCGTAACCGCCGCCGCCGACATAGGTCACGCCGCCCCCGCTGGAGCCATGGCTGAAGCTCGACGAATGGGAATAGGCGCGGGCGTTGACGGCGGAATAGGCGGACGCGCCGGCGTAGGCCGAGGCGTTGGCCGCCGCATTCACGTTCACATTGACGTTGCTGTTGTAGCCCCCGCCGTGATGACCCCCGCCCGAATGGCCGCCCCCTCCGCCGCAGCTTCCACAGCCGCCGCCATGGCCGCCTCCCGGCCCTCCGGCCAGGGCGGGAACGGCGGAAAGCAGAAGGGCCGCCGACGCGGCGGCGATCATGGACTGTATCGTCACGGGACAGACTCCTTTGAGTTGTCCCTGTTCAGGCAAGTGCGGCGCCCGGCCGGCGCCGGCGTCGGTCAGAAATCGACCGCCAGGCCCTTTTTCTCCCAATCGCCATAGCGGGTGGGTTCGGGGCCGGTCGGACCGCCGTATTCGGAGGCGCTTTCCGTGGTCTGCTCGGCCGCGCGACGATCGGCCGCTTCCAGCAAAGCGCGTCGCGCGACCTCGCTCAGCGGCTTCTGGGGCGTCGCATGCGGGATGTCGGCGTTGAAAACGGGCGCATTCTCGTTGTCGGCGGCTGCGCCGTTCGTGTCAGGGTCCGTATCGGGGGTGGGATGTTCGGTCACAGGTCGGCTCCCTTGAGGGCGGCGTCTCGTGGCCTCAAATAGTCGATTGAAGCCGTGACGCCAGAAAAACCGGTTGATCGCGGACGGAACGACGATGAACCATCTGAAGACCTTCATCCTGCTGGCCGCCCTAACCGCCCTGTTCGGGGGCGTTGGCTATCTGATCGGCGGGGCGACAGGCATGGCCATCGCCCTGGTGTTCGCCGGCGGCATGAATCTGTTCAGCTACTGGAACGCTGACAAGATCGTGCTGAAGATGTACCGGGCCCAGCCGGTCGACGAGCAGCATCCCAATGCGGTGGTGCGCAACTATGTCGCCGATGTGCGTCAGATGGCGCACGACGCGGGCCTGCCCCAGCCCCAGGTCGCCATCATTCCCAACGATCAGCCCAACGCCTTCGCCACCGGCCGCAATCCTGAGCGGGCGGCCGTCTGCGCCACCACCGGCCTGCTGGACATGCTGACGCGCGAGGAGGTGCGGGGGGTGATGGCGCACGAACTGGCCCATGTGAAGAACCGAGACACACTGATCATGACGGTGACCGCCACCATCGCCGGCGCCATCGCCGCCCTGGCCAACTTCGCCCTCTTCTTCGGCGGCGGCGACGACCGCGAGCGGCCGGGCGGGATCATCGGGACCCTGGCCCTGATGATCCTGGCGCCCATGGCGGCGGGCCTGGTGCAGATGGCCATCAGCCGGGGCCGCGAATACGAGGCCGACCGCGTCGGCGCCGAGATCGCCGGCGACCCCCAGGCCCTGGCCTCGGCCCTGCAGAAGATCGACGCCTACGCCAAGCGGATCCACAATCCCACGGCCGAGCGCAATCCCGCTTCGGGCCAGATGTTCATCATCAACCCCCTGGCCGGACGCGGCGCCGACAACCTGTTCTCGACCCACCCGGCCACCGGCAATCGCGTGAAGGCGTTGATGGATTTGGGACTGACGATGGGCGTGCGGCCCCGCGCTCTTGTAGGATCGGCCGCCACATCAGCCGTGCCGGTCACGCCCGATCGCACGACCACCGGCGTGCCTCCCACTCCGGTCAAGCCGAACGGTCCCTGGGGCTGATCGCCGCAGCCAAAGATCGGGCTTTGTGGTTTGCACTTCGCCGCCGGATCACTTCAGATGCGCCCTGTTCAGCTTCAGGGGATCTCATGTCGCGTCTGCTTGCCTTTGTTTCCGCCGCCGCTCTTCTGGCCACGCCCGTCGCCGCCCAGTCGGTGGATCGGGTCGCCGTCAACGGCATCATCGATCAGGGGCTGAACCACAGCCAGGTCATGCAGACCGCCGCCTATCTGACCGACCGGATCGGCGGCCGGATGACCAACTCCCCGCAGATGCGCGAAGCCGAGCAGTGGACCCAGCAGCAGTTCCGCGACTGGGGGCTGTCCAATGTCCGCGCCGAGGGGTTCGAGTTCGGACGGGGCTGGTCCATCGTCCGCTCCAGCGCCCGGATGACGGCGCCGCGCCCGCTGGACCTGCGCGCCATCCCGGTGGCCTGGACCCCGTCGACCAATGGGACCATCAGCGGCGGCGTAATCGTCGCCCCGATCACCAAGGTCGAGGATTTCGACAAATGGCGCGGCAAGCTGTCGGGCAAGATCGTCATGCTGTCCCAGCCGGGCACAGGCTCCGAGCCCAGCGAGCCGGCCTTCCGCCGCTGGACCAGCGCCGAACTGGCCGAGCGGAACACCTATTCCCAGCCGCAGTATTCCCCCATCGCCATCCAGAAGCAGCTGGAGACCGCTGACTTTACCGCCAAGCTGGACGCCTTCCTGGTCGAACAGGGCGCCCTGGCCTGGGTGAAAATCTCCCAGCGTGACGGCGGCCTGCTGCACGGCACCGGCTACACCTATCAGGTCGGCGCCACGCCGAAGCTGGCGGGGATGGAGCTGGCGGCCGAGGATTATCGCCGTCTGGCGCGTCTGGCGCTGACGGATACGCCGCCGACCCTGGAGCTGAACAGCGAGGTCCGGTTCCACGACGAAGACGTCAACGCCTACAACATCCTGGCAGACATCCCCGGCACAGCGCGCGGGACCGAATATGTCATGGCCGGCGCCCACCTGGACAGTTGGGTCGCCTCGGACGGCGCCGTGGACAATGCGGCGGGCAGCGCGGTTGTCATGGAGGCGGCGCGTATCCTGAAAACCCTGGGCGTCCGGCCCAAGCGCACCATCCGCTTCGCCCTGTGGAGCGGCGAGGAACAGGGCATATTGGGCTCCCTGGCCTATGTGGATCAGCATCTGGCGACCCGCGCGCCTGCGACCGATCCGGCCTTGGCGGCCCTGCCCAACAATCGCACCTGGCGCAACCGCTGGCCGGTCGAACCGCGCCCCGGCTATGGCGATCTGGTGGCCTATTTCAACATCGACAATGGCTCGGGCAAGATTCGCGGCATCAATGCCGAGGGCAATGTCGCCGCTTCGCCGATCTTCCAGGAATGGCTGGCGCCCTTCGCCAGCATGGGGGCCACGACCGTCTCCCTGCGCCCGTCCGGCGGCACCGATCACGTCTATATGCAGACCGTCGGCATCCCCGGCTATCAGTTCATCCAGGACCCGCTCGACTATTCCAGCCGCCTGCACCACACCAGCATCGACAGCTATGACCACCTCAAGCCCGAGGACATGCGTCAGGCGGCGATCATCCTGGCCAGCTTCCTGCTGAACGCCGCCAACCGCGACGAGCCCCTGCCGCGCATGCCCCTGCCGACCCAGCCGACGCCGAGCGATCCGTTCGAGTATCCGGCGGATTGAGCCGCTTGGACGCCTGGCCTCTGTGTTCCGGAGTCAGGCGTTCCCCAGCCGAGGGATCTTGGAGGACAGCACCTCGACGCAGGCGTCGCGCCCGCAGACCAAATAGTGAGCGAGGTCTTCCGTATGACCGCTGATGCTGGTCGCGAATTCGGTCAGATAGAGGCTGGTCTCGACCTGATACAAATCGCCCACGGCGACGCCCTCCCGATCCCGGGCGGCCCAATAGCCAAGCATGTCTCTTTCGTCCTGGACGCGGAAGCTGGCGGCTTGATCAAAGATCAGATGCGCCGTGATGCCGGACAGGTGCTCGAGTTCGATCTCCAGTCGCCAGTCCGTGACGTGGCCATAGGCGACGCCGATCACGTCCCAAAGGTTCTTGAGGCCGAGTTGGTCCAGCCCAACGTTGATCAGGCGAAACCCTGACGGCGTCGGCTGTAAGGGCTTCAAGGTCGTTCGACGCACATCGCCACGCCCATTCCGCCGCCGATGCACAGGGTGGCCAGGCCCTTCTTGGCCCCCGACCGCTTCATCTCGAACAGCAACGTCGTCAGGATGCGGGCGCCTGAAGCGCCGATGGGGTGGCCGATGGCGATGGCGCCGCCGTTGACGTTGACCTTGGCCGGGTCGAGACCCAGTTCCTTGACCACGCACAGGCTCTGGGCGGCGAAGGCCTCGTTGGACTCGACCAGGTCCAGGTCGGCGACGGTCCAGCCGGCCTTCTCCAGCGCCTTTTTTGAGGCCGGGATCGGTCCCGTGCCCATGATCGACGGATCGACCCCGGCGGTGGCGTAGGAGGCGATGCGGGCCAGCGGCTCCAGCCCGCGCGCCTTGGCCTCTTCGGCGCTCATCAGCACCAGGGCCGCGGCGCCGTCGTTCAGGCCCGAGGCGTTGGCGGCGGTGACGCTGCCCTCCTTGGCGAAGGCCGGACGCAGCTTCTGCATCAGTTCGATGGTCGCGCCGTGGCGGATATATTCGTCCTTGTCGACAACGACGTCGCCCTTCTTGCCGGGGATGACGACCGGAACGATCTCGGCGTCGAACCGTCCCGCAGTCTGCGCCGCCTCGGCCTTGTGCTGGCTGGCCAGGGCGAATTCGTCCTGGGCTTCGCGGGTGATCGCCCATTTGTCGGCGATGTTCTCGGCGGTCTGGCCCATGTGATAGCCGTTGAAGGCGTCCCACAGCCCGTCCTTGACCATGGTGTCGACCAGGGCGACGTCGCCCATCTTGTGCCCGGCCCGCAGCTGCTGGGCGTGGGGCGCCTGGCTCATGCTTTCCTGCCCGCCGGCGACCACGATCTTCGCGTCGCCCAGGGCGATCTGCTGGGCGGCGATGGCGACGGCCCGCAGGCCCGAGCCGCAGATCTGGTTCAGGCTCCAGGCCGGGGCCTCCTGACGCACCCCGGCGCCGACGGCGGCCTGGCGCGCCGGACCCTGGCCGGCGGCGGCCTGAAGCACATGGCCCAGGATCACCTCGTCCACCTCGTCCCCTGAAACGCCCGCGCGTTCGAGGGCCGCCGTGATGGCGATCTCGCCCAGCTTCGACGCCGGCAGCGCCGACAGAGCGCCGAGGAAGGACCCGACAGGCGTGCGGGCGGCGGAGACGATGACGACGTCGGTCATGGATTTCACTCTCTGCAGAATATTTCGTTGCCGTTTTGCCGCATCTCTTCGGCTTCGTCACCTGGGGGCAGAAAAGTGGAGCGGGATTCAGTCATTCGTCACCCTGCTGGCTCATTCTAGCGGGAACGATACGGACGATCTTGGATTTGATTGGCCATGCTCCGCACGCTGAAACGCCTTGTCACCCACGTCTGCACGCCGGACGAGCTGGACATGATCGAGCATTACCAGACTCGCGCCGAAAAGCTGGCCGATCTCTGGGTCCATGTCGTGGGCCTGATGCTGGCCGCGGTCGGGGGCGTCATCCTGGCGGGTCTGGCGGGCGTCTATACCGGGATCGGCGGCGTGCTCGCCACGGCCGTCTACGCCCTGTGCCTGGTGGGCATGCTGACGGCCTCGACCATCTACAACTGGACCAATCCCTGCGCGGCGCGGCCGGTGCTGCGCCGGCTGGACGAGGCGGCGATCTTCCTGATGATCGCCGGCAGCTACACCCCCTTCACCACCCAGAGGTTCGAAGGCGCCTGGTCGGTGGGCTTCACCGCCCTGATCTGGACCCTGGCCTTCGTCGGCGCGGCTGTGAAGCTGTTCGCGCCCCGCATTTCCGACAAGTTCTGGAGCGGCGTCTATGTGGTGTTCGGCTGGCTGGCGGTCGCCGCCCTGAAGCCGATGGTGGAGACGGTCCACCCGATCGCCCTGGGCCTGCTGGTGCTCGGCGGTCTGATCTATACGGCGGGGGTCTTCGTCTTCATCAGCCCGAAGGTCCGCTTCCGTCGCGCCATCTGGCACGGCTTCGTCGTCACCGGCGCCACGGTCCATTGGACCGCCGTGCTGGTCGGCGTGGTTCTGGCCCCCGCCATGAGCCACTGAGCCCGTCCGTAGCCTGCGCTTTTACGCCTCTGGCGCTTCGCGTCGCAACGGAGGATAGTGACGCGTTGCAACATCGCGAGAACAAGCGTGGCTGACGAAAAGACCAAGGGCGGAAAGAACGGCGACGGCGCACAGGTCGTCATCAAAAAGTACGCGAACCGCAGGCTCTACAATACGCGGACCAGCGCCTATGTGACGCTGGAGGACCTCGCCGCCATGGTGCGCGAGGGGACCGAGTTCGTCGTCTACGACGCGAAGTCGAACGACGACCTGACCCGCCAGATCCTGACCCAGATCATCTTCGAGGAAGAAAACCGGGGCGAGGCCCTGCTGCCGGTGCAGTTCCTGCGTCAGCTGATCGGTTTTTACGGCGGGCAGATGCAGGGCGTTCTGCCCTCCTACCTGGAGATGTCGCTGGCGAATTTCGGCCGGCAGCAGGAACAGTTCGCCAGCCAGATGAGCCGCGCCTTTGGGACGGGCTCGGGCGCCAGCCTGATGGAAGAGGCGGCCAAGACCAATATGGCCATGTTCGAACGGGCCATGCAGATGTTCCCCGCTTTCGGCTATTCGCGGACGGAGCCTACGCCTCAGGCCGCCGGCGCTAAAGCCAAGGAAGAGACGCCGCCCGCTGCGCCTGACGCCTTGGACGAGATGCGCCGCCAGATGGACGAGATGCGCGCCCAGATCGATCGTCTGGCGGGCGGATCAAAGACGAAATGACGGACCGGATTCAGCCGGTCGGCGGCCCCGAGCGGGTGGACCGGCGAGAAGGCGAGCGGCGCGAGCGGGAACGCCGCGCCCAGGAGGCCGCCTCGCGCGCCCTGGTCCGAAGCGAGACCCCTGAGCCCGAGTTCAAGCCAGACGCCGGCCCGGCAAGACCTGCCGTCCATGCGGCCATCGATCCCGGCGCGGCGGCCTTTGTGGCCCAGCAGATGGGGCAACGCGGTCAGAAGCGGGGCCTGCGCGGCGGTCCGCCGGTGCTGGATGCGGCCCGCGCCGCCTATCTGGGGACCGAATATTCAGGCGAGGCCGAGCGTCGGCCGGCGACCGGCAAGGCCGCCAAGACCGACATCTGAGGCGGCGGCACGGGGCTTGCTGGGACGGGGGCAGACCGCCTCTTTTCGGACCAGCCCATGCCCGCCGCATTCAGCCTCGCCGCCAAGGTTTTCGACGTCGCCGTCGTGGCCCTGATCTTCACGGCTTTTTCTTAGGGGCCTACCGCCCTATCGGGCTGCTTGAGGCCGTTGTCCGTCCTCGGCTGTCAGTTCCCGAGGTCGAAATCCTTGCGGGACGAGATGATGGTGACGATGAAGCCCGCCAGCACATCGAGCAGGATCATCACCACGATCAGGAAGAAGGTCGAGGTCGCGAAGCCGCGGATCAGCAGGAACTCGACCAGGACCACGATGAACAGGATCATCGACAGGGCGTGATTGACGATGGCGACCTTCTGGCTGGAGGTCGATTTGATCAGCTCGAAGAACAGCAGGATCAGGCCCAGGAACAGGATCAGGTCGCCCGAGCCGATGTTCCACTGGGCGCCCGAGGCCATGGGGATGGAGAACAGCGGGTCGCGCAACAGGGCGTCGGCCTGGGCCATGCCGACATTGCTCGAGGCGCCGAACAGCACGACGATATTGTACAGGATCACAGGGATCAGCAGCAGGGGTATGGCGATCAGCATGGCGGTCCTCCCCGGCGCAATGGCTGCGCTTGTTAAGCTTGATTAACTCTATTTGTCCCGTTTCGCCACGGCGGAGGTGTGACGGCGGGTCTCAGGCGTGGGGAAAGGCGCCTGCGCGGCTGAGGGCGGAAGGCGCCGGCCTGCCCAGGGCCTCGCCGATCCAGCGCGCCGTGGCGATCAGGGCGTCCAGATCATAGCCGGTCTCGAAACCGCCGCGCGTCAGCATATAGACCAGATCCTCGGTGGCGATATTCCCCGTGGCGCCGGGCGCGAACGGGCAGCCGCCGATGCCGCCGACCGAGGCGTCCAGCACGTCGATCCCGGCCTCGACCCCCGCATAGGCGTTGGCCAGGCCGGTATTGCGGGTGTCGTGGAAATGAAGGCGCAGGGTCGCCTCGGGCGCGGCCTTGCGCGCGGCCTCGACCTTGCGCGTCACCGCCCAGGGGTCGCCGGCGCCGATGGTGTCGGCCAGACCGATCTCGCCGACGCCCAGTTCGGCGATGGCGCCGACCATGTCCGCGACCTGATCCACTGAGACCTCGCCGTCGAACGGACAGCCCCAGACGCAGGAAATCATGGCCGACAGCGACGGGGCGCCGTCCGACGCCTCCGCATTATGGCGGCGGGCGACGATCTCGCCCAGCATGGCCAGCTGGTCCTTCACCGACAGGCCCTGGTTTTTCAGGCCGAAGCCGTCGGTGGCCGCCACCGAGACATTGACCTCGTCCACGCCCGTCGCCAGGGCCCGGTCATAGCCCTTGCCGTTCAGGACCAGGCCGATGCGGCTTTTGCCGGGGACGCGTGGCAGAGCCGCCATCACCGCTTCGGCGCCGGCCATCTGCGGCACATATTTGGGATGGACGAACGAAACGGCCTCGATCCGGCGGGCGCCCGCCGTTTCTTGCCGCCGCACCGGATCGGCGCGAACGGCGGGGTCCAGCACGGTCTTTTCATTCTGAAGACCGTCGCGGGGACCGACTTCAACGATCTGGATGAACCGGCTCACGGCGCCTCGCCCGCGCCGGTCGTCGGACGGGGCGGCGGGGCGTAGACGGTCAGGTTCATCTCATCCCCGCCCGAATAGTTGTAGCCGCGCACCACCCCGACGGCCCGGCCCGACACGCCCAGTCGTCCGGCGGCGGCGCGGAAGGCGTCGGCGTCGCGCCCCTCGACGATGGCGGGCCGGCCCTCGGCAAGGGCGCGAGCGGCGCCCTCGGCGTCGGTCAGTTCGGTGTCCCGCCCAGTCAGGAAGACGAAGCTGGGCTCGTGGAAGGTGGTGATGGCCACCGGCCCGGGCGTGCGGCCCTGGCGCGGATGCAGGTCGGCGGCCTCAAGCGTCTTCTCCAGCTGGGGCGCGATGGCCAGGGGGCGCAGCTGACGGATGGTGCCGGCCAGGGCGCCATGGGCCACGATCCCGAAGGCGAGTGAGGCGACCAGGGCCGCGACCGTCGCCCGGTTCAGCAGCAGGAAGGCGCCCATGGCCGCCGCCGCCAGGGTGGTTCCCACGGTCAGGGCCGCCCAGGTCTGGGCCGTCGAAGTGCCGTAGACCGTCAGTCCATAGACGGTGATGCCGATGATCAGCACGGCCGCGAACATCGCCAGCACGGCCCCGGTGATACGCGAGACCTTGCCGATCGGCCGCGCCAGGGCGGCGGCGGCCAGCAGGGCCAGACCCCCGAAGGTCGGCAGGGTGTAGTGCCACAGCTTGGTCGGGGCCAGTTCGAACATCAACCAGCCAGGGACCAGCCAGCAGACCAGAAAGCGAATGGCCGGCTCGGCCCGGCGGCTCCAGCCGGTCGAGACGGCGGCGGGCAGCAGCAGGGTCGAGGGGAAGAAGAGCAGGGGCGCCAGCAACAGATACATGCCGGGGAAGCCGGAATGGCTTTCATGCGCGCCGGCGATCTTGGGGGCCAGGTCGCCGCCGATGGCCTCGCGCCAGAAGCCGCCGTCGGTGGCGATGGAGACCGGACTGGTCAATCCCGAAACGATGGGAGACCTGCAGGACTACGACCGTGCAGGTGCGTTCTCCGAGGCCATCGCGATCGTGGGCAAGGACATCGTCGAGGACACGATCATGCGCGTGGAGGCCCAG
>JBKBXN010000007.1:0-447 GCA_046314055.1 Brevundimonas sp.
GGGTCTTGGAACGCTCGTCCAGCCAATCCAGGACCACGCCGAACTCGCCAAACAGAGTGGCGTGGATCTCGCCGCGCTGGGCGCCCGGCGTCAGAACCACCCTCTCGATCAAGCCGCGAAGCGCCGTGGCGGCCTCGTCGCGTTCGGCGGGATGGTTTAGCGCCTCCGACAGACGCATGACCTTCTTGCGATAGGTCTCGGCAATGCTCGGGTGAAGATCGACAGGAGCGGCGGCCGTGTCCGCCTGCTGGGCGCGAAGGACCGCTAAACGGTCCTCCAGTTCGTACAGGCGCGCCATTAGCGTCGGCGTGCGCCGCCGGCTCAGGCTGGTGCGTTCCAGCACGGTCTTGAGACGGATGATGGGGTCGAGCTCCGCCATGAGAACTGCTCCGGTCCGAAGGATGCCAAGGCACGGCCTGATCAGCATTGGGACGGGGCGAAACACAC
>JBKBXN010000007.1:457-35586 GCA_046314055.1 Brevundimonas sp.
GCAATAGGCAGGCCTAAAGGCGTAGAGCGCACGCGTAGACAGGGCGGTGAAAAGGACGGTCGCCGGAGAGGCGCTAGCATGCAGGGTTAGTGGTCAGCTCGCCGACCCTGTCGAGCGCTATGGCAAATAGCCTTTTCACGAGCTCTTGGTCGATCACAGCAGCCTCCGCCCGGTAGGGCTTCGCGCCGAAGCCGTGCGAAGCACGGAGGCCTGTTCGGTCAACGGGTGTTCGCGGCGAAATCCCGACGTTCCGCCCATGTTACGAACCGGGTCACCTCAGTTGTCGTCCCGTGAAGGCCGCTATCGAGCAGCCCATGACGACGCCTCACGCTGACTGCGCCTCTTTCGGCTGGCGCCTCTGCGCCGTTGAGTCATGGGTTTCCGAGATGAGAAGAGCGTGCGCCCAGGGCCTCGCAGGCCAAGATCTCTCGCCGGGGAAGTCGTTGCGGACGCCGTGTAATCGCAACATCGATACGGGTGTGTCCCTCATCCCGGCGTCATCGTCGATCACGAAACGGAAGGATTTCTCTCGCGTCTGTCTCGCTCTCTCTCGACAAGCAGAAGGTGAACGCTGCTCCACCCAAGTCGCTGCACGTCACGTCAAGAGATCCCCCGTGGCGTTCGACAATGGTTCGCGTGACGGATAAGCCGAGCCCCATCCCGGAAGTCTTCGTTGTCATGAGTGGTCTGAAGATCGTCTCAATCTGGTCAGGCGCCACGCCGGGACCGTTGTCCGTGACGCTGAGTTCAAAGATCGTGTCGGAGATCGCTCTCCCCACCACCCGGATTGTGCCATCGGAACGTCCGGTCAAGGCTTCGGCGGCGTTCCGCACCAGGTTGATCACCGCCTGCTGGAACTGGATGCGTTCAGCGCGGACGTGATCATTGGCCTCATCGATGATGATCTCCAGACTGACGCCGGCGTCGCTCTGGATTAAGGAGAGGATCCCATTCAGATCACCCACCATTTCTGAGACACGCTCGACCTGAAGGTCGCGACTGTCATGGGAAAGCAATTCCCGCATGCGACGTATGATCGATCCTGCGCGCAAGAGCTGCGCCTTCGCAAGATCGAGGGTTTGGCTCGCGCTTGCGCTGATAGGGTCGGCTCTCTGAAGGACACGTTGGCTGGCGTGGATGTAAGTGGTGGCGGCTCCTAGCGGCTGGTTCAGCTCGTGCGAGAGGGTCGCCGCCATCTCTCCGAGGGAGTTCAAACGCCAAACCTGGTTGAGCTGAGATTTAAGCTCTCTAGATCGCGCCTCGGCACGCTCGACATTCCGGGCCTGCGCCCTGCGAGCGGAGATGTCTCTGATGTTGGCGTGTATTCGAGGCCCTCCGCATTCATGAGACACAGACATCCAAAGTTCGATATCGAGATCAGAGCCGTCTCGTCGCTTTGCCGGCAGTTCAATTCGACGCCCCAAGCGCGCCGCCCCGCTCTCCTGCCACCGCAGCATTCCCTGCCGATGCGCTTCCTGCTGCTCCGGAGGAACGATGATCGTCACGTTAGCGCCGAGGGCCTCCTCTGCGGGGAAACCAAACAGGCGTTCTGCGCCCACCGACCAACCCACAACCCGGCCTGCGACGTCGCAATCAATGAGGGCGTCTGCAGAAGCGGCCAACGCCTGACGCATCGCTGCGGTGCGGTGACGTTCGGTGAGTTCGGCTTCGCACGCTTCCGCCAGGAGTTTCAATCTGGAGACCAGACGTGGGTCACAGGCTCTCGGTTGGGGATCAAGCACGCTGAGCGTGCCCACGGTTTCGCCATTTACCGTCAACGGAACCCCGGCGTAGAAGCGGATGTAGGGCTCCCCCGTCACGTAACGACTATTGCGAAACTGTGGGTCCGCCAACGCATCGGACACCCACGACACGCTTGCTGGGTTCAACACCGCGTGGCTGCAAAAGCTATCGGCGGGATCTATGAAATCACTGTCGAACCCAGCCCCGCCCACAACATAGATGCATGAGCGTTCGACGAGGCTTATCAACCCCACGGCGGATTCGGCGACGTTGGCGGCTAGCGCAGCAAGAACCTGGAGGCTTGGATCACGCTGGCCTGGGACGAGCCCGAGGGACTGAAGCATCGCCAGACGCTGGCTCTCCGCTGTCAAACTGTCAGCCTCCATCAGGTGATCGTGGCACGGTGAAGCCTGTTTGCACAGCCCATCGGCGGCATAAGCCAGCGCCATAAGCGCGTTCCGATTCGACATCTCGATCACATGTTCTCGGTGACTGCCGGTTGCCGATCAGTATAAGGCGCTATTGTCTGAGTGGATTAATCTTCGCGCGGAATACTCCTGAGCGTTCAGCGTAATCACGGCTTCTCAAGCTATTGGAGTCGAATGGCTTGGCTGTGGCTCGGCCACCTGAACGTCTGCTCTGCGGCGAGGACCCAAGTTCCGCTGTTGGCGCTCAGCGGACGAGCTGCACCACGGCCCCTTCCGCCGCATCCGACGCACCATCGGCCAGAGCGCGCACCACTATAGCCGCCTCTTCCAAACCATGGTGTTCGACCACGCGAATCCACGGCGAGACCGGATCGATCACGCGTTCGAAGAAGGCGCGCTGGTCGGCGAAAAACCGCTCGTAGAAGGCGCGAAGGGTTCCCCGGTCCCGGTGGGCGTCCAGACAGGTGGCGGCGAAGAAGAATTCCGGGCGGGGGCCGACCAGCTCGGGGTCGTCCTTGGGAAAGGCGTCGCCCTGAGTCGAGCCGATGAGGCAATCATAGGTCAGGTTCGCGCCGAAATGGGCGTGAACACGTCGCCGCAGTTCGGGGTCGCCGGCGAGGTCGAGATAGAGGGTCGGGACGCCGTTCGGCAAGGTCTCGATCTCATCATAACGTCGAACCAACTGATAGACGCCCAGCCCCTCGACAAAGGCCCGGTTGCGATCGCCCGTCAGGGCGATCAGCGGGATGTTTTCCTGGGCCAGACACCAAGCCGCCCCGTAGGCGGTCTTTGACGAGGCGCTGGACACCACGATCTGTCTCGCGCCGAAGAAGCCGTGTTCGCGCAGGAAATCGATCGCCGTATAGGAGGTGATGAACAGTGGACGGAAAAGCGCTTCTGCATTCTCGAAGGCCACGTCGTAGTTGGCGTCCGCGGCGCACAGGACATAGCGGTTGTAAATGTCGGGCACCGCCTTGCGCCAGGGTGCGGCGTCAGCGAATCCACCCCGGCTGATCTTGTCGGCCTGGACCACCAGCCTGTCGGCCATTGGGAAAAAGCCAAACACTCTCGCCCCGACCTCGATCCCTTCCACTCGGGACTCGGCGACATCGGCGAAACCCCACACCGGCATCAAGCCGTAGTCGTCCCCTCCGGTCGGGAAGACGCGCCAATAGCCAATGGCGTCGCCATAGGCCGCGTAGGTGATGTTGTTGGTCGTCAGGGAGAACCGGTCAAGTGCCAGCACGACTTCGCCTTCGGCCGGATCAGGGGAGGCGATGGCGTCAAGCAGGGTCTCACCCAGATCTGACTTTCGGGTCATCAGTCGGCGGTTCAGATCGGACATGCGGCCCTCCTCAGTCGTTCGTGTCCGTGCAGACTAGCGAAAGACGAGGTTGACGCAGGAGAAGGATTGCCGAGCGGATAGGGCATTTCCGCACTGCCGTTAGCCACGACGAATGTCGGCTTGTCGGCCGGTGAGGATTGTCCGCTGTTGGCGCAAAGGAGAAGTCAAGGGCGCGGGTAGCCGGAGCGCGGTGGATAGCTAGAGACCGGAGCGCACGTGGGGGGCGGTTGCGCGAAGCCGTGGTGTGAGATCTAAGGGTGAGCTTTTGGCGGCGGGACGCAATGCGGCATCTGGCGACGGGTCGGACGGCCGACGCGCTCCAAGCCTGTGCCAATCACGCCATGGGCCATGCGGGTGAAACGCGAACGGTCGCCCAAACCGAACTGATCGCCCGCTGGGACAAGGATCGTCTCGAACATCCGGACCAGACCCGGATCATCCTCACCCATACGAACGAGGCGCGCCACGCCTTGAACGCCGCCGCCGGGCGCACGCAGCGCGCCATCCGCATCCTCCAACTGGAGGCGGAACTGCAAGCCGATCCGGTCAAACGCGCCGATCGATTCGTCAACGACCGGACGCGTCTTGAACTAACTTGCGCATGCGTGGGCGAGAGCTTGCGTTACTGAAATCCTATTACGCACGTATGGTGACAGCGCCCTGGTACTAAACCTGGGACTATGGAAAAGGTTCGCCATCTCGTATTGATCAGCCTGCGGTATTTATATCCCGCACGAAGGCAAGCCAGTTGTCGTCATCCATATGGCTTTGATCCACGATCAGGCCCTTTTCATCGACGAAAAGGTAAGATGGGATCATGTTTCTTGGGTTCAGCTGCCGGCGTACGTCTGATGGGAGACGCAAGACGTGGGATTCGAGCGCGCTGCCGGCCACAATCTTCGTGACGCCATGAACGTCGTCCGCCGGTATGATCCAGAACGCGACATCCGAAGCGGACAAGCCGGGCAGGAGGTCGATCAGAACATCTCTCTTTTTGGTGCAATCCGGACACCCTGACGACAGGAAAACCAGGACCGTGTTCCGGCCCAGCAGGTCTCGCGAATGCACGGCGGCGTCATTGATCGCGCAGTGTCCTGTGAACGAGAGCAGGAGCGAGCCGATCAGGGAGGCGTCAGGCGACACCTTGGCTTCGAGCGCCGCGACTCGCGCGGACAATCGGGCGGCGATCACCACCATTGCGGAAAAGCCGAATAGCAGAACGGCCACTGAGATTTGTAGCGCCACCATGTCAGTCTGTCGCCCCGGGACGACGCACAGCGGTCATGAGGTCGGGAAGGAAGATGGAAATCAGGCTCGCGCTCATAGCGACGCCGAACATGAGCAGGGTGTCGAAGGTTAGGAGGGGCGGGCGGATTTCTGAGAATCTCAGCCAGGCCAAGGCGGAAGCCATCAGTCCTGCGTTGCGCAGCAGGTCAAGACCTGACATGCGATGACTGTTACTGCCGAAGCAATTGCAGGTCACCGACATGCGGCCAGCCACAACGACGCAAACGATCGCGGAGAACGCCAGGCAGAGGCCGAGAGCCGCAATCATGCCGGCGCGCGCGCTTTCTCCGTCCGCCAAGATCGAAGCCGCTATCGCCCCCTCGACCAAGATGACCGAACCCGCGACATAGACTGTCCAACCCGTTGGAATGGAAAAGGGCAAAGCCTCCAAGGTCGAAACAAAACGATGAAAGCCGGTGAGCTTGCCGACCGCACCCGCCAGGAAGACGAGCATGACGTGGAACCCGGCCGCCTGTGCGAGAAGAGCGGTTGGGGTGTTCATTCGACTATGCCGACGTCCCAGGACGGAGCCAATCCAGAGGGTGTGCGGTGACGGGTGCGAAGGCCTTCACGGCTTGCAATGACCGTGTCGATCCACTCGTCCTCGATGCTTTTGCGGACGCCTGCACCGATCACGCCCCTTAAGACATGGGCAATTTGCCAGGCGATATCCTCGACAACAGGGTCTGTCGTGATGGGCAGACCGATGGCGGCGAGGTCTTCTCGCCTCAGCGCATAGGCGTGGGAGTGATAGCCGTAGAGGAGGGTGTCGATGATCCGGCTTCGATCCGTCTCGGATTCGTCGGGCGCCGCGCGCGCGCGAAGCTCCAGAGCGATTTCGCGTGTCTCTGTGCAGGACCGATAGAAGGACGTCAGGGTCGTCGGAAAGACAGACTGGGTTAGGGCGCTGAGCGCGGTCTCGCCGACATCCTTTGACGCGACGCCGAACCAAGCCTGGGTCATTTCCCCGAAAAGGCGTGCGTCCTGTGCCGATATGGCCATCGGCGCACCCTCTACATCTGGGTTGCCCGCCATAAGCAGCGGATCAATCGGGGAAAAAATAGCGACCGGGCCGGCGATTACATTATGGGCTGCTAGGGTGACGATGGTTCCTGAGGACTCGCAACGATCAGGAATTATCAGTGTAAGCTGGTCTGTGAAATCATGCAGCAGCAGGGCGATCCGCCGCGCCGCATTGACCACGCCCCCACGACAGAACATCAGGACGTCCAGTCGATCGGTCCGTCCGACGCTCCGCAGAACATCATATAGCGCAGGTAACAAGTCCAGTTCCAGGTTAGAGGCAGCCAGGATCAGCACTCGAGTGTTCCGAGCGGCCTCGATGTCCTGGATCAAGCCGAGAAGTTTCATGAATTTGCGCTCCGAGCGCCGTTCACTAAGACCTGCGCAACATGGCCGGTCATGTCCAGTTCTGGAACAAGCTGTTGGACGAACAGAAACTGGCCGACCGGGTTGTTCTCAAGAAATACGTAGCGGCCATCCGGCGTGAAAATCAGATCGATGGCTCCGAAAGTCAGACCGTAGCTGTGCACGAAATCGAGGCAGCGTTGCGACACATGCTCGGGCAGGTCTGCAACCTGATAGGGGATGTCGGCAGACATGTCGCGGCTGTCTATGACAGTACGCGAATCATCTTGTGAGTCGATGCGAGCAGCAAAAGCGCGATCCCCGATCACAGTGACGCGCAGTTCGTAGGCCTTCGGCACATTGGGTTGGAACAGGCTCGGTAGTTCGAAGACGGAATCCAGCAGATCTTCGTCGTCTTCCGTAATCAGGGTTGTCGATAGATGACCCGCGATTCGATCCTCTGGAGCGACTTCGTCGGCCGCCAAAATCGGGGACGACAGGGTCTTGTATATAATCCCGCCAGTATGGATCTGTTGGAAATCATCAACGTCTTGCCGCACGCTGGTAATAAGGGAGTCCGGGACGTCAAAGCCCAGGCGCGCCGCGCGCAATAGCTGTTCGCCCTTCCATCCCGCGCCACGCAAGGCGACCGGGTGGCTCATCCAGTAGCAATCCAGACCATAAAGGAGGCTGAAAAGGATATGCTCCATCTCGCCGTCGGCGAAAGCCTTCTCCTGTGTCGCCAGAACGTCTGACCGGTAGCGGAAGGGCGCTTTTTTACGCATCCACACGGAGCCAATATCCGCGATAGGGAGGTGGTCGTTCGTAGGGCGGTGCGTCATTCCTCCACTCCAGCGCCCTGCGCTGAAATGCAAAGAGAGGTCGAAATCGCGCGGGAAGCCGTCCAGATCCAATCGGAAGGGGCTGAGTCCCTTTTCCGCTATGCGGTCAAAGACATGATCGGCGTGGATATCGGAGGATTCCGTTACAATCAGCACGCGTTTCGTCACTAGAGCCTCATCAACGAAACGCCAAAGCATGGACGGCGCATCGGCCAGGTAGAATTATCAACGGGGGCCCCAATGGAGCCCCCGCGCATAGAAACTTGTTCAGCACCAATAACCTTTGTCCAGCGGCGCAGGTCTTCCGTCTGTATAGATGCTCTCGCGATACAGCCCCTGGTCGGTGGGGTCGGTACAGCCGGCGACGGCGACGCCGGCCCGAGCAGTCCATTTTCCGTCGCTCATACCCGTCTTTTTCGCAGCCAGCTTGAATGCGAAAGTCTTCTTTCCGCTTTCCATAATCAGACGCCTTTCGATAGGTTGAAATCCGACGTGACGACGTCACGGCGCAGCGATGCGTGATCGCCACGACGACACTAGGCCGGGCACGAGCAATGACAAGACCATTCTGTGGTTGATTTCATTTTTGGCCTTTCGGCTCAAATCGTGCCGCTGTGGGATGTGGAGCCCTGACGAAAATCCCGAAGAAATCGAGCGCAGACCGTGGATCTCAGGCGCTGATCGCACGAAGGCTGTTGTCTTTGTTCTGGCCGAGGAACAAGCCAAGGTTGAAGCTGCGAGTGGCGGCGGCGGTCTTGATGATCGTGATCGGCAAGCTGATCGCGATCGGCGCGCCTTTTCTTTACAAGAAGCTGATCGATGGGTTTTCGGCTCAGCCGGTGCTGGCCGTGCCGATTGTCCTGATCCTGGCCTATGGCTTGGCCAATGTTGCCGTGCAGGTGGTCGGGGAGCTGCGCCAACTGGTTTTTGTAAAGGTGGCGCAACGTGCGATACGCGTGACGGCCCTGGACGTTTTCCGTCACCTCCATCGTTTGTCGATGCGGTTCCATATCGAACGCCAAACTGGAGGTTTGTCGCGCATCGTGGAACGCGGCACGACCAGTATCGAATTTCTACTGGAGTTGTTGCTTTTCAGTCTCTTGCCTACGCTACTGGAAGTTGTGCTCGTTTGCACGATCCTGTGGGGGGCTTACAGCCTGGATTTCGTTTTGGTGACGCTGGCCAGCGTCAGTGCTTACGCGGCCTTCACTTTGATCGTCACGCGCCAGCAGGTGGCTCTGCGTCGTGAAATGAACCGCCGTGACGTTGTCGCCAGCGTGAAGGCCACCGACAGCATAATCAACTATGAGACCGTCAAGTATTTCGGAGCCGAAGACGTCGAAGCGCAAGCCTACGAAACCGCCAAACGCGCCTATGAAGGCGCGGCGGTGCGCAGTCAGACTTGGCAGTCACTGCTGACGATTGGGCAGACGGCGATCATAGCGGCAGGCTCCGTTTATACAATGTACCTGGCGGGGCGAGGCGTGGTGGATGGACGTCTGACGCTCGGCGATTTCGTCCTGATCAACGCCTACCTGCTACAGCTCTATGCGCCTCTCAATATGCTGGGCGTGGTGTATGGCAGCGTCAGGCAGGCGGTGACGGATATCGAAGCCATGGGCACTCTGCTTCGCCAGCCAGTAGAAGTAATGGACGCGTCGGATGCCTCGCCGCTTACAGTCGTTCGAGGTCATGTCGCCTTTGAGAAGGTTTCCTTTGGTTACGATCCGCGGCGCCCGATACTAAAAGACGTATCGTTTGAAATTCCACCTGGCGCGACGATAGCCCTGGTTGGTCCGACAGGCGGCGGCAAGTCCACGATCGGGCGTCTGCTATTCCGCTTCTACGACGTCGATGGCGGACGCATCACCATTGACGGCCAGGACATAAGAGCGGTCACTCAAAAAAGCCTGCGTGCGGCGATCGGGGTGGTTCCTCAAGACACGGTTCTTTTCAACGAAACCCTCTATCACAACATTGCTTTCGGTCGAGCAGAAGCGCGGCGTCACGAAGTCGAAACGGCAGCGCGTATGGCTCGCATCCATGATCTTATCCTGAGCTTGCCGGACGGATACGAAAGCCCGGTTGGAGAACGGGGGTTGAAACTCTCCGGGGGAGAAAAGCAGCGGATCGCGATTGCGCGCGTTATCTTGAAGAAGGCCCAAATCCTTCTGTTCGATGAGGCCACGAGCGCGTTGGACAGCCATACCGAACGAGAAATCCAGTCAAGCCTGAACGCTTTGGCGAAAGAACGATCGACTTTGATCATCGCGCATCGCCTGTCGACTGTAGTTGATGCCGACGAAATATTGGTGATCGAAGAAGGCCGTGTCGCTGAGCGCGGATGTCACGCTGACTTGCTGAGGCAAGGGGGGACATATGCCAGCATGTGGCGCCAACAAAAACGAGAAAACATCATCGGCGACACCGCTGAATAGCGCTGCCGCTTAACGAGACGGTGTTCGATTTCTGTGACCGGCGGCAGTCGATCTGGAACGGCTACGCCTCGTTCGACTATGAGATGTCGAGCGATCAAACGGCAACCATCAGCGCCTGTTGGTTTCGGTGGGGTCGCTCTCCCGCACCCAAGAATTAGCCCGCTATACCAATAGGATAGCGCATTTTTCTTTGACCAATTCCGCACCCCGAATCCAGCCGTGGTGGCGTCCCCTTGTTTCTCATCCAGAGGCGATCTGAGTCCTAGCGTTTGTTACGCTTCTCAGCGTGGTGTGAGCAGGGCCGTGCCGCGCAGCTTTGAAGTTGCGCAGCAGTTCGGCGTGTTATGGTCAGCCCGACGCGACCGGCTCATGGTGGGGATCAATCAAGGCTCACAGATAGCGACCTCAGCCGATTCGGACGCTCTGCCACCGGATTGGCCTTTCGTATTATGGACGCCACGCCTCGGGGCGTACTCTGATGGATCGCAGGCGACGCGGACGGTCGTCCGGGGCTCGACGACAATGGTCAATGAAGAAGCGGCCGGCGCGTCCGGCGTCGAGAAACAGGTTTTCACCCTCTGGCCGACGCCGGAAGGCGTCGATCCTATGCTGGGCGACGTCACGCCCGCCTGGACCCTCGCCCAGGGCGAACGGCGCCGCTTCCGTCCGAACGCCGCAGATCTGGCCATGGCGGTCGCGCTGGCGCTGGCCTTGGTCGGCGCGGTCCTGTCGAATTCGCTGTTCCTCTCGATTTTGTGGATAGCGACGGGCGCCGCAGTTGGTCTGGCGTTGGCGTTCTCGCTTCGCCGCCGCCGAAGAGAGGAAGTCGAGGCGGCCTGGCGCGAGGCGCTGTTCGAACGGCCAGGCATCTCCCTGTGGCGCGAGGATTGGTCGGCGGTCGGCGAAGCCATCCTGAAACTGAAGCGCGGGGGCGTGCATGACATCGAAGCCCATTTCGCCGCCCGCCCCGATGAGGCGCGCGCGCTTCGGCGTCGCGTTATCGTCAAGGACGTCAACGCCTTCACCGTCCAGACCATGGGCGCCCGGTCAAAGGCGGATCTCGTCGGAACGCTTGATCGCATACTCCCGGACAGCGACCAGACCTTCGATCAGTGGCTGATCGCCTTCGGCCGCGGCGACGCCTTCTATCGGTCTGAGACCCACATCGTCCGGCCTGACGGCAGTCATCTGGACTGCCTATTCACTGCGGCCCTGCCGACCTCGCTCGACGGCTTTCGCGACATCCTGGTCGCCGCGCTGGACGTGACGGAGTACAAGGCCCTGCAGGCGCGGTTGGTCGCCGCCCAGACCGAAGCGGCGCGCGCCGCGCGTATCTCGACCGTCGGTGCTCTCACCGCCTCGATCACCCACGAGATCAACACCCCGTTGGCCTCGATCCTCGCCAATGTGCAGGCCGCGCTGCGATGGATGCGCCGGGATGCGCCCAACTATCCCGAGGCGGAGCAGGCGATCGAGCGCGCGGTGGCGGCCGCAAGCCGAACCGAGGAGGTTGTGGCCCGGACGCGCGACTTCCTCAGCGCATCCCCGCCCGACGTCCAGCCGCTTGATATCGCCGAGACCGCTCGCATCGCAACGGTGCTGATCGACCGCGAACTGCGTCTCCATGATGCGGCTGTGCATCTCGACGCGGCGACCGACCTGCCGAACGTTATGGCTGACTCCATCCAGATGCAGCAGGTGCTGGTGAACCTGATGATCAATGGCGTTCAGGCGATGAAGTCTCAACGGGCCCCTCGCGATGTCAGGGTCGTCGTGAGGGCTGTCGACGGCATGGTGCGAATCTCGGTGTCGGACCGTGGACCCGGGGTCGAAGCCGCCATCCGATCCAAGCTTTTCGAGCCCTTTGCATCGGACAAGAGCGACGGCATGGGCATGGGGCTTGCGATCTGCCGCAATTCGGTCGAGGCCGTCGGGGGACGAATCTGGCTGGATGAAACGGCTGCAGCCGGCGCCACCTTCCACGTCAGCCTGCCTGCGATTTCCTAGTTCAGTGCGGCCTGGGGGCGAGGCGGTCCGCCAACCTGACCCACTCCGCCAGCGTGCGCGCCTTCATCTTCTGCATCGCGGATTTGCGATGGATCTTGACCGTCGCTTCGCTGAGCGACAGTTCGCCGGCGACCTGCTTGTTCAACTGGCCCTTGGTGACGAGGGCCATCACCTGGCGTTCGCGCGGAGACAGTCTGGCGTATCTCTGCTCCAGGTCTGTCGCATCTTCCTGATCGCTTAGCCGCTCCTGGTCGCGGCCGATCGCGGCGACGACCGCATCGAACAGATCCTGGTCGCGAACCGGTTTGGTCAGGAAGTCGATCGCGCCTGCCTTCATGGCGCGCACGCTCATGGCGATGTCGCCATAGCCGGTCATGATGATTACAGGCTGATGCACCCCGTGGCTCGCCATGCGGGCCTGCAGGTCCAAGCCGTTGCCGTCCGGCAGCCGGACATCGACCAGAACGCAGCCGGGACGGTCGGGCTTGTGGGCTTTCAGGAACGTCTCGATAGAGGCGTGCTCCATCGTCTCGTAGTCCATCGAGCGTAGAAGCCCCTTCAAGGCTTCCCGAAGCCGGCTGTCGTCGTCGACGATGTGAATCAGGGGCGACATGGACGCGTTCGATTGTTTTAAGTGAGACAACATGCCTCGTAAGCGCGGAGCAGTCTTTTCAACAATTGCTGTTTTGGCCAAGTGGCTCGCTTGATCTGTCTGTCCATTAAAGGTCATATACCATCGTCGGGGGAAGGGCATGGACGGGCACGGCATCGCCAAGTTTCGTGACGCCAGCCTGTTAGCGACCTCTGTGGATCGCCCATGGAGCCTGATCGCCGCTGAAATCCGTAGTCATGGGGCGGGGGACATCGGCGCCTTCACTCCTCAGAATGCCGAGATCACCCAAATCCTTCGCGATGAGAACGCAGCAGTCTCAACCCGCGCCTCGGGGGGCGTTCGCCAGGAGGTCGCCGCCACACCCGGAACGACATGGTTGTGCCCGGCTGGCATCCGAGAGGAGGCGACACGGCTTTCGGCGGACATTCCGCGCGTCCTGCACGTCTATATTCCCCAGCACAGCTTCCTCTCCGGAGAAGTCGCCGATCTAGGGTTTAGGGCGCAGGACCTTCGCTACCAGGCAGAGGTCGATAGTCCGCGCATCATGACCCTGTTGCGAACAATTCAGTTGGAACTGGCCTGCGAGGGGTCGGCCGGCGGACTGCGCATGGATGCACTCGCCCTGGATCTGATCGCTGCGCTCGCCCGGGATCATGCGGAGGGTGGACGCCAAGCCAGTCCGCCGCGCGGCCGGGGAACCTTGGACCGACGCCGCCTCGACCGGGTCCTGTCCTTCATCAACCAGAACCTTGAGCAGGATCTGTCGCTTTCACACCTGGCCGAGATCGCCTGCGTCAGCGTGTTCCACTTTGGCCGCGTATTCCAACATACCCTCGGCGTTACGCCCCATGCCTATCTGAGCGAACGGCGGTTGGATGCGGCGCGGCAAAAGCTGGCGTACGGACGAGACAGTCTGGCGCAGATCGCCCAGGCCTGCCGGTTCTCAAGCCAGGCGAACTTCACCCGAGCCTTCACACGCGCCGCCGGCACCAGCCCAGGCCGCTACCGCCAGGCGACACTGAGCCGTTGAAGGGCGCTGGGTTTCATCCTTTAGGATGAATGGATCGCCCTGATTGGACGTGCCACCTTCCAAAGTGGGAGGATCCATGTCGTCCGAGCCTGTGATCCATATCGTCGATGACGACCAGTCGGTGCGCGAGGCGGTAAAGTCCTTGATGGAATCCGTAGGTCTGGCGGCCTGCGCCTATCGGTCGACGCAGGACTTTCTTGACGCGCGCGGGTGGTCGGACCCGGGATGCGTGCTGCTGGACGTGCGCCTGCCAGGGGGCAGCGGACTGGAGTTTCACGCCCGGATGGCCAGCCTCGGCGTTTTCCTGCCGGTGATCTTCATGACGGGCCATGGGGATATTCCGATGTCCGTGAAGGGCATGAAGGGCGGGGCCGTAGACTTTCTCACCAAGCCTTTTCGCGATCAGGACTTGCTGGACGCCGTCGCGACCGCGCTGGACCGCGACCGTGCGAGGCGCGCGACCGAAACCAGCGTCGGTGATCTGCGGCGGCGTTACGAGACCTTGTCGCAGCGGGAGCGGGAAGTGATGGGTCTCGTCGCCACCGGAAAGATGAACAAGCAGGTGGCCGGCGACCTCGAAATCAGCGAGGTCACCGTCAAGATTCATCGCGGCTCCGCAATGCGAAAAATGGGCGCCCGCACCCTGCCGGACCTCGTCCGCATGGCCGATCTGCTGGCCGGATCAACGGACTAACACCAGAGTATGATTTCGCTCCATACCCACTGCCGCCATGTTGACACGCCCGCCCTGGCGCCTGTGAAAGATACTCAGCTTGTCTCTCAACTCTTCCGTCTCGGTCGTCGAGGACGACGACTCGTTGAGGATGGCCATAGTCGGTCTGCTCGACTCTCTGGGCTACCGCGTGAAGGCCTACGCGTCCGCCGAGACCTTCCTGAACGATCCGTCTGGGCAGGATGCGGACTGCATCATTACCGACATCCAGATGCCTGGGTTCAGCGGCATAGAACTGAAGCACCATCTGGACGGCCTAGGCGTCAAGACGCCGGTGATCATGGTCACGGCCCGAACCGAGCCGTCGCTGCACGCGCGCGCCAAGGCCAGCGGCGCGGCCTGTGTTCTGCAGAAGCCGTTCCAGGAGGCGGATCTGGTTCGTTGCATCGAGGGCGTCCTGCCTCGGTGAGCGGTGGGGCATGACAAAGCCCCACGATCTGTTCGCGCTCGTTCTCGACAGCGTCATCATCTGGGATGACCGGGGGCGTGTGAAGGCCTGGAATCCGGCCGCCGTCGCCCTCTATGGCTGGACTGTCGACCAGGCGATCGGCGCCAAGGTCGAGGATCTGCTGGGATCGAATCCGGCCGATCAAACTGAGGCTGTGATCGAAAGACGAAGCGCGGATGGGCGACATCTGTTGATCCAGGCGGCCTGGACGCGACGGCCGGGCGAAACACTGGAGATCGGCCGCGACGTCACGGCCCAACGCGCGGTCGAGGACCAGCTCAAACGTTCGGAACTCCGTTACAGCAGCCTGTTCCAGGCCATGGCCGCCGCTTTCTGGGAGCTGGATTTCGCGCCGGTGGGCGGGATGTTGCGCAAGCTGAAGGACCAGGGCGTCGACGACTTCTCGCGCCATTTCGACGACCATCCGGAGTTCGTTAGGGAGATGATGCGACGGACGAAGGTCGTTGACGTCAATGATACGACGCTCTCCATGTTCGGCATCGGCGGTCGTGAACATCTCGCGTCCTCGGTCGAGCCTTACTGGCCAGAGAACAGCGGCGCGGTCTACGCCGCTTCCGTTAAGGCGGCGATCAGCCGACAAAGCCACTACATGGCCGAGACCCGTCTCAGGCGGCGCGACGGCACGGAATTCGACGCCCTGTTCACCGCCGCCTTTCCCCATGAGGGCTTGGCGCAAGGCGCCCTTCTGGTCGGCGTCATCGATATTTCGGATCGGCTGTCGGCCCAGGCTGATCTGCGCCGCCTCCGAGACGAGTTCGCCCATGCCGCGCGGGTGTCGATATTGGGCGAACTCGCGGCGTCAATCGCGCACGAGGTCAATCAGCCTCTGGCCGCCATCGCCACAAACGCCGCCGCCTGTTTGCGGTGGCTCTCGCGCGAAGAACCCGACTTGGCGCGGGCCATCGACCTCACGTCCCGGATCGGCATGGATTCGCAGCGAGCAGCCGACGTCATCGCGCGCGTTCGCAATATGGCCTCCAAACAGGGCGCGGCCTACGGCCCCCTTTCGATCCGCGACCTGGTCGACGAGACGCTGTTGTTCCTTCGCGATGAGCTTCAGGGCCGCCGGGCGGGGGTGGCGACGACGGTGGAGAGGCTGAACGTGCATGGCGATCGCGTCCAACTGCAACAGGTGCTGGTCAACCTCATCATGAACGCCATCCAGGCCGCAGCGCCCGGACACGCGCCCAGTTTGCGGATCTCGGCGACCGACTGCGGCGACGAAGTGGAAATCGTCGTTGCAGACGACGGCCCGGGTCTGACGGCGTCGCCCGACAGCCTGTTCACCAGCTTCTATTCGACCAAGCCGGAAGGCATGGGGCTGGGCCTGCCGATCTGTCGCTCGATCGTTGATTCCCACGGCGGCCGCATCGGGGCCGCCAATCTTCCCGGCGGCGGAGCGGCGTTTACGGTTCGCCTTCCGGTTAGCGGGGCCACACCAAGGTCGTAGGCGCCGGGCCGCAGGTAGAATGGCGCATTAGGGCCACGCGGACGCATCCTCTCCCTAGACGAACCGGGCTCCCCCCACGGTCCGTCCCTGATGAGGAGAGGCGTCGTGACGACCAGCGCATCCAGCCCCCCGATGTACCGCCCCGATCGCGCGGCGCTTCTCTTCATCGATCCCTACAACGACTTCCTGTCGGAAGGCGGCAAGCTCTGGCCCCAGTTGGCCCCGGTGGTCGAGACGTTCGACGTCATCGCCAATCTGCGGGTCGTCAGCCAGGCGGCGCGAAGCGCCGGGCTGCGCATTTTCATCGTGCCGCATCACCGGGCGGAGCCCGACGACTTCGCCGGCTGGGATCATCCGACGCCCTACCAACAGGCGTCGTCCGAGATGCAGATCTTCGCGCGCGGCGAATGGGGCGGCGAGTGGCGGCCCGAGTTCGCGCCCCAGCCGGGGGATGTCGTCGTCAAGGAGCATATGAGCTCCAGCGGCTTCGCCAACACGGATCTCGACCTGCAGCTGAGGCAACACGGGATCACCCATCTGATCCTGATCGGCATGATCGCCAACACCTGCGTCGAGACCACGGCCAAGTTCGCTGTCGAGCTCGGCTACCACGTGACCCTGGTGCGGGATGCGACCGCCGCCCTGTCGTTCGAAGCCATGCATGCGGCCCACGACATCAACGGGCCGACCTATGCCCACGTCATCCTGACGTCGGCCGAACTGCTGCCCGTCCTGCAGCCCCTCCAGAGGATCCAACCATGACCAAGACCATCGTCCTCATCCACGGCGCCTGGCTGAACAGCCGCAGTTGGGAAGCCTTCAAGGCCCGCTATGAGGCCAAGGGCTTCACGGTCGTGACGCCGGACTGGCCTTACGACGACCGTTCGCCCGCAGAACTGCGTCACGCGCCGGATCCGCAACTCGCTCGGACGGGTCAGAAACCCATCATCGATCATTTCGAGCGGATCATCCGAAATCTTCCGGAAGAGCCGATCCTGATCGGCCACTCGCTGGGCGGGGTCTTCACCCAGCACCTGCTGGACCGCGGTTGCGGCGTCGCCGGCGTGGCCATCAATCCCGCTCCGACGCCCGGCGTGCCCCTGGGCCCGCATGCGATCGTCTCGGCCCTCCCGATCTTCACCGATCTGTTGAGCTGGAAGAAGGCCAAGGTGATGTCGAGGCGCTTCTTCGAGACGCGCTTCGCCCAGACCGCGCCCAAGGACCGGGTGGTGGAACTTTACGACCGCTACATCGTGCCGACGGCAGGCCGCGTCTATTGGGACGGGGTCACCGGCGCCTCCGGCCGCATCCGCTGGGACAATCCAGACCGCGCGCCCTTGCTGCTGATGGGCGGCGAGCTGGACCTGATCGCGGATGCGAGCATGACCCGCGCCATCTATCGCAAACAGACGCACGCCCCCTCGCGCACCGATCTGAAGATTTTCGAGGGCCGGTCTCACTGGACCTGCATGGACGCGGGTTGGGAGACCGTCGCCGATTATGCGCTCGACTGGGCCGTCGCCAACGCCCGCCGGGCGCGGGCGTGACGGTCGGCGACGGGAGAATGGTCATGGTCACGCGAACCGCAGATCCCGTCGTCTTCGTCCACGGCCTATGGGTCACCGCCGCCTCGTGGCTTCCATTCTCGGAGCCTTGGCGAGAAGCGGGATATCAGGTCCACACGCCGGAATGGCCTGTGATCGACAGCTTGTCCGTCGCCGAGTTGCGCGATGACCCGCCCGCCGCTCTGGGGTCGCTGTCAATCGAGGCCGTCGTGGACCGGATGGCGGCTCATATCCGGACACTGGATCGGCCGCCTCTCCTGGTCGGCCATTCGTTCGGTGGTCTGTTCATACAGATGCTGCTCGATCGGGGGCTGGGCCGAGCGGGTATCGCCCTAAACCCGGCGCCGATCGCCGGTGTGGTTCCCGGTCGTCTGACGCTCCGCGCGGCGGCGCCGGCGATCCTGCGGCCCGCAGGCTGGCGTCGGCCCTACGCCCTTTCGAGGCGGCTGTGGGCCGAGCGCTACGCCAACGCCGCGCCGGCGGCGCTCCAGGCCGAGACCTGGGAGGCTACGTCGTGCCGACCTCGGGTCGCATCATTCATCAGGCCGCCTTCTGGCGCGGGACCGGCGTAAATCCGCGTCGTCGCCATCAGCCTCTGCTGATCACCGCCGGCGACCGAGATCGGCTCGTGACGCCTTACCTGTCGCGCGCCGCCTTCCGCATCCAGCGCCGATCTTCGGCCCCGACCGACTTCCTCGCCTTCCCGGGTCGGTCGCACCTGCTGATCGCCGAACCCGGTTGGGAGGCTGTGGCCCAAGCCTGCATCGCCTGGGACGCCCCGCACCGATCCCTGCAATCGGACGCCGATTTTCTCAAAGCCCCAGAAGGAGAATTCCTGTGACCACTGCGTCCATCGCCGCCGCCCGCTCCCTGCTGACGCCGACCGACCATGCGCTGATCCTGATCGACCACCAGTCGCAGATGGCCTTCCCCCTGAACTCCATCGAGGTCGGGGCGCTGCGGGCCAATACCGCCACCGTGGCCCGCGCCGCAGCGGCCTTCGCCGTCCCGACCATCCTCACCAGCGTCGCGGCCACCAGCTTTTCCGGCCCGGTTTTCCCCGAGATCCAGAAGGCCTTTCCTGGCGCCCCGGTCATCGACCGCACCACGATGAACTGCTGGGAAGACGCGGCCGTCGTGGCTGAGGTCAACCGGATCGGCAAGGGGCGCATCGTGCTCGCGGGCCTGTGGACCTCGGTCTGTATCGCCGGGCCGGCCCTGTCCGCCGCCGAACAGGGGTTCGAGGTCTATGTCATCGCCGACGCCTCGGGCGATGTTTCGAATGAGGCGCACGACCGGGCGATGCAAAGGATGCTCCAGGCCGGGGTCCGACCCCTTACGGCGTTGCAGTATCTGCTCGAGCTGCAGCGCGATTGGGCGCGCGGCGAGACCTATGACGCCACCACCGGCATCGCCATCGACCACTCCGGCGCCTACGGCATCGGCCTGCTCTACGCCAAGGCCATGCTCGGCGAACATATGCGAGAGGGCTGAGATGCCTTTCTCACCGGCGTCTCATCGGGTCATCTACGGCCCGGCGGGTTCAGTCTAAAAGCTTCAACTCGCCGCGGCGCAGGGCGACGACGACCGCCTGTGTGCGGTCGGCGACGTCGAGTTTTGAGAAGATGGTCTTTAGGTCCGATTTGACCGTGTCAGTCGAGACCCCGATCAATCTGGCGATTTCCTTGTTGGCCTGACCCCTGGCGACACCGCGCAGAACCTGCTTTTCGCGCTCCGTGAGCGGGTCGATATAGGCGTGAACGGCGATCGCATGCGCGACCTCCGGCGACAGGACCCTTCGTCCGCTGTGCGCGCTTCGGATCGCATCCAGAAGATCCTTGCGGATACAGGTCTTGAGCAGATAGCCATTGGCTCCAGCGGCAAGCGCCGCGCGCGCCTGAGAGTCGCCGGGATAGGTCGTGAGGACGATGATGCAGGTCCTGTTGTCGGACCGGCGGATGTGTTTGATCGCCTCCATCCCGTCCATGCCGGGCATCTGCATGTCCATGAGCACGATGTCGGGCCGAAGCTGTTCGACCAGTTCGGCGCCGGTGCGACCATCTTCGCCCTCGCCGACGACGCTCATGTCGCTCTGTCGATGAAGGAGGCCGACAATGCCTTCCCGCATCATCGGATGATCGTCGATCACGACGACGCGGATGGGACCCGGCGAATCCTCAGGCACGGGCATCCCGCCTTCCCCAACCCCTCAGCTCGCCCTTGATCAAGGACCAGGAGACGCGCTGGCCGGGACCTATAAGCGATACGCGCGTGCCGTGGGCGCCGCTGGTCAGGGTGATCCGCCCTCGAATGCGGCCCGCTCGCTCGCGCATGCCCGGAAGGCCGAAATGGCCTGCGCGCGCTCCGGCGGCGAGGACCGCCGCAGGAACGCCCTGACCGTCGTCGTCGATACTGAGGACCGATCGCCAAACTCCTGTCTCGAACCTCACGGTGACGTGGGAAGCCTGAGCGTGGACGAGCGCATTCGTCAGCGCCTCGCGCGCGACGCCGACGATTTCGTCCGCGATTTCCTGATCAAGACATCCGACGCTGCCGACCAGATCGAGGGTGACCACCACCTGAGGGTGCTGCTTTTGGCCCTCGGCGACGAGACGGCGGAGGCGTTCATCGATGCCTTCGCTCTTTTGCCGCAGGTCCAGAACGCTTTCGCGGGCTTCAGCGAGGACGATGTCTGCCCGGTCGAGCGCCTGGTCCAGATCGTCACGGCCCTTCGAACCGCGCGGCAGGTCGTCGGCGATGATCTGGATGCGCAGGATCAAAGCTTGAACGCCTTGCATAAGCGTGTCGTGCAGATCCCTCGCAATACGCTCCCTCTCACGCATCCGTTCGTCCAACATCGCCCGGATACGACCGGACGCCGCGTAAAGCCTTAGCCGGTAAAGGCTCCAGGTCAGCAAGGCCAATGCCAGAACTGAGAGGGAGACGAACCACCAAGTCTGCCAGAAATAGGGTCGGACCTGGAACGCCAGCACGGCGCCTTGGGTGTTCCACACGCCGTCGTCGTTCGACCCTATGACCTGAAAGCGATACTTGCCTGGAGGCAGCCGGCCATAAACGGCGAACCGCCTTGAGCCTGCTTCGACCCAATCTTTGTCGACGCCTTCCAGCTTGTATCGATAGGCGACACGCTCGGGCGTCCGCAGACTGCCGGCGACAAAATCGATCTGGATCGGGTTCGCGCCCGGAGGGACGATCAGATCTCCCATGGCGGGCAGCTTGATCCCGGCCGCCATCATGCCACGAATGGTGACGGGCGGCGCGAGTTGGTTGTATCCGAGGTCGTCGAGGGACATGCGCATCAAGCCCCGCCGGCCCAACACCCAAAGCCGACCGCCTTGGTCAAGGCTCATCTTCGGCTGGTCGCCCCGCGCAGCGACCGAAAAAACGCCGTCCAGGCGATTGAAGAGAAGGTGGGGCGCTGGTCGATCCGGTTGGCGAAAGGCGAGGGCCAGATCCTGGGCAGTCAGGCGCGCTATCCCGGTGGTGGTAAAAGCCCAGAGGTCCCCGTTGGCCGTCTCGAGCATATCCCTGACGCTTGCAAGCCATGGGTGCGCTGCGGAGGTGAGCCGGTCAATATTCGTTCGCCCGATCCGGGCGATGCCGGATTGACCCCCGACGAGAAGGCCTTCCGACGTTGAGAGGATCGTCATGACGGGTCCAATGCCGAGCTGGTCGGCGCGCCATTGTCGTCCGTCGAAGAGGCTGTAAAGGCCGCCGTCCCAATCGGCGGCATGGGCGCGGCCTGCCCCGTCCAGATGAACGGCCTTGGCGGGCCGGCCCTGAAGACGGGCGCTTTCGTCAACCGAGACGCCGCGTTCGATGAGGGTGAGCGCGCCGCTCTGCTGGACGACCCACAACCGCCGCTCTGCGTCTTCCACGCAGCAGCAGAGGTTGGGCGGCAAATCGAGCGGGAGTCTCTCGACGACGCGCCCTGCCTTGAACCGTTCCAGGAAGCGGTCGTGCATCAGAAGCACCCCGTTCGTTGAGGCGCAAAATCCAGACGTGGGATCGGCATCCTGCCGGATGCGCCGGGGGCCGTCGTTGGGCCCGATAGTCCAAAGCGAGCCTTCGCCCAGGACGTAGACCAGGCCGGCCTGATCCTGGGCCATGTGGAGATTTTCCGAGAACCGCCCAACTCGCTGCTCTTCGACGACGGGTGTGCGCACGAAGGCGTCCAGGCCGAACTGGGTTCCTACCCAAACCACCCTTTCCCGGTCCACGAGGATGTCGAGGGTGTCGTCGCCGGTCAGAGACTGCTGTTGCGTCATCTGCGTGACCGAGCCGTCGTTGGGATCGAGCTTGAATACGCCGCCCCCGTCCAAAGCGCCCCACAGATCGCCATCCGGACCGAATGCGATCCGAACGCGCCGGGCGGTCGGCGTCGCATAGGGTCGACCCAGGCCCTTTGCAGACTCCGTAGGGAGGCGCCTCACGCCCGCATTGTCGCCCAGCCACATCCGACCATAGGCGTCTTCGGCCAGCCCCGGCCCCCCCTCGACCTTCACAGGCAAAATCTCGAAACGAGCCTCGCCGGGGCGGAGTCGGGCCACGTAATTCATGGCTGCGACCCAGACAACGCCGCTGCGGTCGATCCGGACATCAAAGATCCAGCCATCCGGTAGACCTGCGGCCTCGCCATAGATGACCCAGCGACCATTTTGCCAACGCGCAAGACTTTCGTCAGGCCGCGCGCTGACCGCCCAGATCGAACCATCGCGGCCTTCTTCAAGTTCGACGATCTGTCGCTGAGCGTTGGGGAAGCCTTGATCCACCATCACGCCGTCGCGCAGGACGGCCACGCCGGCAGACCCGAAAAAGCCCACCCAGAGGTCCCCCGATCGCGTAATCAATGATCGGGTGATATTAGGCGGGGCCGCACCGTCAGGCATCCGTGCCGGAACGGATTGAAAATTCTCGCCGTCGTAAAGGCGCAGGCCTTCGGATGTGACGAGAGACAGAAGCCCGTCTTGTCCCTGACTTATGTCCAGGACCGCCCCACCCACCTCGACGCCCGACCAAGCCGTATGGCGGTATTGGGTTATGGAGCGCGGCTCGGCCGTCGCCGGGACGACAAGAAAGGCGGCGGTCAGCAAGAGGGCGATACTCAACTGCCCCAGCAGCCGCCTCAGTTCCCAATGCTTCATGCCCTGATCCACACCCGGCCCAGCGATCGTTGAACCATATGCGCCTGAGCGATCAAAGTCGTCCTACCCGATCGGGTATCAGCCGACCGGCCTTACGGGGTTGGCTCCCTCTCCGGTTCGACAGAACCTGCGTGCAGATCACCCTCGTGAGGAATGCACGCGATGACGATCATCGACCACGGCGCCGGATCTTCCCAGGACAGAAGGCTGGAGTCGGCCGCCCTCGGCCGGGTGGGCGCCCTCGCAGCCGTCATCTTCGTCGAGATCGATGAGGCGCTGGACCACAATCCAGTCAAGGCGCGCGATGGTCTTCGTCGACTTGATCAGGTGTTGCGGCTTCTACCAATCTGGCCTCAAGACAGGGAGAATTGCGTTTCTCCCAAGGCGTCGACGACGCCCTCTGGCGGCTTGGCTCCCTGGCAGCTCCGCCGAGTTGACGCCATGATCAACGAACGGATGGAAGGTCCTCTCTACGTCGAAAGCCTGGCCGCCCAAGTCCGGCTCAGCCAAAGCCATTTCTGCCGCGCCTTCAAGATAAGCACCGGGGAAACACCCCACGCCTATATCATGGGCAAGCGTCTGGATCGCGCCCGCAGCCTGATGCTCGAGAGCGATGAGAGTCTCAGCCAGATCGCCGGCGCCTGCGGCTTGGCCGATCAGGCGCACCTGTCCCGTCTGTTCCGGCGCCGCTTCGGCGTTACACCCTGGAAATGGCGGCGAGCGCGGCGGAGTGAGGCCGTCGCACAGACTTCGCTTGCGGCGGGAAAACTGGAGGCGCCGCACTCGCTAATCAGCGCCGGACGGGGGCTATGACGGGCTCGGGTTGGGCGTCGCAAGATCACATGCCCGTCCAAATTTCCACCGTCTGAAGCAAGAGCGTCTGTGCTCGCCGGCCTAGGGTATCGACCAAGGACTAGCCTGGAAGGAGCCGTCATGGACCGCCAAACTCTCGAAACCCGCCGCTTGGCTCCTCTCAGGACCCCCACTGGCCTGACGCCCGAGGCGACCCAGGACATCGGCGGCGCCTTGAACGCCCTCCTGGCCGACGTCTTCGCCCTGTATCTGAAGACCAAGAATTTCCACTGGCACATGTCGGGTCCGCACTTCCGCGACTACCATCTGATGCTGGACGAGCAGGGGGATCAGATCATCGCCATGACCGATCCGATCGCCGAACGCGTGCGCAAGATCGGCGGGACGACCCTGCGGTCCATTGGTCAGATCGGCGCCTTGCAACGGGTGCTGGACAACGACGCTGACTATGTCAGCCCCGAAGACATGCTGGCCGAACTGCGGGACGACAATGCCGATCTGGTCCAGCGAATGCGCGCCGCCCACACAGTGTGTGACGATCTGGGCGACGTCGCTGGGGCCAGCCTGCTGGAAAACTGGATCGACGAGACCGAAAGCCGCGTCTGGTTCCTGTTCGAGGCGGGACGTCGCGGAAACGCCTGACGGCGCCTTCTGCCTCTGACCGCGCGCTCGATCTCGAAAGCAAGCCGACTTGACCTGTTCGCACCTCGACACGATCAGACCTGTGACCCCCAGCGCCGCGGGCTGCGAAGACTGCCTCAGGACTGGAAGCTGGTGGGTGCATCTGCGACTTTGCCGCGCCTGCGGTCATGTCGGCTGCTGCGACGACTCGCCGAACCGGCACGCCCGCGCTCATTTCCAGACGACCGGGCACCCGATCATAGAGGGCTATGACCCGCCGGAGGGTTGGGGCTGGTGTTATGTCGATGAGGAGGACGTCGATATCGGTTCGCCCACGCCGCATCCGGGACCGATCCCCCGCTTCGTCTGACCCGCCGCCTCAGTCGCGACCTAGGCTGGCCAGATAGGCGTGGATGGCCTGGACCACGACCGACCCCTCGCCGACCCCGGCCGCGACCCGCTTGACCGAGCCGGAACGGACATCGCCGACCGCATAGATGCCTGGACGCTCGGTCTCATAGGGCGAGGCGCCTAGCCGCCCTTCCGGCTCTTCTTCGGACGCGCGGCTGGGGCGAAGACCGGTGATCACGAAACCCTTCTCATCCAGGGCCAAGCAGTCCTCCAGCCAGTCGGTATTGGGCTGGGCGCCGATCATGACGAACAGGGCTTGAGCCGGTATTCGCGTGGTCTCGCCCGTGCGCCGATTGGTCCAAGCCACGCCGGACAATAGGCGTTCGCCCTCCATCTGCGTGACCTCGCTGTGAGGATAGAGGGTGATCCGGGGCGAGCGCAGGATGCGCTGGACCAGATAGTCGGACATGGTCTCCGCCAGGCCCGGCCCCCGCACGATCATATGAACATGGCCGACATGACGCGACAGATACATGGCCGCCTGACCCGCCGAATTGCCTCCGCCCACCACGACCACGTCCAGGCCGCTGCACAGTTTCGCCTCCATGGCGGTGGCGGCGTAGTGGACGCCATGGCCTTCGAACCGGTCGTAGTCGGGAACGTCCAGTTTGCGATAGCGGGCGCCGGTCGCCACCACGACGGCGCGGGCCTGGACGATCTGATCGTCTTCCAGCCGGATCCGGAACGGATGGACGCCACAGTCCAGCGCTGCGGCGGCGCGCGACACCGCCATGCGCGTGCCGAACTTCTGCGCCTGCACCAGGGCGCGCCCGGCGAGGGCCTGGCCGGAGATTCCGGTGGGAAAGCCCAGATAGTTCTCGATCTTGGAACTGGTGCCGGCCTGGCCGCCGGGCGCCAGGGTCTCGATCACGGCCGTCGACAGGCCTTCGGACGCGGCATAGGTCGCCGCCGCCAGGCCGGCCGGGCCTGCGCCGACCACCACCAGATCCCAGACTTCGTCCGGGTCGAACCGCTCGGTCAGGCCCAGATGGTCCGCCAGCTGGGCCAGGCCCGGATTGGACAGGACGGATCGGTCGGGAGAGATCACGACGGGCAGGTCGCCGGCTCCGATGGCGAAGGTCTCCATCAGGCCGGCCGCCGCCGGATCGGTGCGGGGATCGATCTCGCGCAAAGGATAGGAGTTGCGGACGATGAACCGCTCCAGCCGCTGGGTGTCGCCGTCGTTGGGGTCGCCGATCAGCACCACCCCGGCTTGACCATGATAGAGGAACCCCATGCGACGCAGGATGAAGGCCCGCATGATCAGCTCGCCGATGTCGGGCTCAGACGACATCAAACGCGCCAGGTCGTCGTGGTGGATCCGGATCACCCGCCCATCGCCGGTCGCGCGCCCCTCCACCAGCAGGGCGCGCTCCGAGACCTGGTCCAGTTCCCCGGTGAACTGATGGGCCTGATGGGTCGCCAGCAGTTCCTCGCGCCCCTGGTCGTCATGGCGCAGGATGGCGATTTCGCCCTCGACCACAACGAAGAAGTCGGCGCGTCGGTCGCCGCGTCGGAACAGGATCTGACCCGGCGCCACAGCCTCCTCCTCGCCGTACTGCCGGACGCGATCCATCATTTCCGGGCTCAGTCTTGGATAGACCTGGGCCGTGCGAGCATACGGATCTTCGGTGATCACGGCGTCGGGGGATGCCATGGTGGTCCTCCATGAGGTGCGGCTGCGGCCATCATCCTCCAGCGACGGCGTGGGCGCTTGTACCAAACGCGTGTCTTGCCAACCCTATACCAAAGGTTAGGCCGCCAAGACCAAGTCGTGGGCTGAACAGCCGACGGTTCAGTGGCGGACAGGGCCGGCGACGGTCAGTCTGACGCAAGGAAAAAACCTCGGAGCCTCCTCTCATGCCCGCAGCCGTTTCGGACGCACACCTGGGCGCGCCGTCGCTGGAAAATCTCGGCCCGACGGCCTTCCGCATCCTGGCGGAGGTGGACGGGGCGCTGGACCGTAACGCCGTCGCCGCGCGAGAAGGTCTGAACCGGCTTCAGGCCCTGCTGCGCGGCCTGCCGGTCTGGTCCGGCGAGGCCTATGACCGGTCGCGCGACCGTGCGGCCGAGGCCGAGCCGGCCCGCGGAGGCTTGGCGCCCTGGCAGATGAAACGGATCGCCGTCTTCGTCGGCGAGGCCTTAGATGACCGGATCCAGGTCGAGGATCTGGCCGCGAAGGTTCGTCTGAGCGCCAGCCACTTCTGTCGCGCCTTCAAGGTCACGACCGGCGAAACGCCGCACGCCTATGTGATGCGGCGGAGACTGGAGCAGGCCAAGGCGATGATGCTGCACACCGACGAGAGCCTGTGCCAGATCGCCGACGCCTGCGGTCTGGCGGATCAGGCGCACCTGACCCGCCTGTTCCGTCGCCATCTCGACACCACCCCCTTCCAGTGGCGTCGTGAGCGGCGGGTCGCCGCCTTACGCCCCTTTCAGGCGCGCTGTCAGGATGAAGGCGCGATGAGGTGACGGACCCGGGGCGGTTGGTCGCCGATGTGGAAACCCTGGATCTGTTCCTGGGTCAGCCGGTCGTCATGGGTGATGCGCTGGTGCTGTCGCAGATGCTCCAGCCAGCTCGGCACGATGAAGCTCTCGACGATCAGGCCCGGTTTGGCCGCATCCTCGAATAGACGCCAGTTCAGGGCGCCGTCGCGCCGGCGCACGGCGCTAAACGGCCGGATCGCCTTCACGAACGCGGCGACCTGGGCCGGATCGATCCGGTATTCGATCAGGATCATCACCGGCCCGCGATCCGGCGCAGGCTCGCCCGCGACGGTCGGCTCGACCCAGTGGCCCGATGGCGTCAGGTCCAGGGCGCCGGTCGCCGGCAGGCGAAAGCGCAGGGCGACTGCAGTGGCCAGAAACAGGGCGACTCCCGCGACGGTCAGGGCCGTGGCGGCGTCGGTCCGGCTGGCCAGCCCCCCCCAGACCAGGCTTCCCGCTGTCATGGCGCCCTGAAACACCAGCAGATAGATCGCCAGGGCGCGGGCCTTGACCCAGGTCGGCGCCGCCATCTGAGCGGCGACGTTCAGGGAGGACAGCATGGTGATCCAGGCCAGGCCGGCCAAGATCATCACGCCGCCGGCGACGACCAGGCTCGCCACATGAGCCAGCGCAAGGGTCGTACCGGCGAAAACGACCGAGCCGAAGATGGACAGGGTATTGGTTCCGACGTGTTTGCGCACCCGCGCCAGGACGGTCGCGCCCAGGATCGCCCCCAGGCCCATACAGCCCAACAAGGCGCCGTAACCCGCCGCATCCAGCCCCAAAGTCCGCCTCCCCACCACCGGCAGCAGGGCCCACAGGGCGCTTGAGAAAAGGAAGAAGGCGACCGAGCGCAGCAGCACCAGTTGCAGGGGCGGCGCATGGCGGGCGTAGCCATAGCCCGTGCGCAGGGCGGCGAAGAAATGTTCGGGCGGCAGTTTGTCCAGCCGGGGCTTGCGCTTCCACGCCATCAGCACCCCCAGCACCGCCAGGATCGAAACGGCGTTCAGGGCGTAGACCGCCGCCGATCCCGCGACGGCGACGATCACCCCGCCCAGGGCCGGGCCGATCGCGCGGGCGATATTGATGCCCAGGCTGTTCAGGGCGACGGCGTCGGCCAGGGCCGGCTTCTCGACCAGTTCGGGCACAATGGCCTGAAACGCCGGGGCGCTGAGGGCGGCGCCCAGGCCCATGACGGCGGTCAGGGCCAGCAGGATCAGGGGCGTGATCAGGCTGAGGTGGGTGACCGCCGCCAGGGCCGCCGCGCCGACGAGGATCAGCGTCTGTGACGCGACCAGAAGTTTGCGCCGGTCGACCACATCGGCCAGGGCGCCGCCGGGGAGGGCGAACAGGAACATCGGCAGGGTCGTCGCCGCCTGCACCATGGCCACCCACAGCGGGCTGGGCGACAGGGAGGTCATCAGCCAGGACGAGCCGACGTCGTTCATCCAGGTGCCGATGTTGGAGACGATGGTCGCGATCCACAGGGCCCGAAACAGCGGCGTCGCCAGCGGACCGCGCGCGGGGGTGAGGATGGGAGCGGAGGCGGTGGTCATCCTCGGCGACGCTCGGCCAGTATGGCCGCCAGTATCAGCCCGCCGATCAGGCCGAGGTTGGCGGTGAAAGCGTTCATGTCGTGGAAGCGCGCCATGGGATCGGGGAGGGCCCAGAAGGGGTGGCCGATCAGGTTCGCCAGCGCCGTGAAGACGCCCAGGGCGCCGGCGCCCAACCAGGTCCAACGGTTCAGGATCACCGCCAGCGATCCACCGATCTGCAGCAGGATGACGGCGACGGCTACCGCCGCCGCCGGCTGCAGTCCGAAATGGGCCGCCTCGCCGACGGCCGAGGGGAAGTCGAACAGTTTCAGCACGCCGCTGATCCAGAAGGGCGAGGTCAGCAGGAGACGGCCGATCAGGGCGACGCCCGGCGCGTCGAGCAGGGCGGCGATGGGACGGGGGGAGGTCGCAGCTGTCATGATTACACCGCCCAGCAGGCGCAGCCCAGGGCGCCCCAGAAGGATCTGGCGTCGGGCGCCGGGGCCTGAAGCCGGGCCGTGGCCGCATGGTCATGGCCGTGGACCCCGCAGGCGGTCGAACAGCCGCAGGCCGCCGCCACCTTGGCGAAGAAGCCCGTCCGCTCCTCAGTCTTGGTCGAGTGATAGCCGCCGAAGGCGCGCACCGGCGACCAGTTCGGCGTCGGCGGCGGGATCGGCGGGGCCTCGCGGGCAAAGTCGCCTGCGCCCCAGACGATCTTTCCGCCCAGTAGGGTCAGGTCGCTCTCGATATGGACGATCTCGTCCTCGGCCACCGAGAAATAGTCGCGGTCCAGCACGACCAGATCCGCCAGTCGGCCCACCGCGATGACGCCCTTCTTGCCCTCTTCGTTCGAGAACCAGGTATTGGCCTCGGTCCAGAGCCTCAGGGCGGTTTCCCGGTCCTGCCGCTGGGCGGCCGGATACATGCGCAAGCCGCCCAGGCTCTTGCCCGTCACCAGCCAGCTCAGCGAAACCCAGGGGTTATAGGAGGCCACGCGGGTGGCGTCCGTGCCCGCGCCCACAGGGATGCCGGCCGCCAGCATCTTCGAGATCGGCGGGCTGTCGGCCAGGGCCTCGGCGCCATAGCGTTCGGCGAAATCCTCGGCCTGGTACATCATGCGGTGCTGCACGGCGATGCCGCCGCCCAGGGCCGCAATCCGGTCGATGTTGCGTTCGCTGATCGTCTCGGCGTGGTCGAAGAACCAGTGCAGGCCGTCGAACGGCATGTCCTGATTGACCTTTTCATAGACGTCCAGCGCCCGGTCGATGGTCTCGTTATAGGTGGCGTGCAGCCGCCAGGGCCAGCGTTGCTCGACCAGTTGGCGGATCACCGGCTCCAGGTCGGTCTCCATATTGGCCGGCATGTCCGGGCGGGGCTGGCGGAAGTCCTCGAAGTCGGCGGCGGAATAGACCAGCATCTCGCCGGCGCCGTTGTGGCGGTAATAGTCGTCGCCCTGGCCGGGCCGCACCTGTTTGCCCCAGGTCTTGAAGTCGTTCAGCTCTTCCTTCGGCTTCTGTGTGAACAGGTTGTAGGCCAGACGCACGGTCAGCTGGCCGTCTTCGTGCAGTTTCTCGATGATCTCATAGTCGTCGGGATAGTTCTGGAAGCCGCCGCCGGCGTCGATGACGCTGGTCACGCCCAGCCGGTTCAGCTCGCGCATGAAGTGGCGGGTGGAGTTCAGCTGGTACTCCTCCGGCAGTTTCGGCCCCTTGGCCAGGGTCGAATACAGGATCATCGCATTGGGCTGGGCGATCAGCATGCCGGTGGGCTCGCCCGCGGCGTCGCGCTGGATATCGCCGCCCGGCGGATTGGGCGTGTCCTTGGTATAGCCGACGGCGCGCAGGGCGGCGCGGTTCAGCAGGGCGCGGTCATACAGGTGCAGGATGAAGACCGGCGTCTCGGGCGCGGCGGCGTTGATCTCGTCCAGGGTCGGCAGGCGTTTTTCGGCGAACTGGTGGCGGGTGAAGCCGCCGACGACTCGCACCCACTGGGGCGGCGGGGTGTTGGCCGCCTGGGTCTTCAGCATGGCCATGGCGTCGGCCAGACTGGGCACGCCGTCCCAGCGCAGCTCCATATTATAGTTCAGCCCGCCCCGGATGACGTGGGTGTGGCTGTCGATCAGGCCGGGCGTGACCCGCCGGCCCCCCAGGTCGATGATCTTCGTCGCGGGTCCGGCCGTCGGGATGATCTCGCGCGCCGAGCCGACGGCGGTGAACACCCCGTCCTTGACCGCTACGGCCTCGGCGTTGGGATTGGCGCGGTCCAGGGTGGTGAAGCGGCCGCCGTGCAGGATCAGGTCGGGAGCTTTGTTCACGTTGGGGGTCATGGGGGAAGTCCGTGCGAAGGCGGCGGGGGCCAGTCCGGCCAGGCCGAGGGCGGTGATTGCGGTGCGACGGGTCTGGGTCATCGAGCGGGATCGACGGGCGGGGCGGCGACGGGAAGCGGCGGGTTCAGTCTGTGCCGCACATACTGCGTCCCCTGTTCACCCAGGAGGATGCCCAGCAGCCCCAGAAGGGCCACATAGGGCGGGGCGGGGGAGCGGACGTTCAGCAGTCCATAGAGGCACCCGACCAGCAGGCCCACGGCCAGGGCGACGACGAGGGGCTTCATCGCGCGTCCTGCCTTTGGTCTATGGAGACGGGATCGCTGGCCGGGAAACTGTCGCTCAACGCCTCGTCCAGAGCCTCTTCGCGGTCCGGATCGGGCGCCGCCGGGACGTCCGTTTGCTCAATGTCGTTGCGGGCGGTCATGGCGGCGCCTTTCTGGTCAGCGGGTTGGAACGGGATCAGCCTTCGCGGGCGTGTTCGCCCAGCATGGCGCGGGCGTACTGAAGCCCCACGCCATAGGCGCCGCCGAACTTCACCGCAGCGCCGGTGGTGGTTTCATAGGTATCGCCGCGCGCCCAGTCGCGTTGCAGCTCGAGCAGATACTGGATCGAGGTCATGGGCCGGGCGCCGGCCTGGATCATTCGCTGGACGGCGCGCTCATGCGCCTCGTTCGAGACGTCGCCCGAGGCGTCGGTGATGACGAAGACCTCGAAGCCCTGGTCGATGGCCGACAGGACCGGGCCGACGATGCAGACCGAGGTCCACAGGCCGGCGATGACGATGCGCGACTTGCCTGCGCGATTGACGGCGTCGGTTACCTGGGCGTCCTCCCAGGCGTTCATCGTGGTGCGGTCATAGACGGGGGCGTCGGGGAAGGCCTCCTTGATCTCGCTGAAGATCGGGCCGGAGAAGGTCTTTTCCGCCACGGTGGTCAGTATGGTCGGAACCTTGAAATCGCGCGCCGCCGTCGCGACCAGGGCGGTGTTGGTCCGCAGGGCGCCGATGTCGATCGAGGCGGTGGCGAAGGCCATCTGCGACTGGTGGTCGACCAGGATGAGGGTGTGGTCGGCGGGGGTCAGCAGGCCTTTGCCGGCGGTCGGGGTGGCGGTGGCGGTCATTGTCAAATCCTCTGGTTCAGCCGCGCGGCGGCGTTTCGATGAAGGGAGTGTGCCTGCGCGCTCGCATGTCCGAAATGGAAACTAACAAAACTCATCGTTTCTATTTCTGGCCCAATTTTCGGGCGCTATCGGTCCTGGACGGTGCGTGGCTTGGCGCGAGCCTGTTCGCATCCGGCCGTCGGGTCTTGGACCGAAAAGCTCAAAAGCGGTCGGCGCGGCGGCGCTCGATCACAGCGGCATGGTCCAAGACCGGCGCCCGCGGGACAGTCAGTTTGTCGGCGTCGATTACGGGCGCGGCCGCACCGCGTGACCCTTGGAACCTGTGCAAATGACGGCCTTCGTATCCGACTTCCCCCAGGCGTCTCGTCGTGGCCTTCTGGCCGGCGGGGCGGCGCTCGGGCTGTCCTCCCTCATCCCAACCATCGCATCGGCGGGGGCGACCCGCGCCTCGGCCTCCATCACCGGAGATGACACCATGTCTTACGTCACCACCTCGGACGGCGTTCAAATCTACTACAAGGACTGGGGTCCCAAGGACGCTCAGCCCATCGTGTTTCATCACGGCTGGCCTCTGAGTTCGGACGACTGGGACACCCAGATGATCTACTTCCTGCTGAAGGGCTTCCGTGTCGTCGCGCACGACCGTCGCGGCCATGGTCGTTCCAGCCAGGTGTCCGAAGGTCATGACATGGACCACTACGCCGCCGACGTCGCGGCGGTGACGGCCCATCTGAACCTGCGCAACGCCGTCCATATCGGCCACTCGACCGGCGGCGGCGAGGTCGCCCACTATGTCGCCCGTCACGCCGACCGCGTGGCCAAGGCCGTGCTGGTCAGCGCCGTGCCTCCGATCATGCTGAAGACCGCCGCCAACCCAGGCGGTCTGCCGATCGAAGTGTTCGACGGCTTCCGCGCCAGTCTCGCCGCCAACCGGGCCGAATTCTATCGCGCCGTCGCGGCCGGGCCCTTCTATGGCTTCAACCGGCCCGGCGTGACCACGCTGGAGGCGGTGGTCGACAACTGGTGGCGTCAGGGCATGATGGGCGGCGCCAAGGCCCACTACGACGGCATCAAGGCCTTCTCGGAAACCGACTTCACCGACGACCTGAAGGCCATCCAGGTTCCGACCCTGGTCATGCACGGCGATGACGACCAGATCGTCCCCTACGCCGACTCTGGCCCGCTGTCGGCCGCCCTGCTCAAGAACGGGACGCTGAAGACCTACGCCGGCTATCCGCACGGCATGCTGACGACCCACGCCGACGTGCTGAACGCCGACCTGCTGGCCTTCATCAAGTCCTGATCCGTCGCCCATGAAGACGCCGCCCCGCAGCGATGCGGGGCGGCGTTCTGCTGTCCGGTTCCGCCCTAGAGGTTGGCCCGCGCCAGCTCCACCAACGCCTCGCCCCGACCTCTCATGATTCCTGCAGCACGAACGGGCTCGAGGCCTTTGCCCGTTCTAACTTGATATTGGCGGGTCGAGATGCGTCGCTCACCTCACACCTATCCTGAAGGTGTATCGAGGAATCGATGGGTGACGCTCGAGGCGCTAAATGGTCAGATCGGCCAGCCCGCTGCACTGAACTGCCCGTCCCCTAGGCTGAGATAGCCAATGCACTGACTGTTCGGTTGCGCCTGGCAGCTCGTGTCAGAAGCGGCGGCTTGCCGTGAGGCGAACTGTCCGGCCCAGCGGGTCTTGGTCGTTCCGGCCATAACCCGGCGCGGGACGACCGTCGCCGAGGCGCACGCCGGGTCGGGCGTCGAACAGATTCTCGATCTCCAGTTCGAGGCGAAGTCCGTCGTTTCGACGACGGCCGGGCGTTTCTGTCGTCTCGCGCCGTTTGTCTTCCACGATGGTGCTGACCTTCACGCCTATAGTGGTCACGGGCGATAGGAGAAGGTCTTGCGGACCGTCCTGACCGTCGTCGCGTCGAATGCGTGCGTTGCTGCGCCAGGCGGCGTTCAGGTTCGCGCCCCAGCGCCCAAATCGTCCGTCCATCCTCAGGGCCACCTGGTGGCGGGGTACGCCGCCGCCATCTCCGGCCAGCCTGTCGAACAGGGGAAGATCGTTGCGGATGATCAGGCGATCCGCGAGGCGCCAAGTATGGCTGAAGGAGACTTGGACCGAGCCTCGCCCGGGCGACCCCGGAGCGGCCTCGCCAAAGGGAATGTTGGCGGTCAGGCCGGACGAGAGGATGTCGGAAGCGATCTCCTGCAGATTGATTGCGCGCTGATCGACGGCAAACAGACGCCCCGTCGCATCTCTCAAAAATCGATCCGGGAAGGCGGCTTCGGTCGCCGGCGTCAGCGCGGGCAGGGCGCCGATCGCGGCGGTCGATCGCGTGCTCTGCAGATCGAGATTGCCCTGGAGGCCCCAACGGCCGAACGGGCCTGCCGAGGCGCCGATCGACGCCGACTGTGTTTCCTGCGCCCGAAGGTCTGGATTTCCGCCGGTGAAGGGCAGGATTTCCACGGCCTCGCCGGATCGGAAATCATACACGGTCTGCGGCGCTCCATAGAGGACTGGGGCGAACCTTTGATCACGCGTGGGGGCGTCTGTTGCGCGGGACCATTGCCCGGTGAACCGATACCGGCTCGAAGCCCCCCAGGCGAAGCCGGCATTGAGTCCCTGGCCGTCCGTCCCTGCGGTGTCCAAGGTTCTCAACCGTCCGCCGAGGGTGACGACAAGATCGCCCCAGCCCGTTCCCCCTTCGTCCTGCAGGGCCGACCAGATCGGAAGCGTCAGGCCAGACCTTACATCGAGCGCCTGCGAGGATTGGGTCGTCCCTCCGTCCGAGGGGTTGGTTTCAGATCGAGCGCGGGAGTATTGCGTATCCACCGTCATCAACATCGGCCCCGCCGGCAGGTCGATCAAAGTCCGGTCGGCGGACAGGTTCGCCACGCCCGACAGATCTCGGGCGGTGAGGTCTAGGATTCCTTTCTGGCGGCTTTCGATGGCGACCGCGTCGATACCCAACCGCACCGACCAGCCATAGGCGGAGCCGCTGACGCCGCCGCTCGCGTTCAGGACGCTTATGCCCTGTCGCGTGTCTAGCGCGGTTCCTGCGACGCGAGACGAAAACCGAGTGCGCTGCTCCTGGGCGCTGGCGGTCAGCGATGTCGCCCAGTCGCCGACTGTTCCCGTCATGGAAAGGTTCGCCGCCGCAGTCTGGGTCGCCGGGCGGAGGGTGCTGCCTTCGCGCGCGGGATTGTCCTCGAGAACGCTTGGTCGTTCGTCCGCCCTGAGCGATGTCGTCCGCGCCGCCTCGACGCCGAACTGGAAGGTGTCTGTTTCCTTCAGTTGAGATTGGCGGGCGTCGATCGCCAGCGTCGA